>NZ_JXYS01000072.1 GCF_000949295.1 Acidithrix ferrooxidans
GACACGAAGCAAATGGTCATTCATTTCCCTAAAAGGAGCTTCACGTTCCTCAAAACTTCGCGTTGGAGGAACCGGTCTTCCTTCCCCATAAGCTTCCAAATTCAGTGCCACCTCGAGACCGGCGGCAGCCAAATGGGCAACAATCTCATGTGCAGTCCATCCAGAACAGGCGGTGATGGCATCTGGTGATGTACGTTCAAGAGCAGCAAAAAAGGCATTGGCTTCACGTTGGAAGCTGATGGATGGGCTGCTGTTAACTGATTCATAGCTCATGGAGCCATCCTACAAGTGAATTATTTTGGCTTTACCTGAACTCTTCCTGCAGCGATTCAGACGATCTTTCAATCTCAGAAAATGCAAGGTCGCTGAGGCTCAGAATGCTAGAGAGTGCCTTTGGCGATTATAGAAAACTCAATCTAAGGAAATATTTCTGACTCCACATGATCAAGATTCCATCAGGATCTGCCTTCAGCAAGCTTGTTCTTGAGCGGCAGCGACCGCAGCCGCGCCAATCCGAACAAAAATGATTCCATCCCTAATCCATCCCTACTATTAGGCGACGATCCGATAGAACGTTGATCCTGCATGGAGCGTATATTCCGAAGAAATACCCTAGTGAAAGGCAGAATCAGGGCGACGATGGAGGACAGTGTCGGACCCCTTGGACGGCTCAAATAGAACTCATAACCCGAAGGTCGCAGGTTCAAATCCTGTCCCCGCCACTAATGATAATGCAGGGCCGGTCCGCAAGGATCGGTCCTGTTGTTTTTCGAATTCTAATCCATGGGCAATCCCATGAACGTCACAGCTCGTCGCTACTATCGATACGTACCGGATAAAGAGTTCTACCGCGTATGAAATCGAGTTCCCCGCCCCGGTAGAAACGGAAGAGCCACTTATCCCCTTAGTCCAAGCCAGCACGGTTGAGATGGATAAAGACTTTACATGGTCAAGCTTTAGGTTGTTCTCTGGTTGCACTTGGTTGAGGGCCAGGAATTTCATTACATGGGCGAGATCTGAAATCACGTCTTTGCTGGACTTGCCAACTTGTCACTAACGAAATAGGACTAAATGTTGAGACATGGCTTGACTTTCTGCCATTTTCCTAGCGTGTTTTAGCGTTCTACTTCCATTTGAAGTGAACAAAGATACGTCCAAAGTTGTCAGAATCTTTCTCGAGCCTGTGGTATCTTCCTTTGATCTCTTTGCTTTCTAAAAACCTGATTACATGCTTTTTGAGCTGCCCGCTTCCTTTGCCGGGAATGATCTCTATGGAAGAGGCCCTTATACGTTCAGCCTCGGCGAAGGCATCGTTTAGGGCAGCGTCTATAGCACGAGAGTTATTGAAGATTGGATGGAGATCTACTTTTATCTTTGATGACATTTAAGCCGCCGAATCCCATCTACCAGATTTGGATTCGTTGTGAAGGATCAAGCCACATTTGACAATCTTCATTCGTCTCAAATGCATCATGGAAGGCATCTAAGTTTTTTACGATTTGGTTGCATCGAAATTCGCTTGGCGAGTGTGGGTCGATTGCGATGAGACGCTCCATCTCGGCATTACGTCGCTTTTCCCGCCACGCTTGTGCCCACGACAGGAAGAACCTTTGAGCGCCATTGTAGCCATCGATTATTGGGGATTCGGCGCCATCCAATGAAATAAGGTAAGCCTTCCAAGCGATTCCCAGTCCTCCAAGGTCACCGATGTTTTCCCCAACCGTCAACTCTCCATTTACCTTAATGTGTGGTGTTTGAGCGGGCGATAGTTCGCTATATTGCGAAATGAGGGCCTTTGCCCGCTCGTCGAATAATTCTCTGTCGCTATCGGTCCACCAATTTTCCATCTTGCCGGAACCGTCAAATTTGGAGCCTTGATCGTCGAAGCCATGGCCAATTTCGTGGCCAATGACAGCACCGATTGCACCATAATTTGCTGCGTCGTCGCTATTTGGATCAAAGAAAGGAAATTGCAATATTGCTGCTGGGAAGACGATTTCGTTGAACCCGGGATTGTAATATGCATTGACGGTTTGGGGGTTCATAAACCACTCATCGCGATCGATTGCGCTTCCAAGTTTTCTAATTTCTCGATTGTGGTTGAAGGTTGCAATTGCTCGAATGTTGGCGATCAGCGACTCGGAGGTTATGGAGAGCGCATCGTAATTACGCCATTTCTTTGGATATCCAACTTTTGGAGTGAATTGATCCAATTTGGCGATTGCCCGTATTTTGGTTTCAGAACTCATCCAGTTGAGCTTCGTAATACTTTGTTGATACGCTTCAACTAAGTTTGCAACTAAGCGATCCATCGCTACCTTTGACTCCTCGTTGAAGTGCTTTTGGACGTAGATTCTTCCAACAGCTTCGCCCATTGCGCCATTTAGTAACGAGACGGCGCGTTTCCACCGCTCTGGAATGGCCGGAGTCCCAGTGAGCGTCTTGGAGTAGAAGTCGTAGTGTTCTTCTACAAAGGCCGAAGAGAGATATGCCGATGAGCTTCTAAGAATGTTCCACTTTAGAAAGATCTTCCATCTCTCTATTCCGATCTCGGAAAGTAATTTTGCGACCTCGCTATGAAATGAAGGTTGCCTAACAACAATTTCAGGGGACCTTTCTACGGCCTCTGAAATATGAAGGAGGTAGCTATCGAAGGCTTTCCCTACGGCTGGGTCGATGTCGAGGATTGATTTCTTAAAGTCGCTCCAGGTAGTGAGGTTGTAAACCTTGGTCTGATCTCGGCATGTGACGTTATCCCAGTGGCACTTGGCAATCTTTGTCTCTAAATCAACTACGAGATCTGCATATGTGGGTGCATTTTCAGGATCAATGAGTGCGAAGGTGCGTTCGATATGGACTTTGTAGGCTTCCAATATCGACGCGAAATGTTCATCACGATAGAACTGCTCGTCCGGAAGACCAATGCCACCTTGCTCAATAAAGAGGAGATATCGATTTGGATCCCCGGGATCGTTGTCAACGAATCCACCGAAGATTCCCGGGATTGAAATCGACTCGAAGCGGCCAAAGATGTCAAAAAGGGAATTGACGTCTTGAATCGAATCTGCCTCATCCAGCAGGTCTGCGATTGGGAGTGAGCCGGCTGATTCAATCGCAGCCTCATTCATGTACGACTGATACAGCGCACCAATTTTCTCAGCTTGAGGGTCGGTTTTATTGGAAATTGCAGCTTCTGCGATCCCTTTGACCGCTAACTCTGCCTCTTCGGCAAGGATTGCGAACCATCCGTAGCGAGCCTTATCTGAAGGTATTTCGCTGTTTTGTAGCCATTTCCCATTCACGTGCCTAAATAGGTCGTCTTTGGGCGAGATATCTTCGTCCATTCCATCTTTGCGGATCCCAGAAGCCTTTGTCATATGGTCATATTAGTTGACATCCTATGGACTTTGATAGATTCAGTTTGACTCAATCTAGTCACAGCAAACTTCGGTCATCTTTATTTCACACCTTGAGAGAGGTGTGGGTTTGTCGTTAGTACTGCTAAGGCGGGATAAGGATTGTTCGGCGACAATCAATGCTGTGAGGTCTTGTGTTCTTCAAGAGTGAGACGAGCTTGGTGATTTAGGTGAAGTCGATGGGGTGGTTGCTCGGTGGGCGCCCCGGAAATACCCAGCTCAGTTAATTGATTGGTAGCGGTGACTTTTAACGCTAGGTCTCTTGACATAGAGCGTATTTAAAGTATGTTTGGCGGTCCAAGCGCATTAAAAGATTAGATTGTTCTATTCTTCAGATGGAATGAATGAAGCCACAAAACCATAAAGTGCCTTGGGTGTGGCAGATTTCCTTCGAGTTCGTAGTCTGGGCAATTCCAAAGCGGTTCGTTGTGTTTAGGTGATCGCTTGGTTACATTTTTGACCTGGTAAGTATTTTGCCTATTTCTTGAGGCCACCGGGAGAAGTGGTTTTTCTAGGTTTGTGAGACAAATTCTGGTTAGTTTAGGATCCTAGGCGTCCTTTGTCAGAGTGTCCCAAAACAATGTGCGCACGGGAAGCAAGAGAGTCATCCATCTTTTTGCAAAGCGGATAAGTCACTGTGATATTGACGAGTTTTGGAATGTCCTCGATGTTTAACATTGGTTGGCGGCAGATAATAAGGGAATGTGGTTAATTTAGGAAGTTTTCAGTCAACCAAGAGAAGTACGACGCAAGATAAAAAGGATCTCTGGCACGTCCCCTAATTAGCGTAATTTGTTCCATTGGCGATGTCGCAAGAGAGCTCTGCACCTTGGTCATAGCAGAAGTACCAATTTTGGTGAGTTCGTGTAATTTTAGATCTCCTTGCGGACCAAATCCACAGAAGTAGATCGTGCCTATTACATCAAAGCCGCCCGTTATACGTTGACGAGCTCCCAAGGGGTCGAAGAGTGGATTTTCGTGCGTTGCGATTCGATCGATTAGTACAGTTTCGCCACCGTAGATCACCTCCATAGCCATATCGATGGTTGTTGTGCCATGGGAGTTTTTGGTTGGAGCGACCTTTGCTATTATCTCCGAGGTGATGGCTTCGCCACCTAGCGCTAGGTCGAGCTGAATCGATGAAACAAAGTTTGAACCTTCGTAGGAGATCGTAGGAGCCAGTAGCGCAATGAGGCTACAGTCACTGGCTATTTTGAAGTTCTGTTTCATCTTAGCGTATCTGTCATCTTCACAAAGATGGACCTTTGTCGCTGATTGGCTTTCGATTACGACATTGCTTTTATCACTAAGACTTAGTGAGATTTGGTGGCGTTCTCCAGGGAAAAGGCCAGGTCCTATCTCGGTGATAAAAAACCGCTTGCGTCCAAAGATCTCGGTAGTTCGATTTGATAGCCTGAATTGTCCAAATTGCTCTTGACATCTTGGTACCCCGTTCTTAAAGTCGACGACGAGTGATGATGTGGGTTCCATGCCGAAACTACATCTAGCAGAATCTATAGCTGCTGGGAGATTTTTGCTAGTTAGGGTAGATGTATTTACCGTCATAGTTAGTAGCGACCTTTGGTGGAGATTGAGCGAGTTTTGCTGTCTTTTTTTGCCTAGCCAATTTGGTCTGAAATCCACCTTGTAATTTGATCGATGCCTCGTCCGTCGCCCAAGTCCGAGAAGATAGTGGCTCGTTCGCCTCTTAGGGTTTGGGCGTCGTGTTCCATTGTCTCTAGGTTCGCTCCGACAAAAGGAGCAAGGGAGATCTTGTTTATGATAAGGAGGTCTGAGAAGGTGAGACCCGGTCCTCCTTTTCTGGGGATTTTGTCTCCTTGTGCTACGTCGATCACGTAGATAGTTTTGTCAGCTAGATCTGGAGAGAACATCGCAGTCAGGTTGTCGCCGCCAGATTCAACTAATATCAGGTCCAGCTGATCGCACCTTTGTGTCAATTCGTCGATGGCAGCTAGGTTCATTGAAACGTCGTCGCGAATTGCCGAATGAGGACAGCCTCCTGTTTCGACACCCAAGATATGATTCTGGGGTAAAATCCCCAAATTTGTTAGAAAATCGGCATCTTCCTTCGTGTAGATATCGTTGGTCACAACACCAATTTGAACCGAGGATTGTAACGATTCGATAATTCTCCTCACCAGCATTGTCTTGCCGGATCCAACTGGCCCGCCCACTCCGATTCGGAGTGCCCGTCGAGTTGCGCTTTTGGTATTGTCGAGTGCTATTGTCATCTGATAACTTCCTTTTCTTGGTTTTTACGACTGAAATAGCCTTGGTGAGAGTTCTTGGTGGTTTATTTGGTCCATCTCTATCTGCCAAGCTGAAATCGCCGATCTATCTGGAAGCGATTTAGGCCGAACCATGGCTAGCTTGGCAGAAGATTCCAGAATCGTGCCCATCATCTCTAGTTGTGCGAATTGGCCAATTCGTCCACAGCGAACCAGTACCGATGTGGCGGCCAATGCCTGGGTTTGTAGATAAAAGAGCCTGGTGAGATCGATCGGCCATTTAAGGCGACCAGAGATAATTCCAACGATGCTTGATGGTTCCCGAAGATCTTCCTGCAGTTTTGTACCGTAAGACGGATTGCTCGCGAACAATTTATTGCCTGCTATTTCAATAGCGCGAGCGAGGGATATTGCAGACTTTCGTCCTTCGTAAGTTGATCGACTTGCATGCAAGATCGTGTCCTCTTTGGTGATTTGTTGGGTGGTGGCTTGTGGAGTTTGCAAAATCTCTGAGATCTTTGATATGTTTTCGAGATCGCCATACCAAAGGGAATGGACCATATAGTTTTCAATCCAATTGAGGCCCTTCTCTGGGTCTGCGCCATCTTTTGAGGCGGCGAAGGTCTCAAATCCAAAGCTATGACCGTATGCTCCCGCGGGAAACGCTGAATCAAAGAAGTAGTGCATTTGCGATATCTGGCGTGCGTCGGATCTTTTATTGGAGCTCTCCATAGTTAAAGCTGGCCCTTTACCTTGGTGAAATAGTCTTTCAAAAGAGAAAATAGCGTTGAGCTAGAGGGAGTGACCTTGCCGGCTGTGAAGTTAGAAGCTCACCATCGAGTCGCACTTCGTACGTTTGGGGGTTTACCTCAATATCTCCAACTCTGTCATTTAGCACCATTGCAGCTTTTGTAAGAGTCCTTGTTCCTTTGACGGGAAGTCTCTTGCGATTCGAATTTTTGAAGCTACTACCGCTGCTAAGGCTGATTTCAGAGACGAACGTGAAGCCAACCGACGATGCGGCGAGTCCCATGGATGCAAATTGTGACTTATATAGGCGTGGCTCGGGAGTAGGTATGGACGCATTGGGATCACCACTGACAGCGCACGAAATCATTCCTGCTTTGATGATCAGTTCGGGTTTGACTCCAAAGAATGCCGGTTTCCAAAGCACCAAGTCGGCAATCTTCCCAACTTCGACGGAGCCTACATAGCTCGAGACTCCATTGGCAATGGCTGGGTTTATCGTGTATTTGGCGACGTATCGCTTTACTCGATTGTTGTCGGATCTATCGCTATCACCTTCGAGTGGACCTCTCTCTTGCTTCATTTTGTGGGCGGCTTGCCATGTCCTAATGATTACCTCACCGACCCTACCCATCGCTTGACTATCGGAGGAGATCATAGAGATTGCGCCGAGATCATGTAGAACATCCTCGGCGGCTATCGTTTCAGCTCGAATTCGAGAGTCAGCAAAGGCTATATCTTCAGCTACAGACTTGTCCAAGTGGTGACAGACCATCAGCATGTCTAGGTGCTCTTCTATGGTGTTGAGGGTATAGGGTCGTGTTGGATTTGTACTAGAGGGAAGAAAATTTGAAAGGCCGGCAACCTTTATGATGTCGGGCGCGTGGCCACCACCGGCACCCTCGGTGTGGAAGGCATGGATGGTTCGACCTGATACGGCATTTATCGTCTCTTCGACAAAGCCACTTTCATTCAGGGTATCCGTATGAATTGCAACCTGAACGTCCATCTCGTCGGCGACATCTAGACAGGTGGAGATGGCCCTAGGTGTAGACCCCCAGTCCTCGTGCAACTTGAGACCCATAGCCCCGGCGATAACTTGTTCTCGCAGCGCCTCGTGTGACGATGAATTTCCTTTGCCCATGAAGCCCACGTTGATCGGTTGATCTTCGAATGCCTCGATCATGCGGGCCATATACCAGGCTCCGGGTGTCACCGTTGTTGCGTTTGTCCCAGTAGCCGGACCGGTTCCGCCTCCTATCATGGTTGTAATGCCAGATGAGACTGCGGCTTGGATCTGATCTGCAGATATGAAATGTATGTGAGAGTCGATTCCGCCTGCGGTGAGAATCATTTTTTCTCCGGCGATTATCTCTGTGCTCGCACCGATTTCAATCGTGACACCTTTGGAGACGAGAGAGTTTCCCGCGCTTCCGATCGCTAAAATCAAGCCATCTCGGATAGCGATGTCAGCTTTATAAATTCCACTGTGGTCCAGAATTAGCACATTGGTGATGACAAGATCTGGCGCACCCATTGAGCGTGTAATGATTGGGTTCTGACCCATTGAATCACGGATGGTCTTACCGCCGCCGAATTTGGCCTCTTCGCCCTTGGTCGTTAGATCTTTTTCCACCTCTACGATGAGGTCGGTATCGCCCAAGCGCACTCGGTCGCCTGTTGTGGGTCCGTAATGACTGACATAGATTGATCTAGGGATTGAACTTGCCATTAGATTTATCGTTTCATCTCAGGGGCCGACGTCGATTCTGGTGTGGTTAGCGAACCGCTAAAGTGAACCAAATTCACGTTTCGATGTTGACCTGGCTCAAAGCGCATAGCAGTTCCACTGGCGAGATCGAGTCGAGTGTGAAATGCCAAGCTTCGGTCGAATAAGAGCGCGTGGTTGCTCTCGTAGAAGTGAAAGTGCGATCCAACCTGGATGGGCCGATCTCCGCTATTGAAGACTTCGATTTCTACGATTTGAGAGTCAGAATTGATAAGAATATCTTCCTCTGTGAGGAAAAATTCGCCTGGAATCATGTCTGTCCTTTTGTAATAAAGTTGGTGACTCTAGGAAGTTGCCAACTTTGAGCTTGGAGTTGACGTCTTTGTTGAACTATGAGATTGGGTTGTGGACCGTGACCAATTTGGTGCCATCTGGGAATGTGGCTTCTATCTGGATCTCCTCTATCATCTCTGGAATACCTTCTAGAACTTGATCCGCTGTTAATATTTGAGTGCCGTAAACCATAAGCTCAGAGACGCTTTTACCATCTCGGGCGCTTTCGAGCAGTTCCGAGGAGATCAATGAAATTGCCTCCGGATAGTTGAGACGTAGACCCCTCTGAAGGCGCCGTCGAGCAAGATCTCCGGCTACCACTAGAAGGAGTTTTTCTTTATCCCTGTCGGTAAGTAACATTGATTGACTCGCTTTTGCCTGTTAGTTTTTCCGTAAAACGAAGGTTAGCGCATGGAAACTATAGAAGGATCCCCTATGCACTTCTTGATGCACTATTTAACAAAGATGAAACATTTCCTTCAATCTTAAGAGTTCAATTAGCTAATTTAGTATTTGTAATTTTGTTGATATTTAATCTATTTTCTGCTTCTAGATAGATTATTTTTTGACACTACTATCTCGCCAGGATATCTTTTAGGTATTCCTTATCTCCTTTCGGAGAGGATTTTATTACCACTTGAGCGGCGAGTATTGATAGCAAGGCTATCAAATGCGATTTAGACTGGCTGATCTATTTTCCGTCAGCAATTATTTTGACTCCTGGCTGACCTCTAATATGGCGCTTGTTTTCCTAGGTAAGTCGAAAGTGCGCTTCTTGCCAGGTGCAGTTGTTGAAATGGTTCCTGGGGTTTTTTGTGTGACGCCATAGTGATTCTCTATCGAATTGATATCTAGTGGATCTCAATTCCTTGCTTTGTCTTGAATTTAAACCGCGCTAATTCAAATGAAAGTCCTGGTAGGCCTCTTGTTACCACCTAAAATATGAATTACAGGTAAAGTTTAGGTAAATATAAAAGGATTTATTTCTTTAGAAATGAGTGTCGATGAACAGTCTTGACCGTAGTCTCTATGAGTCCGTAAATCGTTTTGCTAGGAACACCTCATTCGCTCACGGGTTCATGAGCGCCTATGCGGTCTATGGCGGCCTGGTAGTCCTTGGGTTGCTCGGTTTCTGGGCTTTTTTTAGGGCGAGAAATGTTGGTGCACTTCAATCAGCTCGAGTCGTCTGGGTTGGTGCAGCTACGTTGATAGCCTTGGGTCTGAATCAGCCTATAATTCACTTTTTTGGACGGCCGCGACCCTATAACTCGATACCGGGAATGGAGGTCTTGATAGCTAGGGCTAATGACTTTAGCTTTCCCTCTGATCACGGGACGGTGGCTGGAGCCATGATCGTAGGGCTCCTGTTGGTTGATCGAAAGGTAGGAATTTTCGCTGCGGTATTTGGGCTATTTCTTGGCTTTGCTCGAGTCTACGTAGGAGCTCATTATCCGGGTGATATTGTAGCTGGCTTGATTTGGGCTGGCCTTTTTGTCGCTGTCACGCTTCCTCTTGCGACAAAGCTTTTGAGCCGCCCGGCTGAGTATCTACTCCATACCGGGTTTGCGCCGGTTATTTCAAGTGGAGGACGCCGAGCTATATAGGCGGATTTTGATCACCTGTATCCCGTTCGAGATCTGTTCGCTTCTCTAGCTAGTTTGATCTAATAGGATCGGTATGTCGATGGTTTTAGACTATAAATCTGGCGAGATTCTTTGTCATAAATGGGCAATTATGTTGTATGTGATGAATGTTATTTCTTTTAAGCTTATTTTTGTTCGATACGTTCGCTCTTATTGATTGCGTGATTACCTCGCCCCTACTCAGCAAACATACTTGTTGAATTTTCGCGAATCTACGAAGTCCATAGGCAAGTAATTTATTGAAGTGATGCGTTTATCCGTAATGACACTATGTCGCATTTACTATCACAAATATGCACTGGACGGTGTCTTCTGTTAGATTTGAGTTAGGATCGATTTATCAGGTGGCTTTGACGGATGCGATGGCTGTAGAAGTAGTTTTAGCCATCTAAAGTTTTACTCTCAAGCTTCTTCGGGGTGAGATATATGATTCCGTTTGGATGGTTTGTTTAATTTGGCTAGCTCAAGGTTGCCCCTGCAGGGCATCGTATGTGGAACCTTGATACTAGCTAGGAAAAGTAGAGGCAGGCGTGGTAGAGGTGTGCCTCTACCACGCCTGCCTAAAAGATGTTTGTTTTCGTACTGTTTGCTTTTGATAAGTCAGCCAAACGATACGAAAACAAACATCTTTTTTGGGTTCGAACCAGCTGGTTTGGATATCTTTAGACTCGCGAAAGCTCTAAATTTGAGGGGTTGATGGGGGTAATTGGAAGGTGGTATTTCATGTCCCAACACGGGGGAGTCGGGACATGAAATCATTACACCGAGGTTTCATTCAATGCCAAAGAATGCTTCTTTTAGCGTGTCGTTATTGTTGAAGTCACTTACTGATCCAGTAAATCTCGTTTTTCCACCTTCAATAACACTTACCGTATCGGCGATACTTAGGAAAGATATGTTTTGTTCTGCTATGACGAGAGTTATCCCGCCTCTGAGTTCTGCAAGACGTTCGATTACTTCGTTTACGTACCTCGGAGAAAGGCCTGACGAAGGTTCATCCATCAGCAGAATCTTAGGTTCGGATATTAACGCGCGCCCGATTCCGACTAGCTTTCGCTGTCCACCTGATAGTCCTCCAGCGAGTGACTTTCTGCGTTCTTTGAGTTCAGGGAATCGTTCGTAGATGTTGTCGATTTGATCACCGACTGATTTCGTCTTGGTGCGCAAGGAACCCAAGCGGAGATTTTCTTCGACGCTCAAATCAGGGAAGATTCCCTGTTCGCTCATGTAGCCAAGACCGTGTTTTACACGTTCGGCAACAGCTAGAGGGGCAATGTTAGTGCCATTCATCTTCAAGTCACCGGACCACAGAGGCAGTAAGCCGATCGCTACTTTTAGAAAGGTGGATTTACCCGCACCGTTCGCTCCTAGGACGACTTGGATCTCATTTTCTTTAACGCTCAGGCTTATATCCCATAGCACTTGCATCGAACCGTAACCGGACGTTAACTGTGACACCTCAAGCATCGTGTGCACCTCCCAGAAAGACCCGCTTTACCTCTTCGTCTGAGAGCGCGTCGCGAAGGGATCCAGAAAAGATGCCTTTGCCTGCGCTTAGAACAAAGACCGAATCGACAACTTGCTCTAAAAATCCCATTAAGTGTTCCACGACGATAAGCGCTATACCATTTTGTCGAAAGTTGGCTAACATCTCGGCAACTTCGGTTAGCTCTGTCGGAGTTAATCCGGCTGCTAGTTCATCAACAAAGATTACTTTGGGATCTAGTGCTAGTGCCCGAGCTAGATCCAGCCTTTTTTGCTGAGAGGCTGTTAGCTTTTCAATCGGATAATTTGCGCAATCGGCCAAGTTGACTTTTCTTAAGATTTCTGGGATCGATGTCCGGTTTTTGGAGTGGATCGAGGAGACCGCCACGTTCTCATAGACTGAAAGGTCTCGGAAAGGTTTTGGTATCTGAAAGGTTCGATTTATCCCGGCTCTCGCAATGTCATGAGGGCGTTTCCCTGTGATATTTAGGCCTTCTAAGGTTATGTGACCGTGCGCAGGCTTATAGAGTCCACAAACCGTGTTTACCAGTGTTGTTTTCCCTGAGCCGTTGGGTCCAACCAGGCCTAAGGCTTGACCTTGGAAGAGTTCTAGAGATACATCGTTAAGTGCCTTAAATCCGCTAAATATGGTCGTAAGATTTTCGATCTTTAGAAGACTTTTCGATTCAGTCATTTTTTGCCCTGACCGTGGTGATTTTTGTAGTGATGTAGTTCCAAAAGCCAGCTAGCCCTCGGGGTGCAAAAAGGACCAAAAGTACGATTACCATTCCGTAGATTAGCTGGAAGTATTGTGGATTTGAAACCCCAATTGCGTTATAGATCGCATATAGAACGACCGTGCCAATCGTCGGACCCCAAATGGTTCCAACACCACCGAATAGGGCGAAAACGATAGCTAGCACTGAGAGGGCCGGGTCGAACACTGCTTGGGGATAGAAGACGCTTGTCGACCAGCCAAAGACACTGCCTGCCATACCTGCTATGGCAGCTGCGATTAACCATGCATAGAATCTTTGGCGCGGTACGTTCACTCCAGCCATTGATGCCGAATATGAGTCGTCACGGATCGCCTTGAGCGTCAACCCGAATTTCGAAGAGCGCACAAAGCTTGTAGCAAGTATCGATAAGGCTGCTAAGGCTATAGCGGTTCCATATGCCGTTCCAGAGGAGTAAAAACCTGCTAGGTTGAGGCCGTATGGCCCATTCGTAATCGACTGGAGGGAGGGGTTGGAGATTATCGTGTAGATCGCTTCGCTGGCTGCTAGAGTTCCAATCGCGAAATAGGCCCCACGTAATCTAAATAATGGTAACAAGATTGCACCTACAAGTGCTCCCGCTACGCCGCCAATGATAACGGCTAGTACCGGGGGAACGTTATAATCCAGCATTACAAGGCCAGAGGCATAAGCTCCGACTCCGAAAAAGCCGAAATAGCCAAATGGCAGGTATCCAGTGAATCCATAGATGATATTGATTCCTTGGGCGAGCGCAATGTAAATTGCCATGTAAGTTAGGAGCAGTTCGTTCGAATAGAGGTGGACACCTACGGCAAATGCAACGATTGGCACCAATGCTGCAATCGCTGGAGAGATCAGTTTCTTTCCCTTTGATCCTGTCTCTAATGTCAGATCTAGATCATCTAATTTAGGCAATTCTCTGCCTTCTTCCGAATAAGCCTTGAGGCCTAATGAGCATTGTGGCGATGACTAATGCATAGGGTACAAGGTTTGACCAGCTAGGAATGTAGACCTGAGCCAATTGGTAAAAGATTCCGAAGATGATTCCTGCTGCGATCGTTCCCAATGTGTTTCCTAAAGATCCAAAGACGATGATTGCAAAGGCAGTAATTGTAATTGCAGCACCTTCGGTAGGACTGACTCCGCCAAATATAAATACTCCCCAGACTCCAGCACAAGCTGCAAGTGCAAAGCCGATTCCAAAGTAGATACCGGAGACTCTTTTAGAATTTATTCCAGCTACTGCGGCCTCAACGGAGTCGGAGATGACGGCCCTTACCTGAAGGCCGATAGATGTGCGATAGAGAAAGATCACAAATATTGCCAGTAGTGGAATGATGACTAAAGCGCTCACCCACCAGGTGGCTGGGTAGCCTTGACCAAAGAGCACTAGGCGAGATGTTGGTATCGACGAGACTGGCAAAGATCTTTCAGCACTTCCAAAGACGAGCGAGGCCAGTGCCTGGATGACCTCTGAAAGGCCGAAGAACAGAATCAACGAAAGCATTTCGGGATCTGAAGCTTTTACGAGGCGTGGTGCGATCAATCGATTCAATAGATAGCCAAAGAGTACGGTTATTGGAATTACTATTATGGTCGAAAGTATCGGTGAGATGTGGTAGGTATTGTAGAGTTCCCAGGCACCATATCCGCCGAGCATTATGATGTCGCCATGTGCGAGATTGATTATCTTCTGCGCACCGTAAACGACATTTAATCCCACAGCCAATAACGCATAAAAAATGCCTAGGAGAATACCGCCTATAACGGCGTATTCGAAGAGCACAGATTTTTCCTTTACTTATACGAAAATAGCCACCGCACTAGCTGTCAAAGTGACAAGCATGGAGCGGTGGCTATTTAGGGGAATTAACCTACAGGAGCAGGGTAGACGGCAGAGCCGGTGGCTTGGCTGGCAGGATAGACGGCTTTGAGTGTGATTCCGCTGCTTGATGGGAAGAGCTGTGCTACTGGAAGAAGTTCGCCAGTTTGAGCTCCCTCTGAATTTATGACGAAGTTCCCATTAAGTGTGTTCAAATGGCCAGATGCCGCAGCCGCTCCGGCGCGTATATCGGTTTGTGAGAGTGACTTAGCATTTTTTAGCGAAGCTTGAATTACAAGTCCTGTATTGTATCCATCTAACGACAGCGAGTTTAGCTGACCAGGGAATGCAGCAGCGAATTGCGTCTTGAATTGGGAGCTATTTAGTCCCTCGGATACCGTTGGATAATTGACATAGAAGTTGGTTCCATAGGTGTAGGTGTATGCCAAACCTGCGGTTCCTACCTGTTGCTGGAAGAGACTCAGTAGCTGCCCTGGAAAGACGGTAAATACCATCTTGAAGTGCATCCCGGAGCTCTGAACGTTTTGAAGGAACGGAGTGTCATTGGCTGCGTAACCGAACTCTAGAACCGCATCTGGCTTGGATGCCGAGATCGTTTGCAGGAGTGTACCGTAGCTTGTGGTAGATGATGGTACACCTTGGTAGTATGCGACATTGATTCCGTTTTGCGAGAGGATGCTCTTTAGGGTGGTCGCCTGCGAAGCATCGAAATCGTTGGTTCCATAGAGTACTGCAAGGTTCTTGATCTGCTTGGAGATGAGGAATTTTGCTAACACGTTGGGCCAAATGGAAGATTCGGGTAGATCAGTCAGAACTATGTATTTATTTTGTGGTGTGAAAAATGGAATGCCGGTACCAGTTTGGTCGAAGAGTACGACCTTATGAGCTTGAGCCAAGGAGACAGCTGGAGCAGTCAACACTGATCCAAAGTCTGAGACAAAGATATTAACTTTATCTTGAGTTAAAAGCTGATTGTAGAGAGTTGCAGCAGTGGTAGCTGAACTTAAGTCGTTGTATGCGATGAGCTTTAGCGGAATTCTTTTCTTATATCCACCAACGTAAACACCACCTTTTGCGTTCTCGGTTTTGATCCAAAACTTAAGGCCGGCTAATTCCGGCAGTGATGAAGTGGCGAACGATCCAGAACCCGAATAGGTAGTACCGACGGTGATCTGGGCTGGTGCAGCCGGCAGGTTAGACGCGCTAGTGCCCGAACTGCCCGAGCTAGAAGACGATGTGGAAGATGATCCGCATGCTGCTAATGCTATACCGAATGATGCGGCAATCACTGGAAATGTTTTTTTACGCAACTATTTATCCCCTTTAAATTTGCTTTTGTTCCACCTTTAGTGATGAAGATCCCCCGTCTCCATAAGGTGCTTACCTAGAATAGCATGAAAACTAAAAAAGTAAAGTCAGCGCGTTGGGAAATTTGATATCAGAGAGTTTCCGTTCTATTTTTGATTGATTTGACGATTTTATCAATCATTTTTTAGCTCCGTGATCTTACCAATACTTTGTATTATTTGTTTCCAAACTATCTTCGTTCTAGACCTGGCTCTTGAACGATCTTGCTTCGATGATTTATTTGCTAGGGCTAATCGGGAAGCGGTGTCATGATATCTGGCATGCTCTTAGTGGGGTTTAGCCGTATTTTTTTGGAAAGGACCTAGCTGAACCGGCTTTTAGAGGGTTGGGCACCCGTTGAGTGGATTTGGCCCTAGGTGATAGATGAGCGATTTGCCTCTGTTTCTCAATTGCAATTGCTCATAGTCGGTGCGTAAAATTAATAAACGAGGTAGAGGAACAGGTGCCGCTTCCGCTATGGCAAGTGGTGCAAGTGAATTTTGCGCCTTGGAATCTATTTGGGCTTTGTTGGTTTTTGAGATGGCGAGTAAGTTCTTGTCGCGATTGGCTTAGTCGAGCTAATACCATATAAGGGTTACTTGATTATTCTTGTTGTCACCCAAATTTGAATATCAAGTGTTCGCTATGTGGCTTTTGGCCAGGTAAAGCTAAGGTCGTAGGTGGATTAGAAAATGAGGATTTTGGCAAATGTACGTTCCGGCATATTTGACTGTCTAGTTGTTGTAGTTTTTGTAATTATCGGTCGTTCCGCCCATGGACACGGAGAGACCATCGCCGGAATAGTAGCTACCGCATGGCCATTTCTCGCAGGAACGACTCTCGGATGGTTGATTATTAGACCATGGATGACTTCGACGCAGATCTATCCAGTGGGTGTTGTAGTTTGGCTCTCAACGGTTATCTTTGGTCAGTTGTTTCGTGTGATCTCGGGCCAGGGAACTGCCCTAGCTTTCATTGGAGTTTCACTAGGCTTTTTGGGATTAGGTTTGGTGGGTTGGAGGGCTGTTGCGTCGTTCTTTTCTAGATCCAAAGGGACCTTCTTGCTCAAATAGGCTTTGTCTTTCCCGTTTACACGCCGAGGAATAACCTCTATGTAAATCGATTCGCCTAGTCATAATTTGTGTCGACCATGGTTGGTTTGAATTTGGGTTTGACTGGTGCCTAGCGTTAGCTGGTTGCTAGCGAGGGTTTTATGGACGGATGAAGTTTTTCTAGCAATGATTACAGTAATTGGATCAACTAAGTCCAGTCAAACCCCTTAATGTTCAATCGATGGGTTAGTTCTCCGAGGCCGGAATCCATGGGCCAAGGTTGACCTTATCTAATCGAGTGCCAAAGCTATCGCATCGTATTTAGGTCATTGGTCAACTTCCCTCAGCGGGCTTGCAGGGTTTGCACCTTGGCTCAAAGAAGCACTGACTTTCTATCCCCGGCGCTATATCCCCGGCTCGTTACCCCCGGAAGCCGGTCTTTAGCTCCCGCAGCGTCGATGGGGTTTTTTCATTTGCGATTTTGCCGAGTCTGGGCCTTTTTGTTGGCTTGTATCGATGATGGATCCGAATCGAAGTGTTGATTTCATTGCTTTATTAGAGCCATGGTTTTGAGTGTGTTGAAGTTGCAGGGCCATTTTTAGGTTGGGCCTTGACATGGATTCTGTTGGTAATTTGAGTGATTGTTTGTCCCAACCTCTAAGAGGCGATTGGGCGAGAGACGTTCCTTCTGTGGCCTATTAGGGTTCGCTCGACTTTATTTATCCTCCAGCAATCGCTCCTAAGATGTCGATTCTAGGGGTTGCATGTCGAATATATTCTTTCAATGATTCGTTTATGGGCATATTGGAAATGTCTTGCCCATCGGCGAAGAATCTAATGAAGGCTCGACGCGATTGCGTCGTTGGATTTAGGATTGTGCCTCGAAGCATAGGGAATTCTACTTCTATCGTGTTCACAATCGCGGCTAATGTCAGCTCGCCTGATATTTCAAGAGTTAATTCTCCGGAGATATTTGCTAGATCCCTGAGGTGTTGGGGAAGGCGGATTTGTATCATTCAAGTGTATGTGCTTCTACGGATAAAACAGAGGGAAGGTGGGAGGCTAGTTCCATGAAGGAATCGCCTGAATCGCGAGAGGCTTAGATTTCCCCAGTTGTCGAGCCGAAATAGATACCACAGGGATCGCATTGATCACTGGAGAGAGCTCCTCTTAGGACATTCCCGTAGAAGTGGCTTTGGGGCAGCCCTTTTGATATGGGTTGCCAGTCGTAACCCCCGCTTTGGCTTCTGTAGACTCTTAGCTGGTGGTCCGGGGGAAAGTGCTCCGAGTCACTTTTTATGGGGATCACGTAAACAGTTTCTGGATTGTTGTAGTCGACTGCGATTGCGAAACCAAAGTCACTTGGTAAATTGCCTGATATCTCGTACCAATTTTCTCCCGCGTCGTCACTGCGCATTACATCCCAATGCTTTTGCATGAATAGCACCTCAGGCTTCGATCGGTGTAGCGCTAGGCGATGCACGCAGTGTCCCACTTCTACGTCGTCATCGGGAAGATAGTCTGCTCGGAGTCCCTTGTTGATCGGCTTCCAATTTAGTCCTGCGTCATCACTTTTAAATGCGCCAGCTGCTGAAATTCCTACGTAGATCCGATTTGAGTTGGTCGGATCTTGAATAACGGTATGAAGGCATAGCCCACCGGCGCCAGGTTGCCACGAACCAGCCGTTGAATGTTCTCTCAGTCCATGCAGTTCGCCCCATGATTCTCCGGCGTCGTGCGAGACGAATATAGCCGCATCTTCAATACCTGCGAAGACTGTTTTTTCGTCAAATAGGGAAGGGGAGAGATTCCACACCTTCGCGAATTCCCATAGATGGAAAGATCCGTCATACCACAGGTGTGGTTTTGGTTCACCGGAGTAGTTGAAGCTGTTCGAAACCGCTTCCCAGGTCTTGCCGGCATCGAACGACCGCTGCAGGACTTGTCCAAACCATCCGTTGAATTGCGACGCGTAGATGAGATTTTTATTTAGTGGTGATGCATTGATGTGGTAGATCTCCCAACCCCCAAAGAGAGGCCCTTGTATCTGCCATTGTGATCGGCCATTGGCGCTATCTATTATAAAGGCTCCCTTTTTGGTGCCAATTAGCAACCTGACCTCAGTCACAGCAGCTCCTTTTTTTTCTATTCCAGACCAAAGAAAAAGGACTACACCGGATCTTTTGTCTTTAAGATTTCCGACATTATTGATTTATGATGTTATCACGTCAAATTCAAGAGATTATGAATTAAGTTGTAAATTGCAACTAACAGTTTCTGCTTTGAGGGTTCGCGTAGGAGGTGGATTTTTACAAAAGACAATCTAGCCACTGGTTTTCGCACTTAATCCGGATCTTTGAGTGTGCGCCAGATGTTACATATCTTCTATCAAATGGGCTCTCAGCGAAAGAATTCGCTCAAAATAATTGCCAGATATCCAGTCCGATTGGCTCTTAGATCGTGGTCTATTTCCCTATCTTTGAACTAGCTAGTGGGCGCAATTGCTATGATAATAATCATTTAAAAGAGATGTGGGATGGCTAAAAGGCTTGTTCACTATTTGCTAAAACTTTTTAAGTGCAACTTTTGTAAATTACCAAAGCTCTCCTTGACTCCAGGTCGGTTCCGCGAATTTTTTTACTATTTCGAGAATGTCGCTTCCGTATTTGGTAGCTTTTGTTGGACCAATTCCTTTGACTCCGAGGAGTTCTTGATCGGTCTTGGGAAGCATTCGGGAAATTTCTTCAAGGGTAACGTCGTGAGCGATTATGTATTGAGGCACTCCTTCACTTCTTGAGCGTTCGCGCCTCCAAATTTTAAGGTGGTCGAGAATATTGGTGTTTATATCCTTTATCTCTAACGTGTGAGTTTGGGGAGTTTGTATCGATTCGTCAAAATCAACGGTATTTGCAGCGAGTGCTTCTGAACGCGCTCGCAGAACCCTGTCTAGCTCAAAGATCCTTTCGTTGAGTCGCAGTGCCATTGAATTTAATCCAGCAATGAAGAGTCCATCTAGACGGCGAACCCTAGACAGTGCGACATATCCCATGCCGGGTGTGAATGATCGTTTTAGGTCCACCTCAGCGGCGTCGAGGCTCATCCCTTGACTTTTGTGAATCGTGATTGCCCACGCTAATCGTAATGGTACCTGGCTGATCTCAGCGGTGACTTTTTGATCTTCCTCGCGCTGCCACGTATGGGCCTCTACCTCTATGACTCGGCCGTTTCTTGCTAGTGCTACACGTGGCCACTCCAAATCGAGGTCGATGACTTTGCCAAGGGTTCCATTTGCATACTGTCGATTAGGGTCATTTGCCACAAACATCACCTCTGCTCCAACCTTTAGGTCAAGGTCGCTAGGGGCAAGCATGCCTTTGCGGAGAGTTTCAATCGATGTTGATTCACCGCGGGAAACGATAGTGAATCTTTTAGTTGGCATTGGTATTTCATCTAGATGGCGCTGGTTGATGGTGTCGACATCGATATTGTGCGAGTAGAGTCTCGTTATCTCATTTCGATTTTCCGGCGCTATCGCGGTTCTAGATTCTAGTATCTCAAGATGTTTTGGGCCCAGCGACCCTAATCTCATTGCTTCAAGCACCTCTTGGAGGCCATCGCCTTCCTGGCGGTGCTGTTCGGTTAGATAACAGGGGTCGGGATCTAGATCTCGCCAACTGCGCGAGTTGAAAGCAAAATCGAAGTCGCTTAAACCCTTTGAAATCGGTGGCAGCTGAAACATATCCCCGACAAGGATCATCTGTATTCCCCCAAAGGGCGCGTCTATGCCTCTTATCTTTCTGGCTAGGTCATCAAGAGAGTCCAAAAATCGCCCTGGAAGCATTGATATCTCATCGATTATTAGAGTCTGCACCTCTAAGAACCGACGAGATATCCTGTCGCGCGCGGCTATCTTGGCTAACTCTTGGTCGTTCAATGAATCGCTGATTCCGATACCTGACCATGAATGTATTGTGACTCCAGCAATTTGAGTCGCTGCAATTCCCGTTGATGCGGTAACTGCGACTTGGATGTTCCATGCTCGACTATAACGAACAAAATTTGACAATACATATGACTTGCCTGCGCCCGGTGCTCCCGTAAGGAAGACGGAGGCTGAGTTCATCATGATTTGAAGTGCTTGGCTTTGTCTCACCCATTAGACCTTAGCTTTTTCTGGAGCGACCTTTAGACCTTATAATGCTTTTACCACAGTGGGCAAACCGTACTCCTTGAAAATTACGAACACCTTGGGGTTGCTATTTGCCAACGTTAGTAGAGGGTAGTCGATGAAATAGCTTTCTATTTTGTCATTTCCCTGGTGTTAACCGGCTAATCGTGAGGCTTCCTCCCCGAGAATCATTGCGCCTGGATTAGCAGGTTAACAGGGTATTGTCCGGGTACTAATCGGAGATTTGGACGCACTAGTATGCCCAATAACCGGATAATCCTACGATAATTGAAATGACTGAATCACTTTTGTGCTTCATTGAAAAAAGAGCTCGTCAAAGGATAAGTTTTGTACACCAGAGAGGAGGCGAGAACGGAGATATTTGATTGGATCCAATGGTATAACCGGAAAAGAAGACATTTACGTATTGGTGATATTTCACCAACTGAGTTCGAAAGGTCAGCTATGTTGAAAGCTGCGTAGTTGAGCGGAGTTTCGTGTCGCGTTCGGTGAGCAATTCCAGAGACTTCCGATCCAGTATCAGAGGTATCAATTATTCCTACGGATAAGTCAGTTGGAGATGAATCAAAAGGCGAGCGAAGGGAGGTCGCTTAGATTGTGCGAAAGTGACAATTTTATTGGCAGGCTCCGGAGCTGACTTTGAGGCACAACAACGACAAGAGAAGATGGTCAACCATCAAAGAGCAACTTAATAGTCACCACCGAGCCACCATAGTTCTTACGTCAGATAAAGGTGTCGTCTATCACATCTGCACTAGTGGTGTTTCTGAGCCGGTTCACAAAGAGATCTACCGTCTCTTAGGAGTTAGTGATCCCCTTAAACGGATAAAGACCATTGCGACGCATTTGTAGTGTCCCAACAAAAGACTACATACCCAACTAGCTGGGAGAATAGGTTGAGTGACGGTAAGTTGGGTTAACATACGAGTAAATGCTTGGAAATACCTATCTCAAATAGCCGAACGTGAACCCAATCTTTGGGCTCAATGGTCATTTGGGGTAATACCAAAAGTCGGTTCGCTAGGAGCCGTGTGAATTGAGATGTTCACGCACGGTTCTGTGAGTTATGCGGCTAATCCGAGTCCGGACTTAGCTATCTCCCACACACGCCTAGTCTTTATTACCTTGTTTTTTCTCCGGATTGGCGGGCAACTGAGCCTAGGAGCTCTTCGTGACGACGAAGGACGGCGGCCATCGCTTCAAGGCTAACACGGAGTTGCTCGACTTGAGCGGCTAACCCCGAACCGCAACGTTACGATGCAAATTCAAGTATCGAAGCAATCGCTTGAGTTGTTACCTCTTGTAACGAAAGCCCCTCTTCAATCAGCCACCGACAGAAGGACAAAAGATCAAAGGCATAAGCCTCTACCGTTCTTGGCGACTAAGCCCGATCCATGAGATAGCTAAGGTAAGCACTCTCCGCCTCGAAACCATCGCTAGGCGAACCCGATAGGCTCCAGCCCTTTTCGTGGCGATCCAGACGTAGCGTCTTTGTTTGTCTAGAACATTAGTATCTCACCGGTCTTATCTCATTGCAAGCTATTTTTTAGAAAACTTTCGAAGAAGCAAATCAGATGGAACTTGGATGGATGATCGGCCAATTCCACCCCATCCCTTCGCTCCATCTGTATCTTCAGTCGCATTCCGCGAGGGGATGGGGTGGAATTTGTTAGTCTGAGTACCACAAACCCAAAAGAGCACTCACATCCCCAGTATCCTGCACAAACTCTCGGAGTTTCCTCACCCCAACAACCGTTGATACTAATTATTAGCCACATAAAAGGAGAGCGGGGAGGGGAAGTTCCTCCCCGTCAATCGACAAAGGGATATCAAACCGGCACAAGCTGCGTTGGTAAAGAGCGCAGGTAATGAGCGTTGTGTTCAAAAGGCGGAGATGCCTCCCTTGGGTAAGTACTACGAAGATGCGCGAAAACAAACCATCCGATGACGCACAAAGGAAATTATCAATAATGACACTAGGAGACAATTGATTAGGTCGCTATACCCAAAATTAGATTTCAGAATCTAAAAAAGTGACCAAGAAGGCTCAATCGCAAAGGGAATAGGTCTTATTTGACTCTCTGAAACCAGATTTGGGCCATAGATGCTTTGTCAAACCTAATTCAGTTCCAAATAACCGACGCAGAGTTACGCCGAAGGGCTCGAGCTGGTCTACTTCTGTTGATTAAGACTTGATTGGAGACCAGCCGCCTTGGTTGGTTATTTGGCCCACTCATAAAGGTGCTCAGGTCGCCCACTTGCCCCATATTTGAGAGTGAGATTTACCTTGCCTAATCTGGCTAGGTACGCTAAGTAGCGCTGAGTGGTACTTCTTGAGAGGCCGGATCTACGTGCTATTTCGTCTGCAGTGAGTCTTTCATCAACCGCCCTCAGCGTCGACATTACAACTTCTAGGGTGTGGGGAGAATGGCCCTTTGGCAGATTGACTTCGTCTGGTGCTGTCCGAAGCACCGACCAAAGGCGATCGATTTGTGCTTGGTCGAGATCGCTTGATGCGTCAAATTCCGCTCTCATGAGGCGGTACGCCTGGAGTCTTTCACTTAATCCACGTGAGTCAAAAGGCTTAGTAATGTAGTGTATCGCACCACATTTCATCGCTTCTCGGACGCTAGCACTGTCGCGGGCAGCGCTAATGACTATGACGTCTGGACGGGGAGGATCCATCGCTCTTAGCTGCCTTAAGACCGTTAATCCATCAGTATCTGGCAGATAGAGATCAAGCAGAACTAAATCTGGAGATAGATCCTTTGCGGCCGAGACTGCTAGAGCTCCTGTGTTTGCAAATCCACAGGTTTCGAAATCCTCCAATCGGTCGACATATGCGCCATGAAGCTGGGCGACGCGGAAGTCGTCGTCTACTACGAGAATTCGGATCTTTGTCCCTTGTAAACTTTCCTCGGTCATGGAAGCTCCTACCTTGGCGATCTCTTCGTGAATTAAAACTTTGACCACTACTGTAATATTTGGCCAAAGTGCTTTTGGGGCGATCATCTTTGGCACTATTGCCTTGAAGTGGAAGTCTTACTGTAAATCTTTAGTTATTTTGATTTTTATGGTTCAATCCATTGGACCGATCCTTTCGGCAGCGCTGTCAATGGCGCTATGAAGAGTAACGCTAAAAGATGCGCCTGGAACGTTCTTTACTTGAACTTCGCCATTATATTTAGCGGCGATTTGAGCCACGAGAGCTAATCCTAGGCCTCGTCGGTAACCTCTGCCTGCCACTTTGGTGGAAAATCCATCCGTGAAGATTGAGCTTAGGAGTGCCATGGGAATTCCTAAGCCACTGTCAGTTACGGTTATGTAGATTTTCTCTTCGACGGCTTCTATGTGAAGTTCGATCCATTTGGGATCGTTTTCCATTTGGTATGGATTTGTGTGCTCGGTGCTCGACAAGACGGCGTCTAGGGCGTTGTCGATTAAATTTCCAACGATTGTCAATATATCCAACGAATTTCGAAGAGTTCCATGAACCTTAGTTGCATTGGTTACCACCAAGGTGACACCTCGTTCTGAGGTAACTGCGCCCTTGGCCAGGATCAGAGCTCGCAAAAGAGGGTCGTCGATGGCGTCAATCCGATCGTTTGTAAGGTTACTCCTCGACGAGATGTTGAGGGCAAAGTCGATTGCTTCTTCGGATTCCCCAAGTTCTATAAGTCCAACAATGGTATGCATTTTGTTCGAGAATTCGTGGGCTTGCGCCCGAAGGGCTTCTGTCATTCCAACCATGCCGTCGAGTTCACGAAGTAGCCCCTCCCATTCGGTCCGATCCTGAATGGTTATAACGTGACCAAGGTTTTGGCCGTCGCGTTCAACCGCTAGGCGGGAGATCGAAAGGATGGATCGGCCAACTACCACTGGAAGGTCTCGACCGGGAATTTCTCCGGTTACAATTTGGCGAAGACGCCGCCCTCGGACGAGGTGTCGTAGAGGTCTTCCAATTGATCTCTCGGGGATCCCTATCAACCGTCGTGCTTCTTGGTTGAAAAATCTTATTAGTCCATTGGCGTCGCAGGCTATTACGCCTTCAGAGATGCCTTTTAGGAGCGCTTCTTGTTCTTGAAGCAGAGACGATAGTTCAATACTAGTGAGTCCGAAGGTCTCGGCTAGGTTGCGGCGATAGAGATACCACAGACTGAGGGTTGTGAGTGCTGCGACGAATAGGAATGCAAAGACGATCTTTGAAAATACAAACTTCAAATAAGAGTAAAGGCGTTGGCGTGTGGCGACTATTTCAACTATCGCCACCTGTCTGGTATGCCTATTAGATAGCGCGAAATATGAAAAATTTATAAGGGTAGTCGGATTGAGGTTTTTGGCACAGAATGATAGTCCGAGATTCGGACTTTGGTAAGGGAGGTTGCTGAGGTTTTGCGCGTGGTTAGAGGGGAAGATGGGTACAGCTGTTGCTGAAAGTGGGCTCGACGTAGGGGCGGATCCTGTTGCTGTCGCCTTTGTCGTGAGATAGGACGGAAAAAAAACAAAGGTTAAGTTTTCTATTTTACAAAGGCTCTTTAGCTCATCTCTGGTCTGGCGCGTAATTTCGACCTTGGTGTTATTTGTTGAGGTTCCATCTCCAATCGAACCGAGAGACTCAAGTATCGCTTTGGATCGATCGATCGATATGGTTGTTAGTCGTAGCTCGGTCGACGATTCGGTCAAGACTAAAAGAGCACCGATCGCCACGGTGATGGTCATCGTCAGTACGAATGCATAGATCGCGATTTGACGGATGGAACTTGTATTGGATCTGGTGCTCAAGGACAAAAGACCCCCTGACATTGTCTTTTTGAACCTTCAGATATATACAAACTAGCCCTTTGAACCAAGAAGAACAGCGCCGATCCCTCATGGGATTTATGGGATAAATAGCTTTATTTGGGATTATCTGGTTAATTCGAAATTAATATCGGCTGGGAATTGCCTGGATGTAGATTCTTACCTACTGCCGCGAGGTGTACCGGGGGATGGTCATCTCGAATAAAAAACGGCAGAGGAAATGTCTGCAATTGGGGGGTTGTTTTGCTTTTGTGCAATCATGTCTCGGTTTCGGGCTACAAATTAGATGCTTTTGCATATCTAAGGAGTAGTCGGTGAAACTATTCTTACTCACATTAGGTTTCGGCTTTGTTTCGGCTTCAATCTATGCCCTTTTGAGTGTTGGCTTGTCGCTCCAATTTGGTGTTACAAACTTCGTCAATTTCGCCTATGGGGCGTATCTGGGCGTCGGAATGCTTTTGACCTATACATTTTCAGCCACGCTTGGGTTGCCATTTTGGCTCTCTATCGTTCTGGCGACAATTGGTACTGGAATAGTTTCCATGCTGATATCGGAGTTCATCCTAAGTCCGTTTGTCAAGCGGCGAAAATCTCTCTTTTACATGTTGATCGTGACCTTTGGCCTCTCTCTCATTCTCGACAACGTCTTACAGATCATCTACGGAGTCGGCTTCAACGAATATCCCATAGGTCAGTCCTCGCCTGTTACCATTGGCCCCTTTAGCTTCACAGGCAACCAATTGATCATAATTGCGATTGCTGGAATTGTCATGATCGGAGTTCATCTCCTGCTCTCTCGTTCACGATTGGGCAAGGCTATGCGAGCGATGAGTGATAACGCTGATCTAGCTAGAGCATCTGGAATCGATACCAACATGGTAACTCGTTGGACTTGGTTTATCAGTGGGGCTCTTGCGGGTCTGGGTGGTATTGTCCTGGCGTTGAATATCGTCTCATTTCAAACGACTAGCGGGGATGCACTGCTCTTTGTCATCTTTGCAGCCGTTATTCTTGGCGGAATTGGTCAAACCTACGGGGCTATGCTTGGTGCGTTGATAATTGGCGTAGTGACAGAGGTGTCCACGGTCTTTATATCTTCTGCGTACAAGCAGGACATTGCATTTTTGGTTCTCGTGATCATGCTTTTGGTACGTCCTCAAGGGTTGATTCCTGCAAAAGGAAAAGCCTAACCTAGCGACTCCTTTGGATGACGATTGATTCGAAATCCATGGGCCATGATGGAACCCAAACCCTTCATATCACAACGTTGGTTTCTCTTTTTATCTTATTTCTACTTCGACCACGGTGAGAAATTCTTACACATAGGAGTTGGTTTATGTCAATTTTTCTCGGGTATGTGGCAACCATATTGGTTACCTTGTTTACCTACAATATCTTTACCCTGGGCCTCAATATCCAATTCGGTTATGCCGGGATCTTGAACTTTACGGTTATTACCTTTATGGCAATGGGTGCCTACTTCTACGCAGTCTTCGTAATGCCCCCAGCAAATGCTTCAAATCAGGTCTTTTATATCCTTGGTTTACACTGGCCCTGGCCCCTTGCTTCGATTGCGGGAATAGTTGCCTCGGGAATCCTTGGCTATCTAATTGGTCTGATAGCGCTAAAGCGACTTCGATCTGACTACCTGGCAATTGTTACCCTGGCAACGGGAACTCTTCTCTATGGGCTATCTGGCGATCAGAATAAACTCTTTGATGGTTGGGCTGGGCTATTTTCGGTAAATCAACCTTTTCAAAGTGTGGCTAACAACCACCCGAACACCTTCTCTTGGATCTTTGTGGTTATCTCTGGAGTGGTGATGCTAATCGTTTGGTGGTTTGCCAATCAGCTCTACTCATCACCGTTGGGACGTTCGATGCGTGCAATCCGTGAGGACCAAGACGTGGTGGACGCCTTTGGAAAAAATACCTTCAAGGTTCGAATGATGGCGATGGTAATAGGTTCTACCATCGTAGGAATCGGAGGAGTGCTTACGATTCAGTACATTGGAGCACTTTCACCTGCTGGATGGACCACTGGGGAGACCTTTGTAGTCTGGGCTGCGCTGTTGGTCGGCGGTCGTGGGAACAATATTGGCGCGATGCTCGGTTCTTTGTTGGTTGCTGTGATCTTCAACGAGGGAACTAGATATATTCCCCAAGTGGCATCTAGCCCTAACCTGGTTCCTGATCTTCGTAACATAATTATTGGCTCGTTGGTTATTTTGAGCATCTGGTTTAGACCTCAAGGTGTACTTCCGGAACGTAAGGCCAAGTTTTTCGAACTTCCCCTGAAGGATAAGTATGCCCAAACCTTTGGTGGAGTAAGCGCGAATCAAGAGTTAGCGACGGAGGTCTAGATGAGTAATATTTTAGCGATCTCGGATGTCCATGTGGCATTTGGTGGGCTGAAGGCGATCGATGGATGCACCTTTGAGGTAGAAAAGGGTACAATTACTGCCCTGATTGGTCCGAATGGTGCAGGAAAGTCAACCATGGTTGGCTCAATTGCCGGAGCCGTTTCTCTTACTTCTGGTTCGATTACCTTCGACGGGCAAGAGATATCACACCTGCCCACATATAGGCGAGCTCAAGGCGGATTGATAAGGACCTATCAGATTTCACGGGAGTTCGGAGGGATGACCGTTCTTGAGAATTTGCTTGTTGTCCGGCTCGGACAGAGCGGAGAAAGCCTAATTAATGCGGTCTTTCGGCCGAAGAAATCTAAGACTGAAACCAATGCACTTGTAGGCGAAGCCAACGAAATCCTAAATACTTTTGGTCTTTACCGACTGCGCAATGAGTATGCATCGAATCTTTCGGGTGGCCAAAAGCGACTTCTGGAGCTTTCTCGAGCAGTGATGGCCAAACCAAAGATGCTTCTTTTGGATGAGCCAATGGCAGGCGTAACGCCCGCTCTTATTGAAATCCTTGGACAACACTTACTGGACCTAAATAAGGGTTCAGGCATGTCAATGTTGCTTGTTGAACACAACCTAGAGGTTGTAGACAAAATCTGTTCGAGGGTCGTGGTTATGGCGACCGGAAAACGTCTTGCTGAGGGAACTTTGGCTGAGCTGCGTTCGAATCGTGACGTTGTCGAGGCTTATTTGGGAGGTGAAGTTCATGAGCGTATTGGAAGTTAAAGGACTTAGCGGAGGGTACGGGAAGACCCCAATTATTTGGGAAGTATCCATGGAGGCCAAGGTCGGCCAGGTGGTTAGTATTGTTGGGCCAAATGGCGCTGGTAAGTCAACCTTCATGAAGTCCCTGTTCGGGATTACAGACGTGACCGGCGGCGAAGTGGTACTCGATGGCCAGAACGTCAAGGGACTGCCTTCATTTCGGTTGGCTCGCGCGGGTATGGCTTATGTGCCCCAAGTTGACAATATCTTTACGACCATGACGATCAAAGAGAACCTGGAGATGGGTGGATACTCCAACCGACGGGGACTGGCTCAGCGAGTAGAGGTTGTGCTTGAGATCTTTCCAGACCTCAAGGCTGCTCAGAACAGAAAAGGCGGAGAGCTTTCGGGCGGACAGCGAAATATGTTGGGTATGGCCCGAGCGCTCATGGCCGATCCCAAGGTGCTGCTACTCGATGAGCCCACGGCGGGACTTTCGCCTATCTACGTCGACGTAGTCTGGGATCAGGTCGGCCGCATCGCTAAGACTGGCACCGCAATTGTGGTGATTGAACAAAATGTTGATCGGGCCATCTCGAACTCGGAATGGGTATACGTCCTTGTGGCTGGGCGAAATCGACTCGACGGCCCTGCAAGTCAGGTGGCAGCACTTGACCTGGGCGAAATTTTCTTGGGTGCGACAGCAGCAGCCATGGAGTCAGAGAGCGAGGTGATCGCCTAGCAATAGATGGGGCAGTTTTGGGGGATTCCGTTGCTTATGGTTTGAGCGATGGACAAAGTTTTAAGGCTACTTGGGGATCGTGTGATTTCATCTCTAATGGAGAGTTTCGATTTCGGTAGCTTCATTTCAGTAGTTTCAATGATCTCATCAAATTAACTGATGATCAGTATTTGGATAAAAAAGGGGGTACCCGTGAAGGGTATTAAAAAGTGGGTAAAAGCGACGGCAGCACTGGCATCGCTATCTATGGTGGCAGCGGCTTGTGGGAGCGGCTCTCCATCATCATCATCATCATCGGCTACGACAGCGGCATCAACGGGCCCGCTTACAGTCGGGGAGCTCCTGCCTATGTCTGGGGCAGAGGCGTTCGTCGGTCAGTGGTTTGATCATGGGATCAAAGCTGGTGTCTATGAGATAAATCACCATGGCGGAGTACTTGGCCATCAACTTACTACGGCACTTCAAGATACTGCGGGCGACCCAGTAGATGCAGTAACAGCGTGGAAGTCGCTTCAGTTACAACATCCAAATTTTGTAACCGGGCCGAGCTCTCTATCGATCATGGGCGTTATCAATCAGTTCCAACAACAAAAAGTGGTGGACCTCATGGAAGGTGGTACAACTCAGTTGGACCACATGACGCAGTCATATATCTATAGAGTTTTCCCATCTGACTCAGTGCTATTGGCAGCAGAGGCCTATTATGCCCTCAAAGGTTTGAATTGCACAAAGGCATCGCTAATTTACACCTCCGATGCAAACGCCCAGGCCGAAGTTCCTCCTTTGACTGCAGCCTTCACCGGTAATGGTGGGAAGATCTTGGACAACGAGCAGATTCAGGCCGGCCAGAGCTCGTATCTCTCTGAGGTATCTCGCGCATTTGCGAATAACCCACAGTGTGTATTTTTCCATGCCGATCCACAGACTGCCGCAACTCTGTTCGCGAACGTAAAGCAGCTCGGTCACCTGAATGTTCACTTTATTACTGGTGATACCGGTACCTCTATTCAGCTAGCACAAGCTGTCGGCCTAGCCGATGCCAGCAAGTGGATGACAGGTATGGCTGCGCCAGCAGCGTACGCACCGGCATATAATGAGTTTTTAGCAGCCTATAAGGGGCAATGGAATAGCTCTAAGCCACTGCCAGCATCACCAGCTATGTATGATGCGGTTGTTATGGCGGCGTTGGCAATGACAGCTGCACATTCCACTAATCCACATGTTTGGGTGAAGTATATTACCAAGATTAGCAACCCGCCAGGCACGCCTGTTTATACATATGCACAGGGTGTGGCACTGCTAAAGCAAGGTAAGAAGATCAACTACCAGGGTGCGAGTGGTCCTGAGAATTTCAATCAGTATCACAACGTCTTTTCTGGCTTTGACGTTCAGCAATTCAATACGGCCGGTGTGTTGCATACAGTCCAAAGTATTACCTCTAGCCAAGTGGCAGCTATGTACAACTCCAAGGGTTAACCAATGAGTTGTCTTGATTTCCTATAATGCACTTAGCTTTTAGGAATTAGTGTTCTCCCCCGAGAAGCAGCGTCGGCCAAATCCACTTGGATTTGGCCGACGTTTTTTAACAGGATTTTCAGCCAGTAACTCTTATTCCTGACACCACCTGAGCGACAATCCAAAGGAATGTATAGAAGGGCCCCATTACCCGTATTTGTCTGAAGTGATAGTTCGCTAGAGAGTCTGAGAGAATCAAAGTAGGAGGTTGAGTTCGAGAGGCATTGATGTTTTTCTCACCAGCAAGCCAGCAAGCGGTTTAGGATTTCTCGTGAATGCGCTAGAAGGCCACGGCGCCGCGGGGAATTCTGTGGTCGTAGTTATTTCGAATTTGAACTGGCTGAAGTCATGTGAGCCAATCGAGCTATTTGATATTTGGTGATCGAAGGATCGCTCGGTGATCGACGGGAGGACACCATGGTCAGCTGATATTTTGCCAGAGTAGCTTGCCAGCGTAGCTTTCCAGGGCGGTCTTGGTTCGAGGGGACCATTTTATAAGTAGTCGCATGGTTGCAATGGTTAAGGTCGCCTCTTTAGTGGTTGTAACATGGTGAATTGCGCCTTAGACATTTACTGCGTTCCACTGCGAAGAGGTCGCCTTTAGGTGAGATGATTAAGCGGGATGATCTAATCTTTGCTAGGTTCATCTCGCTTCAGTTTGCATATTTTGTTCATTGAGCAAATATTCGAGAATCGACACTCAAGTGATTGGGCTAGCTGGAGGTCCTATGCTTTGCTGGTGAGAGCTCTTGAGTAACGTTGCGGGCCGTATTGATCAATGCGACATGAGTGAGTGCTTGTGGAAAATTGCCCAGCATGGAGAGGTTATTTGGGTCGTACTCCTCTGAAAATAGACCAAGTTCATTTCCTAGTTGGAGGAGTTTGTCAAAGCGAATCTTTGCCTCTTTAGTCTTGCCCGCTAAAACCATATTGTCGACTAGCCAGAAACTGCAAGCTAAAAATACTCCTTCATCTCCGGGTAGGCCATCTTCGCCACTTTCTCCAGTTTCATACCTTTTAACTACGTTGTTTATCGATAGCCGTTCATCTATTGCTTGGGCGGTGCGAACCATCTTTGGATCTGCTGCATCTATGAATCCCACCAATGGCAAGAGCAGGAGCGATGCGTCTAGATTAGTGGATTCGTAGTCTTGTACGAAGTAGCCGAGTTCTTCATTGTAGCCATTAGCCATGATTGATTTGTGTATGTCATCACGAATTGCTCTCCACTCTTGGTCTTTGCCAGCCATTCCGTATCGTTCGACAAGTTTTATTGCGCGATCAAATACCACCCATGCCATTACCTTTGAATAGGTGAAATGGCGCCTTGGCCCTCGTATTTCCCAGATTCCTTCGTCAGGTTTGTCCCAATTTTTAGCGACAAAATCTACGATTACCAACTGAAGATGCCAGGACTCTTCGGAGTATTTAATTCCAGATCGACGAAATTGATAGAATGCATCCATCAATTCTCCATAGACATCTAGCTGGAATTGGTTAGATGCTGCGTTTCCTATTCGAACTGGTGCTGAGTCTCGATAGCCCGATAGCCACGGTATCGTGAATTCCGGTATAAGTCGTTCGCCTCCAATTCCATACATAATCTGAAGCTGCGTAGGATCTCCAGCTGCAGCCCGGAGGAGCCATTCTCGCCACTTTAGAGCCTCGCGTTCGAATCCGTCAATCATTAAGGCATATAGGGTAAAGGTGGCGTCTCTCAGCCAACAGTATCTGTAATCCCAATTTCGAATACCGCCAATTTGCTCAGGAAGCGAGGTCGTTGGCGAAGCTACAATTGCCCCCGTAGGCTGGTAGGTCAAGGCCTTTAGGGTGATGATCGACCTCTCTACAACTTCTTGATATTCTCCAAAGATTGGCTTGCATCCCTTCATATAGTTTTGCCAGAAGGAAAAGGCATGTTCGAATGATTCGCGAGCTTCGTGGGGGGCTGGAGGTTTGGTGATTGAATCATGATAGATCGCGCTGAACGTTTGAGTTTCGCCAGGGATAGCTTGGAAATTGGCTATAGTCTTAAAGTCTTCACTCTCTAGTGCTACGTTGGACGATATGGCCAGACCTCCAGATCCAGAGACCATAGATAGTCCACCTTCCATGTGTCGCACCCAAGGAACCGTGGTTCCGTAGTCAAACCGAACTATAAGTTCCATGGTCATGTCTACAACTCCATCTATCCCCTCTACAAGACGGTAGATGCTTGGATGAGAGTTTCTAGGTGGCATAAAGTCAATGACTTTTACCTTTCCTGATGCCGTTGTGAAGGTTGTTTCTAGAATTAGCGTTCTGGGAAGATAGCGTCGTTCGTATTTGATGACTGGCTCCTTAGGGGTAATTCTCCAGAAGCCATTTTCGTCGCTACCTATCAGCCGGGCCAGGCACGCATTTGAGTCAAAGCGAGGCAGGCATAGCCAATCGATTGAACCTCTCTTTGAGATTAGGGCGACTGTATGTAAATCGCCAATGATGCCATAGTCTTCGATAAGTTCTCTTTCCATAGAATGACATTACTTCAGATTTTGCTTTGTGGGAAGCTACCTCGAGGATTTTTGCCTGTTCTAAATCTTAATCATGACTAATTGCCAAGGTCAAGTAATTGAATTATTTCAGATTTGGTTCGCTTTAATTTGATCACCAGTTGCCAGCTTTGTTCGGTGAAAGGCGGAGATTGGTGACTTATGTGACCTCATGTTGTTGCCTTAATAGCATGTAGGGCGGGGGATCAAAGCAGATATTTTATGAGGTTTAGCTGAATAAATTGTTCTAGCAATACGATGTGAACTTACGGATAACTTTGATTTAATTAATGATTTTAAGCACGTGTTCAGTCTGTTTATTTTGAGATTTGGTCAGTGGTTATGATTTCTGGGGGATTTATGTCAAAGGATAAACGCGGAGGTGCGCTAGCCGTTTATCCTATCTGGGTTGGTGGTATTTAAAAGGAGGGTCTAGTCGTGGTTGATGATTTGAAAGGTGCCCTCTCGTTTTCGGTGGGCGACACTCATAACGGGAGTCGACGTGGCACGGTTAAATTGAATCGCGGATCTTTTTCGACACCTATATTTATGCCAGTTGGGACCAGGGGCACCATTAAGGCGGCAATCGCCAATGACATAGCCGCAATCGGCTTTGAGGTTATTCTCGGAAATACCTACCATCTGATGTTGCGACCTGGAGTTGAAGTTATCGATGCTTTGGGGGGACTTGGTAGATTTAGCGGGTGGAAGCGCAGTATGCTCACGGATTCAGGTGGATTTCAAGTGATGTCTCTTGGTGCAACCTTTAGCGATGGCGGTGCGACCTTTCGCTCTATCTACGATGGATCCATTCATGATGTAACCCCCGAGAAGGCCGTCTGGCTTCAAGAGATGATCGGCGCAGACATAGCAATGGTTCTTGACGTTTGTACCAATCTTCCAGCTAGCCGTGATGAAATTAAACGTGCTATGGATTTGACTCATTCCTGGGCCCTTCGCGCGCGTTTTGCAAAGCACCGACAAGATCAGGCGCAATTTGGGATCGTTCAGGGGGGCTCCGAGGTAGACCTAAGATCAGAGAGCGCCAAATTTATCTCTGATGTTGGTTTTGAAGGAATTGCCCTAGGAGGATTGGCGGTAGGAGAGTCCCGTGACGACATGCTTCGGGCCATCGACGCGGTAGTTCCTCATCTTCCACCAGATAAGCCGCGTTATCTGATGGGCGTGGGCGATCCAATTGGGGTCGTTGAAGCGATAGCACGCGGAATAGACATGTTTGACTGTGTGGCTCCGTCTCGAGTCGCACGTCATGGGGTTGCCATGACTTTTTCAGGGAAGATGCATATGAGGAATCAAAAGTACGTGCGTGATGAATCCCCAATTGAGCCCGGGTGTCCATGTGTAGCTTGTGCGAATTTTCCAAGGGCTTTAATTCGACACCTTGTGTCGGTAGGTGAACCTACCGGTGGCAGCCTTCTGACCTTGCATAATCTTACTTTTATGTACCGACTAATAGAGGGTTCGCGAAATGCTATTTCTACAAAAACTCTAGGTGAATACATTAAGTCGATCTATGCTGCTTGGGGCAACTAGCATAGATCTGGTTGTTTATGCCAAAGTGGATTTATAGCGTTTATGGCTATTGAAAGTTACGGCATATTTTTTACAAATGGAGTATTTGAATGTTTCTAGGGGCCGCTGCTGCACAAACGGGCGGAAGTTCGTTGACGCTACTTCTACCAATCGTCCTTTTCGCTGGAATATACCTTCTTGTGCTGCGGCCACGTGCAGCAAAAGCGAAAGCTGCCCAAGCCAACGCCAGGGTTGTTGAAGTTGGAGATCGAGTCATGATGACCTCTGGAATTTTGGGTCGAGTTGTTCGGACTACCGAAGAGACCGTGGTCGTTGAAGTTGCTCCTGATATCGAGCTGAGCTTTGTACGTCGTGCGGTTTCACGAAAGCTTGAAGAGGCAGATCCTCTATATTCGATGGATGAATTCGATTATTACGATGAAGACGAAGATGGCGATGTCGAAGGTGACGATGCTCAAGATGAATCGACTGGGTCGGCCGACGACTCCACCCACGACGGTCAAATTGGATCTGAGGCTCCTAAAAATGCACTCGACGAAGATGGCGATAAGTAGTAGTAGCAGTAGCAGTAGCAGAGTTCTCTGATTGACAAATTGCTGGAAGATGAAGACTAGGTCTTTTGCTTCCAGCTTGGTCATTTTGGTGGAAATGTTGATTCTCGGTCAGACCTTGTTGTAGATGGTCGATCGTTTGATTTTGAACAGATATTTCGTTCAATTTGAGGTGGGTATTTAATGAAACGCTCTGGATGGTTTATGGTCATTGCGACCTTCGTCATCTCTATTGGTGCGTTCGTTGCGGTTCTGGCATTGAACTATGCGCCGGTACTAGGCCTGGACCTTCAGGGTGGGCTCTCAGTTGTCTATGCTCCCGCGCATACAGTAAGTCAGGCGACGCTAAACGAGACGATATCAATCATTAGAAATCGAGTCGATGGTTTGGGTGTGGCTGAGCCCAATATTACCTCCCAAGGACATGACATTGTGGTTCAGTTGCCTGGTGTAAAAGATCCAGCAGCGGCGCTAAAGATAATTGGGCAGACGGCATTGTTGAGGTTTCGACCTGTTCTTTGCTCTGCCGCTCCGTATACAAAGCCTCCGGCTTCACTACATCTAACGGCTAGTGAACTCACACCAACTTGTCCGACTTCAGCCACTAATTCCAACATATTGGCATATGTTCCGACCACGTCAACGGCTGCAGACCTTCCTACTTCTAACGTTATATTGCCCCAGATAGTAAATGGAGCAGTTGTAGGTCGCTATGTAATGGGACCAAGCGTATTGACTGGATCAGCGTTAAAGAGCGCATATGCAGGGCTTGACTCTACGGGAAACTGGCTAGTGAATTTTACGCTAACCAAAACCGGCTCTCCTGCCTTTGATGCCTTGGCTAAGAAGTATTATGGCCAGTACGTCGCCATAGTCTTAGACGGAAATGTCATAAGTGCACCGAAGATCAATTCGACCTCCTTTGGGGGACAGGGTCAGATCTCAGGTCAGTTCACTCAATCGCAAGCTGATAATTTGGCGCTTGTTCTCAGATATGGCGCATTACCGGTTCAGTTGGTTCAACAGACAGTGCAAACTGTATCACCTACCCTTGGTCAATCCTCCCTAAAGGCCGGAGTCTTTGCTGGCATAGTCGGTCTAATCGTCGTAATGGCTTATACGATCTTTTACTATCGGGCCTTGGGAATAGTGGTCGTCTTGGGTCTTGGTACCACCGCGGCGCTTTTATGGGGAATTATCTCTTATATGGGCCATACCAGCGGTTTGACTCTTGACCTGTCAGGAGTAACGGGATTAATTGTATCAATCGGCGTCACTGTTGACTCTTACATTGTCTTTTTTGAACGTCTAAAAGACGAGGTGCGTTCGGGAAAGACCGTGCGTAGCTCTGTTGATCGTGGCTTTAAAAAGGCTTTTAGAACAATCGTCGCTGCCGACCTGGTCTCTTTCATTGGCGCCCTACTTTTGTATCTCCTTTCAATAGGACCGGTTAGAGGTTTTGCATTCTTCCTTGGACTTTCGACAGTCCTTGACGTTGTTACCTCGTGGACATTTACTCGACCTCTGGTGATGATACTTGGGCGGAGCGAAGTTGTAACTAAAGCTAAATGGCTCGGAATGGCACGTGGCCTCGCGGTCAAGGGCGCATAGTTGAGATTTTGGAATGGTGTTGAAGGATTAAAGTGAGCAAAGCAAAGGAAATGGTCTCAAACCAATCGCAAGAGGATGACTCTATCTCAAACGAGTCGGTGTGGTCCAAGCTTTATAACGGTCATACCAAGTTGAGTTTTGTGCGCAATCGTAGGCGTTGGTATATAATCTCAAGCCTAGTGATCTTGATCGGAATTGGTTCGCTAGCTGTGCGTGGTTTGAACTTTGGTATTGAGTTCAAAGGTGGCACCTCTTGGGAGATCACCAATACGACTTTGACGGTATCAAAAGCTAAGGCAGTCCTTTCGTCCTTGGCGCTAAAGCAACCGGTTATTGTATCGTTAGGATCGGGTTCGAATACGAGCATCCAAGTCCAAGCAGATCTCTCGATCTATAGCTTGGCTAAGAAGAACCAATTGGAAAACCAAGTAACGTCAGTGCTGGCCAAGGCCGCTAATGTCCCAACCTCGAAAGTTTCCTTGACGGACGTTGGTCCCACGTGGGGTGGATCGATAACCTCCAAAGCATTAAGAGCGCTTATTGGATTTTTTATCGCGATCACCCTCTATATAGCTATCCGATTTGAATTTAAAATGGCCATCGCTGCGCTGATCGCCGTTGTGCATGACCTTTTAGTGACGGTTGGAATCTATTCGATTGTGGGTTTTGAGGTAACCCCAGCTACGGTGATTGCTGTTTTGACGATTCTTGGATATTCACTATATGACACCATAGTCGTTTTTGACCGCGTCCAGGAGAATGTGAAAGAGCTTGTAAATCCAGGGCGAATGACATATTCAGATGCCGTCGACCTTTCGATGAATCAGGTTCTTATGCGATCCATGAATACCTCGATCGTAGCGATCATACCGATTCTATCGGTACTGCTGATTGGGGCAGAGTTGCTGGGCGCGACCACTTTACAGCAATTTGGCTTGGCTTTGTTTATAGGCTTGACCACTGGGGCTTACTCTTCACTCTTTATCGCGTCGCCTATTTTGGCTTCCCTGAAGGAGAGAGAGCCCAGATATATGAATCTTGCCCAGCGTCTTGAATCCAAAGAGGCACGAGCACAAAGAAATGAAGTTACAAAGGCGGTGCCGGCTGTTAAAGGCTCCACCTCTGGACCTAAGGTGACAAAGACTACCGGCTCAAAGGGGAATGCACCTTCGAGAAAGGCGATCAAAGGGGCGAAAAGTACTTCAGATATTTCAGAATTTGCCGCTACTCCTGTGAATTCAGGGTCATCCAAATCAGGAGAAACGAAAAAGTCAAATGTCGCTCCTAAGACTGGATCGAACAAGGGTGACGAGGAGTTGTCGGCTTTGGTAGGCGACTCTAGTTCGGTTACCTATAGCGTGGTGGATTACTCAGATTTTGATGAACTAGAGACTGATGTCCCCGAAAGTGACTCTGATGAAGTGCTTGATATGGACGAAGTCCAGATCGACGACGGAGCAGACTTGACACAAAGTTCGCAGACGAACTCAGGCAGACCTACAGGTCGACCCAAGTTGGTGGAGCCCGGAACTCGAGAGTTGAAGAGCCGTAGAAACAAAAAACGTTGAGTAGTTGGGCTACATGACACTGATTGTGGTAAATTCGGATTAGTTTGGCGCAATTGTAACTAAGTTGACTCATCTTGGGTAATAATAATCGACTATCACGTGTATTTTGTATATATGGTACCTGGAATTTCAGCTGAGTTTGAAACAGTTCTTTTGGATAAGCTGCTCAGGTCCTTTCGTGCTCGTCGACCTGAAGCACCTAGCGGATTTATTGAAAGTGCTTTTGCTAGCGCCATACGGGCGCACGAAGGGCAGTTTCGTAGATCCGGCGAACCCTACGTAACCCACCCTATTGCTGTAAGTCAAATCGTAACAGATTTAGGCGTTGATGAGGTAACGATTGTAGCGGCCCTTCTACACGATACGGTAGAGGACACTTCAATCGAGCTAGATCAGATCTCGACACGATTTTCTCCTGAAGTAGCAGCCATAGTCGATGGTGTTACAAAGTTGGATCGCCTTAGTTTTGACTCTAAAGAAGCACAACAGGCTGCCACTGTTCGCAAGATGATAATTGCAATGGCTAAAGATCCAAGAGTTCTAATAATCAAGCTTGCCGATCGCTTGCACAATATGCGCACTTTGGCAGTGTTGCCTGAATGGAAGCAGCGTCGGATCGCTCAAGAGACCATCGATATCTATGCACCCTTGGCGCACCGCCTCGGAATCCAAGAGATTCGTTGGCAACTTGAAGACCTTGCATTTGCGGTTCTTCAACCTCGACGTTACGCCGAAATTGAACAGATGGTTCAATTGAGGACTCCAGAGCGAGAGCAATCCATTGGTCTCTTGCTCAAGAACCTCAAAGATCGACTTTTGGATGCAGGTGTCGTAGCTGATGTGAAGGGGAGACCTAAACACTTTTGGTCGATCTATGAAAAGATGGTCGTAAAGACCAAGGAATTCAACGAAATCTACGATATCATCGGCATTAGAATCATCTGTGAGACCGAGAAGGATTGCTGGGCTTCCTTGGGTGTGGTGCATTCCTTATGGAATCCAATTCCGGGCCGATTCAAGGACTATATAAATACTCCTAAATTCAATCTCTATCAATCGCTTCACACGACGGTTGTAGCTCCGGGTGGAAATCCGCTCGAGGTTCAGGTGCGTACCTTTGAGATGCATCAACGTGCAGAATTTGGAATCGCCGCCCACTGGGGATATAAGGAGGGTTCGTCGAATTCAGAGATGGCATGGCTGGGGCGGATATTAGATTGGCAAAAAGATACTCCTGATCCTATTGAATTTTTGGAGAATCTGAAGCTTGATCTGGAGCTTGATGAGGTCTATGTCTTTACCCCCAAGGGTAAAGTCGTCTCCTTGCCAGCCAAAGCGACGCCGATCGACTTTGCCTATACGATTCATACCGAGGTAGGTCATAGGTGCATTGGAGCCAAGGTCAATGGTCGCCTAGTTCCCTTGGACTCAGTGTTGAAGTCGGGAGATACGGTAGAGATATTCACCTCGAAGGTGGAGAGTGCTGGGCCATCTAGGGATTGGCAATCTATCGTCGTCACCCCTAGGGCTCGAAGCAAGATTCGCCATTGGTTTTCTCGTGAACGTCGCGAGGATGCACTTGAGAGCGGACGAGATGAATTAATTAAGGCCTTGCGCAAGGAAGGGTTGCCAGTACAGAAGATGGCGGCATCGGATACCCTTGGGAAGCTGGCAGTCTCCTTAGGTTTTAGCGATGTGGAAGCCCTCTACGTCTCGGTAGGGGAAGGTCATGCTTCGGCTAAGGGTTTAGCTCAACGCGTTGTCCGGGAGATGGCGCCCGAAGAATCTGAGATTCAACTTCCAACTACGGTTAATCCCTCTAGACGACAGAGCAAGCGTCGTCGAACTCCAGGCGTCTACGTCGAGGGGTTGGATGACGTTGTTATTCGCTTTTCGCGATGTTGTAGCCCTGTTCCTGGTGATGACATAATCGGCTTTGTAACCAGAGGTCGTGGTGTATCTGTTCATAGGACTAATTGTTCAAATGCTGCCGCTTTGGCGGCATCCTCGCGAGAGCGTCTTATTGAAGTTGAATGGGATAGTGACATATCTAATTCCGTATTTAGCGCCCAGATTGAAATCAGGGCACTTGATCGTTCGCGACTTCTTGCAGACGTTGCGAGGGTTCTGTCGGAGCATCATTTGAATATTCTCTCATCCTCAACTCAGGCCGGTGTGGATCGAATATCAAGGATGCGTTTCGAATTTGAATTAGCAGATCCTAGTCATTTGGACTCTGTGTTGTCAGCGTTAAGAAAGCTAGATAGTGTGTATGACGCTTATCGAGTGGTTGAAGGCGGTCATGGTGAAGGCGATTTAGGGGGCAATCTGAACTAGACGATTCGGGCGATCCCTCGCAGAGCATCGGGTCCATATCTGATTGTTTCATTTAACGCGGTCCTGTATGAGATTGAGACAATCGTAAGGTCTCAGCTGTACAGACAGCTAATTTTTCTTTCTAATTTTCGCTCCATCTTTGGGACTAGCCAAGCGATGTGAGGTTTGATCTTGGAACATTCGGGATAGGCTCGATAACTTTGGCTAGGCTTTTCTCAGCTCGAAAAGGTAAGAAGCGAGGACTTTTCACTTGATGGTCGTAGGTTTTTGATGTCTATATTTACTAAGGTTCCCCAGGTCGCATACCAAGGTCTTGATCCTAAGAACAAAGTGGCGCTTACTAACACACTTTTTGTCGTGTTGGGTATGCAGTCTTTACCGGGATGGTTTCGGGTTGAAGTAGAGGTTTTGGGTCAATACCTAGGTTCAGCTCGGCCATTTGTGGTCATTGGCAAACCGGATTCGTTCGTTTCCTCCAAGGTGCTCGAAATGACGAAGGTTCAAGAGACAACCTTTAGGACCACGGCTTATGTAGAAGCTGGATTCGAGATTTCAATCAATTTTACAGATTCCTTTTTGCTATGCTATCCTCCCAAGGTATTGTTCACAGCTATCTCCAAGCGCCAAAGTTTTGTCAACCGAGCTGTAATCATTGCTCAAGATAAAGACTATTGGCGCGGCTTTTCGAATGGATTGAGATCGCCCTCTGAAAAAGGGTTGAGAGGCGCTTTAGAAGTAGCTTGCAGAAGTGTTTTTAGGCGGATTCGTAAGGGCGAACCAAGTGGAGGCTTGGAGAGGATTAAGGCGGTGGCCAGCGACTTTGATAGATACCAAAGATGGCTGTTGGTGCACCAAGGTGATTTGATAGCGGTCGAACAGGGTTCGAATATGGCAGGGTTGAGCGAGACTGTGTCGAGTTGCGATGATGGCTCTGGAGCCACTCCAGTTGGCCTTTTGCTCGATGGTCGAGCTTGTACATCCGATGAAGTGCTACTGACGCTTTCCTCGATCTTTAGTCAGCGTGTTAGCAACCTTGCGATTGTGGTGGTCTTCAAAGAAGGAGACTATAACACATGGAAGCGGCAGATCGCCATAATGAGTTCCCTCTATGGCTTTGGCGGTACCGTCGTATTGGTGGACTTTCGGGTGATGGCCAATAAGGATCTAAGTACGCTGATCGATGAGACCCCCATGCCAGATGCGGGCCACCACTCGGAGCGTTTCTGGTGTTTTTTAGAAGGGGGAACTTTACTTGGTTTGGACTTACTAACTGTTCTTGACGCCGAGATCAAAAAGGGCTTCTCTCCAAAGGTCGTTTATTTCGATCACGACCTTGTCTCACGAAACGGGATCCATCATTCACCTCACTTAAAGGCGTTTTTCGACCCTGATCTTTGGTATGCCAGTAACTATATTGGTCGAGGCACATTCGTCTCTGGTGTGCTACTCGGCACATTGGAGATGTCGCTAGCGGAGTCGTTATCACAAGGTGCAATAGATCGCGCATGTCTTTTCTTGATTCGAAGTGATAATTGCTCGTCAATTGTGCATGTACCAGTAGTTGGTTTTCACTACCTCGACTACCTGAATTTCGACGCAAGCTTCGAGAGCAATCCCAAAATTCCAGCCCGGTTCGAATTGGTTGAAAGACATCTTCAAGAGATCTTTCCCAATGTCGTGCTCAAAGAAAAGAAGATCGAGAATGCCACTGGCCCTTTAGAGGCCAAGGGGGAAATCTCGATTTTCGAGATCACATATGAGCCGCCTCTGAATGCGCCAAAGGTTTCAATAATAATTCCAACTCGCGATGGAATTGATGTTTTGCCCAACTGCATCGATAGTCTTAGGTCTAAGACGATTTATGAAAATTTTGAGATCCTGATAGTCGATAATGGTTCCTTGGATCCAAGGATGATTGACTATTTGGACTCTGTCTCCACGGAGGATTCCGTTAGAGTCGTGAGCTTTGATGGCCCCTTCAACTTTGCTAAGATTCAAAACTTTGCTCTGTCGCAGTGTGATGGCGAGTTGGTTTGTCTGCTCAATGATGATACCGAGGTATTAGAAGGGGAGTGGTTGACAAAGATGGTGGGGTTGGCTCTACGTGAGGATGTAGGGGTGGTTGGAGCAAGACTGCTATATCCAGATCGTACCCTTCAGCACTGCGGAATCTATTTAGGCATTGGCGAAGCTCTAAGTGCTCAAGGTGAGGGCGTTAGGGATTTTGTGTCCACCTCTCAGTGTGTGGCTACACACGAGGTAAGCGCGGTCACCGGCGCTGCTCTTTTGATTTCGAGGTCACTTTGGATGCAAGTTGGAGGGATGGATGAGATTCATTTGGGGGTATCTTATAACGATGTTGACTTGTGCATGAAGGTTCGGGACGTTGGATTGCGGGTAATGGTCGAAGTGGGAGCTGTCTTGATACATCACGAGTCAAAGACTCGAGGTCTAGACGGATTGGACCCCAAGAAAATTCGCCGAAATGCAAGCGAAAGGGCCTATATGCTTGCCAGGTGGGATTGTCTTATGGAAGATGACCGCTTCTACAGTCCCCTTTACTCCAAGTCGGTACTCTTTGACCTAGACATAGAATGATTTTACTTTGAATTTGTCAAAGAGAAGCTCGAGTTTTATTATCCTTTGGTTTGGATCGGCTTGCAGGATCGCTTGAGATTACCAATAAAGGCTCAAGCCCTGCGCCTTTGATCGATTCGAAGCTAAGGTGCTAGTCGTTTTGAATGCGGTCGATAGTCATTTGCGGTCGATCGATATTATCTTGTTTATCTTGGCGGTATTTGATATCAAAGCACTCCGATAGGCTGGTAGGCAAGGAATTAAAGGCACGAAAGTTCAAATGTTTTTTAATCTACGATCACAAATCGAAGTCCCGATATTTATGCCGTCTTTAGCGCCTAATGATGCGATGGCGACCCATGTGATTTCATTGCGCGATGCAATAAATGCTCACGGATTGCGCTCGACAATCTATGCCGACGATATTAAGGCCGAAATGAAGAGCGAAGCTAAGCCGTTTCGCCAATTTAAATATCTGCCCCATTCTCAAAGTCGATACCTGTTATATCAGGCTGCCACTGGGTCTAACCTTGTCCGTCACTTAGTTGCTCGTTCTGAGCCTTTGATGATTCAATTTCATAATATAACTCCTCGTTCTCAATTCGTAGCCTGGGAGCCTGGAATATCTTCTGCTATGGCTTGGGGGCGCAGGCAGTTGGAGACGCTCAGCCGCCACGTTGAACTAGCGCTTGCCATCTCGCCGTTCAATGCAAGAGACCTCATCAACGCGGACTATTCAAAGATAGTGCTTTCGCCTCCACTGATTAGGGAGCTTCCAAGGAACCCTGGGAGTAGGTTCAAATCTGAGTCAGGGACTCTTGCCAAGTTGCTTTGTGTGGGTCGAATAGTCCCGAACAAAGCGCAGGAAGATCTTCTTCGGGCGTTGGCGATCTACAACGCCACTTTCGAGCCAAAAGCTAAATTGACCTTCGTTGGTTCGACCGTTATAGAAGATTACAGAAAGTATCTTCAATCTTTAGTTGTTGAATTGAGTATCTCGGAATATGTCGAGTTTCGTTCTTCGTTGAACGAAACCGAACTGGCGGGACTATTCGAGACTTCGCAACTTCTTGTATCTGCTTCTCGTCATGAGGGCTTTGGCTTTCCTTTCATAGAGTCAATGCGTTTTGGTTTACCAAGTGTCGCAATAGGTACGACTGCTATCCCAGAATCGGTTGGAGATGGAACTGTTTTGGTGAGCGACAATGATCCGATCGCGATGGCAACTGCTTGGAATATGGTCTTGTCCGACCTTTCCTTGCGCCAACGCTTGGTTGAAAATGGATATAAGCAGTCTAAGCGAGTGGACCTTGAAGCAAATAAAGTACAGAATATAGCCGCACTTGCTAATCTGGTTCCCATCGAAGGGGTCACACCAGCCAAGTTATTTTATGAGGCGAAAAAGGATCCCAAGTAAGTATTTGGCTTCAAGAATGAGATATCTTTGGCTATGGAATTTAGCTAACGTTTCATCCGGGGTCCTTCGAGAGGAGTTGTTAGCCCAAATTCACTCCTAAGACGACTTGACTCCTTTTTCATCTCTCTGGATCCAGTCTTTACAGCTTCGTTTAATGTGGCAAGTGTCGAGCGAGATGACTTGAGTGTGGCGATAGTTATCTGCAGTGGCGTCGAACCGGCAATTCGTTTTTCGATTTTGTACTTCGTCCATAGGGATCCGCAAGCACCGATGGTTGCGCCAACCCCAAACCAGAGTGTTCTTTTTGGCACGGGCTATTTTCTTTCTTTTTTTGTTCGAAGTACTGAAGCCGCAGCGCGTGACCCGGCTTGGAGGGATCGAACTTTGACGATAGGTGAGGTCAAGGCCGAGAAGGCAGCTCGGGAGGTCTTGTGCATCATTTCGGTAGCGATAGCGGTGGAATCAATTAGTGATTCGAGCTTTTCAAGTTCGTCTTCGGATCTTGAGATGTTACTGGCAGCATCTCTAATCAATGGCAGAGTCTCATCTCGGAGCGATTTGATTGAAAGCTCTAGATAGCGCTCCAAGCGGCGAGTTCGTCGAATTGCTAGGTATGAAAAGATAGCAGCCACCGCTGCAGCTATCGATGCGATCATGGTAGTTGCGGCAATTAACGTCAAAAGATCTCTCCTGTTTCTACATAATACCGCCTTGGGCGATAACTCCGATTTGAACCAATGGGAGCGCAATCGGTTTCGGTAAGGGAGTGGGAATGATCGTAGCTATTGTTGCATGGATACTCGAATACTTTTTGCTGTGAGCGTCCATTTGTCGGCACTTTTACCCAGGGGCAGAGGCCAACACGGGCTGAATTGAGCGATTTGAGTTCAATCCGGCGATATCACTTTTAGTTATCTGTTCCAATAGGTACCTTTGTGAAGTGGGGTTTTAGCTATTTGGATGTGGGCTTCGAGAGATCTGTCTCTTTGGGTTTTGGGTGGTTAAATCTAGTATGACCACCCCTGATTGATCGAGAAGATTAATTCGAGTTAGCCCCAGGAATTTGAGCTCAGCCATTGATCGATAGCGATGAATGAGCCCTTTATCTGTGGTCGAGTTGATTATATAGTAGCGCCCGCTTGGGTGGACGAAGACTTTTGGTATCTTTGCTAGCAGGACCGCCCTAGCTCTAGTTTCGGGCACCGCCCCGTGAAAGCCCAGGTTATGACCATATTGGTGTCAAGATTTGGGCACTACAGTTGAGCAATCACCGTCTTGGTTCGACCTGAGGTGTCTACTATCCCAAGAATTGAGTAGATATCTTTTTGGGTAGCGGTGAGTGTCAGAATAGTTGGCACATTTGCTCAGTTCCAGATTAATGGTTTTCTGGCACCTTGGTGCCGCCAAAATTTAGTTAATTTAGGTTTCCCGTGGATCGACTTACCCGTGGTGGTCATTTGATTTAGTTGCCGACGATAAGTCGGCAACTAAATCAAATGACCACACTTAACTCTGCCAATTCAGACAACTAATTGACGATCTCTCGTTGCTTTTGGCTTAGGAGATCGAAGATGTATAACAGAATCGTCGCGCTATCGTCACGTAGCGGGCCAGTGGAGTTCGCAAATAGCTGCCTCCTGTTTGGTTGGATAGACTTCTAGCTCTTTAGCGCCGCCATTGGGGCTATTGAGTTGTGGAGCATTGCTAGTGGTGATGAGCAATGTTCCGTTCGTGCTGATTAGGTTTGTGGACGATCTTTATCTTCCCACACGAAACACACGTTGTAGCCAGCTGTCGACGCCGATAATTACCACACACCCCGCCTTCCTGCGACGAGGTCACCTTGTGATTTGTTCGTCCACATCCCACACATGTGGGTTCGCCAATTGCTATACCTGCCTCTCTCAAAGCCATAACCAGACGTCCCACCAATGGAGGCGCACCGATCGATACTGCGTCAGGATGGGTTGAACGCTCGGTAGAGTGAAGCGAACATGGCAGGTTTAACAGTCATCTGATTGAGCACTTGGGCAATTGCCAAACGATCGGCTTCACCAACTGTGGCCGCAATGCTCTCAAGTATCATTTCTACCAATTAAAGAGGAATAATAAAGAGATCTTTTTCCAATTCCCTCACATCGAAATGTCAACCCTAGCTAAAAATCAAACTGCCATCGACAACTTTCATCTGATCGACTCTACATAGCTCTCCGAGGCCTGTAAGGTGCGAATTCGGCTAGAGCGCCCAACGACTTGCATAGTTTCTCCTCTCCAAGAAATGCCCATTGCAGAACCGTATGAAATATCTACTCGTAATGGCCAAAAAGGAGGGCTTTAGCTTAACGCGAGCTGTGGTAAAACATTCAAAAGCGACGGCCCCCTGTATGCATTGTTCGCGGCAATTAACTTGCATTTCTCAGCGGCCATTGACACCGCAAGCGTCAAGGAAGTTAGCATCGCTTTGTACGGAATATCAACCCTGTAGAACGAAAACCTTGAACGGACGATGAGGGGCTTCATTCTAAAGATCAAGAAAAGGCTATTGGTGAAGGGCTCAGTAGCTGTCGTTGGAGCTAAGTGGGGTCTAGCGTTTCCAAGTTGCTGACTTGTGATCACCAACTAAAAGAAATTTTCAACCAGGTAAGTCGATCCACGAGAAATCGAAATTAATTAGATTTAGGCGACACTGGTGCTAGAAACCACCAATGGAAGAACAGAGCAACGATTTAGCCATTCTCACGCTTACCGTCACCAAAGGTACTATTTATCTCTTCTTGCTAACTAATTTCCCAGTTGATTGAGATTGCCTGCTTTAAAGTCACTCTTTGTGTTTGATTATGCGGTATAGTTACACATAGAATGTTAGTTTAAATGTTGCATAATTGAATCAAACAAGTAAGCACAGGTAAACGCAAGGATAATGAGATGGGTCACAACTTTTATGTCAAAACTTCCTAAATTGCACAGAAAGCCATTTAGCGGTTATTCAAATTCAAAGAAGGTATCTTTTGCAAGATCTACTTTCGGTGTCATCTCATTCGTAAGTAGATC
>NZ_JXYS01000073.1 GCF_000949295.1 Acidithrix ferrooxidans
TCGGGCGCTGCAATCAAAGAAGTGGTCTACGGAGAGGGCAATCGCACCAGAGCTAATGGACGAGCTCCCCAACATCCATCACAACGGCCAAAAGAAATCATCACCGAAGATCTGTCTCACCTAGGGGGTAAGGGCTAAGTCTAAGAAGATATCTCGACTCTGCTCATCGTGGGCAAGGGACGAGAACCAAGAACGCATTATGGTACATGCGCATGTCGGAACCTCCGGCATTAAAACGGTCAACGCGGCCTACACCAGCCAAACATCTCCTAATCCAACGTGTGGGTATGTCTCTTTCGACAACCGAAGCGGGGATGTGTTTCACTGTCGTAACCCTTATTGGGATTGCAATTGGCAGGGCGATGCAGATCACGTAGCCTCCATGAACATCAAATCAAGGATCCAAGATCACCAGATCGACCGGTTCACTCCCTACACGGAAGTGAGAAAGATTCTTGACGCGAGGTTCCTACGCTAAATGGAAAGCCGGAACATCCTCGAAGATGCCAAGGATAGCGCTCACGGCAGGACTCCAAGGATACCACGACAACGCGAGTTGGACGTGGGAGGTGTGCAACCACCGACTCGCCCTAGTTCTGCCCCGTGGATGGGGCAGAACACGCAAAGGCGTCTGGAGAGCGAAAACAAAAGAGGTGCATATGAATGTATATGTATTTCGGAGCGGATTGGAACTAGGGCGCTGGGACCCTACTCTCCCTATTCGAATAAGAGCCTAAAATAAGCACTCCAAAAAATAACCATGACGAGAGAAGATCTTGAACGAACTGATGATTGTTTGGTGTTATTGAACCTAAATCGGGTGTGGTTTTCGAACCGGACTTGTAACGGCGACTGGGATAAGGAATATCTCTTTAGTTCTTCAGTTTGATATGATTGGTTTGATCGGACCCATGACCGACAGATAAGGGAGGTCGAAGATGACAGCAACCCTGAAGATGACGCATAAATCCATCGGGGCGGAAGTTAGAAGGGGTACCTATGATATTTTAGTCGATGGCCGACTGGCGGGATCGGTTAAAATGAATGCAACCACAGAGATTAAAATTGTCCCCGGACCCCACAGCTTGCAACTTCGCAATGGTCGAAATTCCAGCCGCGTTCAGAAGTTTGAGGCTGCCGAGAGTCAAACCGTCTCTTATCGATGCACCGGCAAGAGCTTTCTCCCTATCTTCCTTGCATCTTTTGTCATCTCCGATTTGGCCCTTCAGCTACGTCGTGTCGATGATGGCCACTCTCAATTGTGAAGCTTTTGCTAGTGGGTATTTAGCCATTAGTGCTGAATTGGATGACCCGGAACTAATTCTTCCTAACTGCGACCCCCAACTTCTTTTTTTCATCTTCATATCGGGTGATTTTGACTCCTTTATATCTTTCGATAACCCCAATGGCTGGTAGGACTCTCCTTGTTTATTTGCCGAGCTGTCCAAGGGGTGCCAACACCAGAGTGTTCTTGTGGTCGACCTCTAAAATATGGCTTTGTGGGAGATACTTAAATTGGAGAGGTCGAGGCATACTGCCCCTTGATATGCCTGACTAGTGGACCTTGGCAATCGTTGACAATCATTTGAAGGAGACTTCCTTGGGAGTTGACGATAGCGATGAAGGAAGTTGACGTTCTCTCCAACATAGATCTTTCTATTCTTGTCGAGTAGGTACACGACAGGCCAATTTTGAAGTTTGTATGTTACGGAAACTACTGCTTCGTCGAGCAATTCTTCTGGACTTTTTCGTATAATAGAGAATTGAGCAGGTCCGCTAGGGGCAATTTCAATGTTCACTTTACCTCGATACCTTTAGGTCGATATTTTCTAGGCTATCTGATTCGAGTCCGTGATGGGTGAGGTGTAACGCGGATTTTATTTTGAATTACTCGTGTCGATGCGATGGCACTGATTCGAATTTACAGCAATATTTTGATTTGTGCTCCTACTTAACGAGAGATAAATTCGGCCATACGAAATCAGATCGATCATCCGGATTATTAGGCGCGCTGAAATCCACAGATTTAGTTTTAGGTACTCGCAACGCGAATCTCGAATCTTATCGCTTGAGCATTAATAGTTGTATTTGTTATGGGATTTCCGTAACAGGAAGGGTGGCTGAAAATGTTAGTGCAGGAGGCTCTCACGACCGGACCCTACGTGGAAGCCATGGAATGAGAGCGCTTGCCTGTCTTCAAGCGATTCTTGACGTGATCCAGCCGACAATGGAAAAGGCGGAACTGATGCTTCTTGGATCGATATTGAATGCTGATCGATCCAAGAGGGTTCGTTTTTAGATATCTCTGGTTTGAATCTCAATATATCAACTTTCAGATAAAGTAGCACTTAATGTGCTACTTTATCTATATGATTAGGATTGGTGTTAAAGAGTTGCGGCAGAATGCCAGTAAGTATCTAGAGCAAGTGAAGCGCGGCGAAATTATTGAAGTTACCGCGCGAGGAGCTTTGGTAGCACTTATTTCTTCTCCCTATCGAGAGTCCGACGGATTCGAAGGGCTCGTCGCAAGGGGCCAAATAATTCCACCTGTCAATCAATTTCAAATCCCTAAGCATCGACGCAAGTTATCGCCGGGTGTCGTTTCCGATGATGTCCTTAATGATCTGCGTGAAGAGCGATTCGAATGATTTATTTGGACACTTCTGCCCTTGTCAAGCTGGTCATCGACGAGGAGGAAAGTGTGGCTCTGATAGATTGGCTCGGGATAAATGCAGATGCCTTGAAAGTTACTAGTCAACTAGCTCACGTTGAGCTGATTCGAGCGTGCAACCGACTTGACGATACTTTGACTCCCTTTGCCCGATCTCTTTTATCTGGCATTGGTAGCATCCCGATAACTAGCAATGTCTTGAATATTGCTTCTGACCTAAAACCATATGAGTTACGAAGTTTAGATTCGATTCATTTGGCAAGTGCGATCTCAATTGGTAGCTCACTTTCATATTTTGTTGCGTATGATTTGCGTTTATGTGCAGCAGCTGGCGAAGCGGGGTTCAGCGTCGAGTCGCCATCGAGAGTGGATTAGAGTCCGACTTCGGATTAGCAGCGGTCAATTGTGTTGCAACTATCAGGTAGTTCCAGCCACGCAAATCGGAAGTGTCGCATAAGTCGATGAGCGTCGGAAACCCTTAGGGGACTAAAGCTTAAATTAGATCGTTTTGAATCGTTCGTTGGCAGTGAGGGCGACGTTTTAGTACGCCGATTGCGATTTCCGACCAATTGCTCAAGGCGTTGTATTTTTCGAAGTTGCCTTGCGCAGTGATGGCGTCTCCAAATTTGTATCAGAGGAAGTTCACGTAAATCGCTCAAATTCATGTGCCAATAATCTCCAAGGTGACAGTACGTCTTTCGTTGGCGTAGGAAGAATGTAGCAATGGTTGCTGCCTAAATGCCACCAATTTTTTGCGTCAAAGTCGACGTTAGGATGCCGACCAATACTTCTCGACTAACGCCGACGGCTGAGTCAAGGAACTGCTTAAGTTTGGAACGTTTTTCAGGATCCGTTTCCGATTCAATGGCAATTGGAACGCCACGAATTAGAGATTCAATCACTAACTCCTCGGATGGCCACTGCCCGGATGCGCGCCGTGCGGCTGATGTGACTAGGTAGGGTCCAGGGTCTCCTCCATTAATGAATTCTCTGAGGGTGATGTACTCCTCTCCGAGAGCATGAGTAGCTGCGCGGACTTCCTCTTTTGATCTGGACAAGTGCTCGGCGACCTCGTTTATTGAGAGTAAACTATGGGGCCTTTTCTCATTGAGAAGCTCGATGATGGCTTCAAGTACCGGAAGGTCTCGTTCAAACCAAGTGGACGGAACTGACATGTAACTCCCCTTCTGAGCCCGATTGATGGTGGTAAGTTCAGCTTCCCACTGTTACCTGAGAGAGGTGCGGTCGGGAAAGGGCAACTGAAATTTGCCACTCCCTTTGCTGTTTTCATTGCTGTAGCACCTTTGTAAGTCACCATTATTATTCTGCCTAGCGGCAGTTACAGTCTCTGCGCCCATTAACGTTCCTGTGCTAATGGGGAGCGAATGTCGCACCGCAGCCTTTTGTAAACCTTGTTACTAGATCCAGTGAGAATGTTGTGATTCCTTCGGAAGGCACTCGATACTTGTTACGTAGGTCGCTCGAGCACTGCTACGGTTTACGCATGTTGCGGTGTTGTGTTCACGACTGCAACTTTCGCTCCGCGCAAGAGGCCCTCGACTTTTTGAGCAGCGTCTTTCATGAAAATCAGCTTGATGCAAGGTCGAAGTTCGCACTGTTGGAGATGCTTGAGAGCTAAGTTGCACCTTGGAGACTTGACCCAGGGAAGGTAGATTCCAGGTCCGCGTTGACGCTTTGGTGAAAGCCAGTTCTCTGCATTCATAGCGGTTGGTGCGTTAATGTACGAAAAACAATCCTTTAGATACTAACATTTATGTTACTTACATTAATGTTAGTAACATGAATTATTGGCTTGTGAGGTATTATGCCGGGCTTTGTTGGTCGTCAGACTCAGTTGAATTCGCTTGATCGATTGCTAGGGCGTATTCGGTCAGAGATTAATACCGATCTTCCGGGACGTTGCATACTCATGCGTGGTCGACGTCGGGTTGGCAAGAGTCGACTGGTGGAGGTCTTTGCCAACCGTTCGGGGATACCGACGCTCTATTTCACGGCATCGCGCCAGCGAAGCCATGAACTGGAGTTGTTTGCAGAAGCGGTCGTGGAGTCGAATCTTCCGAATGCTGATCTGTTCAGAGGTACTCACCTGGATAATTGGGATGTTGCACTGCGATTGCTCGGGCAGACTTTGCCGCACGACACTCCGAGCATTGTGATCTTTGACGAGTTTCCGTATCTTGTCGAACAAGATGTGAGTATCGAAGCTATCTTCCAAAAGCAGTGGGACCGTATTCTATCCCACAAGCCAGTTCTGCTGATCTTGGTCGGTTCTGACCTCGCTATGATGGAGGCTCTGAACTCTCATGACCGGGCGTTCTACCAGCGGGGAACCGAGATGATAATCCCGCCGCTGTCACCACTCGAGACGGCACAAATCGTTGGTTCACCTGATGAAACATCGGCTTTCGACTCCTACCTTATCACCGGGGGACTTCCACTCATCTGTGACGATTGGCCTGTAGGTCTTCCTATGTGGGATTACCTCGAAGGGGCGCTCTCAGAGACAACGTCAGCTCTGATCGTCAGTGCCGAACGGTCTTTGGCCGCCGAGTTCCCGGTAGAAGCATTAGCCCGTGAGGTTTTAGGAAAGATCGGGGCAGGGGAGACGACCTTTACCAATATTTCGCGTGCTGCCGGTGGGCTCCAAGCAGTTAGTGCTTCCCGAGCACTTGAACTACTTACCGCGAAGCGAATTGTCATTCGAGAGGTTCCATTATCGACCAAGCCCTCAAAAGAGGCAAGATATCGCGTCGATGATCCCTACCTGAGATTTTGGCTTACCTTCATTGGACCTCATCTAGCGGAAATCGAACGTGGACGCTCCGATCGGGTGTTGGCGCGAATAAAAGCTAGCTGGACCTCTTGGAGAGGGCGAGCAATAGAGCCGATAGTTAGGGAGTCTCTGGCCCGACTTCTTCCACTTGATGGCCTTGTTGCGGAAGCCGTAGGCGGATACTGGACCCGAACTAACGTCCCTGAGGTTGATATCATCGGCGCCGACCGCAATCCCTTAGCGAAGGTGATTACCTTTGCAGGCTCAATAAAGTGGCTTGAAACCGAACCTTTTGACAACGGCGATCTAAACGCTCTAGCTGCCGCAACTCTTCAGGTTCCGGGCGCTAGCAAAGATACGCCGTTAATCGCTGTTAGCCGTAGTGGGGTGGGGCCAAACGTCAACGCTGCGTTCAAATTTGGCCCAGATGACCTGATCAAAGCTTGGTAAATTGAACGGGAATGCTCGTAGTTGCTGAAGGAAAATCTCCGATCGTATTGATCCGTGTGTTCGAGGTATAGTTTGCGCCAACCGCTAAGTGACGGATTGGATACGTAATCCACGGTAACTGCACAATTTGTTTGATAGGGATCGAAATCGGTCACGCTCAATCGTCCGAACTTTAAAAAGGTCCTTTGGTCCAGCTGTAATTCGATTACTGCTCTGAATCTTAGATTGCCATTTTCGTGTACAGCATTTGAATTTAAGGCGCGAGGTCGAGGCTCGTTCTATCGAGGTACGTAGCCCTGTACCTAAATCACCCAGGAAGGATTGACGACAGGTGGCTCATCCTCCGAGCCGACGAAGTGACTCATTTTGAAGACAACAATATTAGTGCCCGCCATTACAGTCAATGAAATGTTGCCGACACCTGTGCCCCAAGCCTAACGCCGGAATCAATGACTTCGCGGTGAGGCCATTAGTGTGACGAAGGGACTTGACTACAGTTGATCAAAGGCTATTGAGACCGAAAATGCCAAATACTTCAAATCGAATGGGTTGACCCCCCCCATACGCTTCCTGGGAATGTCCATCCGCAAGATCAACTTTGGTCGGGCAAGACGGATCACTTTCGCCCGTGTTGTACATCGGAAGGATATGGGGCTCACTAGGGGTTTATTTCTCAATTACGGCTGTTATTGGTGGCGTGAGGTGATTCACAAAGTCCATACGATCTGTCTGGGTGACTTCGTTTCTCATCAGGCGCACCAAGTCATTGAAACTATACAAAAACTTAGGTGCTTGCGATTATCGCGGCGAACTTTTCGTTGGTAAAGAACGCGAATCCCATTGCCAAGCTTTCATCCTGGCGAAAACCGATCGAGGATAAGAAGAATGCCATAAACGAATTGATCATTAGAGACCAACTGTTATGATCGTTCTGGAGATCCTACCCACAGCCCACAACTCCTATTGTGTCTTGCTTTGGCCCGTATAGTTGCCGACGCAGTTTTCCATGGCGCTGCTATGAGGATAGAAAATATCCGCCCTTTTGTGGGTTCAGGGCCCAAATGGTATCGATACAGACAAATCGAGTAACTGTGAGAACAGAAGTGGCTATGGCATTGATGAACTTTGGGTATGAATTGTTTTTTGGAGTGGATCTTTGCGACGTCTTTGAATCTCTTTTGTGACGAATCGCACAGCTAAGGTAACTGTCCTTACCACTAGGATGGAAGTCGAAGTTGGGCCGAGTGGCTAATCTCTCATTGTCAAGTTACCACTTGTGCCTTTTTCCCTTTTCTGTTCGTCTATCCTTGGAGATCAAGTGAATGAGACAAGAGGCATAGCTGCTTCAGTGCGGCGTCTCTTAGAGTTATCTGGTCAAGAGCTCTTTATTATTGCAACTTACCTGATCGTTACCGGCCTCTTTAGAGCTAGCCAGAACGCAGCACAGACCACTATGCCATTGATCGGTCACGACCTGCTTGGAATTGGTGTTAGCCAGATTGGCTTGGTTGCAACGATCTGGGGTGGCGCAAGTGTTGTTACCAATATTTTTATAGCATCCATTCGAGGATCTAGCCGTTACATCTTTGTTGGTGGTTTGATTGCATTTCCATTTGGAATCTTGGCTCTTGTCTTTTCCCACACCTATCTCCAATTGATAGCCTCTATCTTGCTTTTGGCAATTAGCGGTGGGATAGTAATGCCTGCGCTAGCGAGCTCATCAGCAACCCTAGGATCGGTTTCCTCCAAGCGAGGCGCAGTTGCCTTTACTGTTGCACTCAGCTTGAGCCTCGCCATTGGTCCGCTAATCGAGGCAGGCGCCCTGCGCGCAAGTCACGATTCTTTGCGCATTGCGCTCGCTTTCTTTGTGCCATTGGCAGCTGTGGGATCTGTCCTTGGGATATTAAAGTTGGGTCGCACCAAAGATCAGCCTTCTTCAGGGTCATCCGCGGGCCAAAGAGCTTACGTGCTCTTTCGACAGCGAGACTTTCGCGACGCAGTCTTTAGCCTTGCCCTGTACCAGTTTCCATTTGTCGCAATAATCAACTTTGGTGCAATCTTGGCTCGCACCCGCTTTGGTGCCAGTGCGGCCTTTTCACAAGAGGCATTGACTTCATTCTTTTTAGTTTCGTTTATCTCACGGGCGGTCTTGTTATTTCATCCAACCAAAAATAGAGATAAAACTTGGCTTAGAGGTGCAGCGATCTTGACGATTTTGGGTGTCGTTATAGTTGGGTTGGCTGGAAGTTCTCTATGGTTTGTAGTTGCAATGGGGCTTCTTGGGATACCTCATGGCCTCACATATCCGCTGGCCCTCAACCTTTTGAATGAGTCGGCTACTCCGGATCAGCTCGCAAAGGGAAATTCAATTCTCTCGGCTACCACTGGATTGATCTCTTTGACTGGGCCATTTGTCATCGGCCTTTTATCTGCTAGTTTTGGTATCTCAACTATGTTTTTGTTGATGGCGCTTCCAACTATTGGATTTTCTATGCCGCTATTCTTTCACCACCATAAAACTGCCTCTGGGGCCCCAGTACTTTAGAGGCCGCTGTAAGCGACACTGGGCAGACCCTGGACCCCTGGTTCTAGAACAAAGATTGATCCGGCTGTTGGGTAGTCTTGTCTTTGGTCGGTTGGAATCAGAAATGCTCCACTTGTGACGTAGAGCTTTTCAAGGTTTTCTCCGCCAAAGCAGCAACTTGTTGTACCAATGTACCCAAGGTTGATAAGACTATCAAGGCTTCCATTTGGGTGGTAACGTCGAAGATCCCCAGAACGGATCATAGATACCCAGATTCCTCCTTCGCTATCGACGCAAAGGCCATCGGGGTTTCCTGGCAATTCACCAAAGTCCACCACGATTCGAGTGGCCCCTATGGTACCGCTCGATAAGTCGTACTCAAATGCTCTTAGTTGTCGGGTTGGGGTATCGATGAAGTACATCTCATCTCCAGCGGGACTCCATCCCATTCCATTGGAGAGTGTTACATCCTCTATTACGGGCACTAGCCCATTATCAGCCTCGTAACGATATAGACCACACGCTTTAGGAGTTCTAGCATAGGAGAGGGTCCCGATATAAAATCGTCCCAAGGGGTCACACTTTCCGTCGTTGAATCTATCTCCGCTTGGCGCGCTACATAGTTTTGCGGTGGAGCCATCTGTTTGGAGGTGCAATAGATCGAGGTCAACGCCGACTAAGAAACCACCGCTTGTTTGTGGAATTGCGGGCGTACATTTGCCCTTGAAGGTCGCAATGTTGTGGTTTTCGTGGTCTCCACTGAGACAATTTAGACTGGAGCCGTCGATGTCGACCCAAAAGAGTGATTGACTCTTTTGGTCCCAAAAGGGAGATTCTCCCAACTCGGCTTTGGTCTCAATAATCTCTATCTCTAGTGTCACTGTGATTTCCTAAAATATAAGGTTTGAACTTCAAATTAACGGCCATAGTCTGGCACGTATCGCCTCTTGAGCTTGGTTGTTTCAGTAACCTCAACCTTTAGATAATTGGACGGCGCAAGGCATGCTCGTCTTTAGGTATGGCCCAATTGGATTGGGTTCGACTTCTAAAGTGGAAGCGGTGATACCAAAGTCACGAGGAAGCGCCATATCGACTGCCATCTTTGGGGCGACGATGAGCCTATGAGGTTTCGGCCACTATCAAACCAGTTAGCGATCTTACTTTTTTGCGATCCGACTTGAACCCATTGGGTCAGTGTTTGCCTGGAGGAACGCCCATGGCTAACTATAGGAGCCATGGGCGTTTGCCTATCGAACATATCTCCAATAGCTCCAGCTAGCAATATCTTCTAATGGATGGCGCTGGTTCTGCTCAGATAACTGCTCAATCAACAACGGGAGAGTCTCTCAATCGCTCTAGCACTTTGGGTATTAGATTGCATCTAGGGTCTTAGATTGCATCGCCTGTTGCGATATCAAAGAAGTGAATTCTTTGGGTGTCAAGGTTTAGTTCCAGAGTTTGTCCCTGTTGAAATTGGTAATAGGGTGGTATGCGAGCTACGCCAAGGCCAATGCCGGCTCCCTTTTCAACGCCGACTTCAATGTCGCCCAAATCCTCTTCCTCTGCAATTGCACCAGCAACTTTGATCGCCTTAGCATCAAATCTAAAATAGACCAGTAGTTCAGAACCCAGTGCCTCAACCAGGTCGATTTGAACCTTCAATTTGGCAGCTCCTTGTGCTGTTGTTGCTACCGATAAGTTTTCAGGACGAAAGCCAACTGCAATCTTTTTGCCTCGATATTTTCTGAGATTTTCACTATAGCCCATAGGGTCAAGTTCGAGACGTTGACCGCCCATGGCGAAGTAGGTTCCATCTTCGGAGAGGCCAGCTTCAAAGATGTTCATCGAAGGTGAGCCGATGAAGCTAGCTACAAAGAGGTTTGCTGGCTTTGAGTAGAGCGTTTGTGGATGATCGCACTGTTGAAGATCTCCGGCATGCATGACTGCAACCCTATCGCCCATGGTCATTGCTTCCACTTGGTCGTGGGTTACATAGAGTGTGGCAACGCCGAGTTTTCGCTGGACTCTAGAGACCTCTGCACGCATTTTAACGCGAAGGTTCGCATCTAAGTTGGAGAGGGGTTCGTCCATGAGAAAGACTGCAGGATCTCGAACTATCGCTCGACCCATGGCCACTCGTTGACGTTGTCCTCCCGAGAGCTGTCCCGGCTTTTTATCGAGCTGCTCCGTTAGGCCAAGGACGTCAGCCGCATTGGTGACTGCCCTTGCTATCTCATCCTTGGAGGTCTTTTTTAATTTGAGTGCAAAGCCAATATTTTGAGCCACCGTCATGTGGGGATAGAGAGCGTAGTTCTGAAAGACCATAGCAATATCCCGCTCCCTAGCGGGTAGGTCGTTTACGACTCTATCTCCGATTCTAAGGGTGCCATCGGAGATTTCTTCGAGACCGGCGACCATTCTTAGGGTAGTGGTTTTACCACATCCGGAGGGGCCAACCAAGACAACAAATTCACCCTCTCCGATAGTTAGATCTAAACCGTGGACAACCTTTTGGCCGTTCGGATAGACCTTGGTCAGCTTCTCCATGGTGACTGTTGCCATTGAAATCTCCTCATTGCCCACCTTCGCCTTCGCGAAGCTTCGCCCCCCATGGCGAAAATTCTTTGCTAAGCAGTTAAGAGTTCTTACCACTTGCGTTATGCAAATGCTAGCATAGAGGATAATTTATATTGACAATGACAGTTTGTATTTAAAGTCCTAGAATGGCGAAAATCATTCAAATAGGCGATTAGATGATAGATTGCTACAAAGATCAAGTGGTAAGACGCTATATGAGGGGGCCGAAATGAATGCGAATCTGATATGTTGTGCACTGGCTGGCGCCCCGGTAGAGGTCAATTCAGTCCGATTTGGTTCAAGAGATAATCGTCAACGCTAGGTCTTTGTTATTTTGACTTTAGCCCAAAGAGCGACCCGGAGGAAGCAATGGATACCATCTGGCGGCCCATCAAAGAGACGGGCCATCTAACCGAGAAGATCGTCTCGCGAATTGAACAGATAATCGATGAATCTAATTTAATTGCAGGATCACGTCTTCCCTCTGAGCGGGACTTAGCGAGACTCCTAGGGGTCTCTCGACCAGCACTTCGGGAGGCTGTGAAAACCCTTGAAGCACATGGTCGAGTAGTAGTTCGCCATGGTCAGGGTGTCTTTGTCAACGCAAGCGCCGATGAGGTTATGAGAATCCGGCTCGCAAATCAAGAGGTTTCCATGACAGAGCTCTACGCCATGCGAAATGTACTTGAGGCACCGGCAGCCGGTTGGGCTGCAAATAGCGCGACCGATGAAGAGATAGAACGCCTTCGCGTAGCACTTGAGGCAGAGGAAGAGATCAGAACTCAGCCCACCGATTATGGGCGTCTTGCCGAATTAGATGCCGGTTTTCATCTAATGATAGTTGAAATCGCCAAGAACCGCTTTCTCCTGCAGACTGTTGGGATCCTACAGGAGATGATGGCTGCCGGTATGGAAACCACGCTGACTGTTCCGGGTCGTCTTGATCGCTCCCGTCAAGACCATCGGGCGATCTTTGAAGCTATCCGAGATCATGATGGCGAAGCTGCTCGAATTGCATGTTCCTCACATATCATTGGAGCGCGGGAGGCCGCTTTGCTCAGAATACGTGGGGTGGAATCGCCCGAGTGAGAGTTGCTATTAAAAGAGTCAGTCATTTCAATTGACAGAATGCAAATCAGAGGCTAAGGTTATTGGACAGAGGTCATACCTTGAAACCAAACTTAGACACTGAGGTGACACATGAGTGATGAATTGGCCTTATTGGCCCATCTAGCGGGGGATTCCGTGGCTATCGCGGTGAGAGATGTTGAAGTCGGGCCTGCCCGATTGGCGTTTCTTGACTCTGAGGATCAAAGAGATATTACCGTTGCAGAGCCAATTCCGCTCGGACACAAAGTTGCTTTAGTGCAGATTCCGGCGGATGCCCAAATTATTGAGTACGGAGAGATTATCGGATCCTCTCGCCAAGAGATCGAAGTTGGAGAGTTGGTCCACATCCATAACATTAGGAGCAATAGATGGCAAATCAAGGCCTAACCGGTTTTCGTCGCGCAAATGGCGCTGTAGGTATTCGTAACTATGTGGTGATCCTAGCCGTCGATGATCTCTCGAACGCAGCGGTTGAGGGAATCGCCGCACTGGTTCCAGGGACGATAGCGATACCTCACTCCTATGGTCGTCTTCAATTTGGAGAGGATCTAGAACTTACCTTCCGAACCCTAATTGGAACTGGCGCAAATCCAAATGTCGCGGCTGTGGTCGTAGTTGGTATTGAACCATCGTGGACCGATCGGGTAGCCGATGGCATTGCCTTAACTCAAAAGCCAGTTGGGCGCCTCTCGATCGAGCGAAATGGAGATCTCAACACTATCGCTTCAGGAGCTCGTATGGCTGCTAAATTTCTCCAGGATGCCAGCGAGATTCAAAGAACACCTGTTGAACGACATGAAGTGATGATGTCAATCAAGTGCGGGGAATCCGATACCACAAGTGGCCTCGGGGCTTGCCCTACGACATCGCAGGCTGTTGATCGCACTGTGGCCGCCGGTGGAACTGTTTTATTTGGAGAGACCACCGAGCTGACAGGAGGAGAGCATCTTATCGCCAAGCGTTGTATCAATGACGCTGTAAGGGATAAGTTTATGGCTTTCTTCGACGACTATATGGCTACGGTAGAAGAACAAGGCGTAGATCTATTGGGTTCGCAACCTACCCAGGGCAACATCAGAGGTGGTTTATCTACCATTGAGGAGAAGGCGATGGGAAATATTGCTAAGACCGGTTCGGTGCCAGTAGTAGATGCCCTTGAGCCCGCGGTTGCACCTAGTGTTCAAGGCTTAAATTTCATGGATACCTCTTCGGCCGCTGCGGAATGCATCACCCTTATGGCCGCTGCGGGAGCCGTGATTCACCTTTTTCCAACTGGACAGGGCAATATTATTGGCAACCCAATCGAGCCAGTAATCAAGATCACCGCCAATCCTCTTACTGCTAGTACGATGACAGAGCACATAGACTTAGACGTCTCTGGCCTTTTGCGCCGTGATTATGGCCTAAAAGAGGCGGGGGATCAGATCATGGAGTTGATCGATCGAACCATCAACGGTCGCCTTACAGCTGCTGAGGCGATTGGTCACAAAGAGTTCGTGATTACGAAACTTTATCGGAGCGCATAAATATGGCAATTACAACTCGCGCACTTTTAGATGCGGGGGCGGTAGTTCCGATGTTGATTGGAGGCGAATGGGTTCCTTCGTTCGCCTCCAATCTTCGAGAGGTCACCAATCCAGTAGATGATAGGGTTATTGCTCAGATCGCCTACGGTGGTGTCAGCGAAGCTCAAAGTGCCGCCGACCAAGCAACAGCGGCATTTGAGAGTTGGTCTAATACCTCGAGCCGCTATCGAGCTGATATATTGTGGCGAACATACGAATTGATTCTCGAGCGCGCCGATGAGATAGGCGCGCTTTTGTCTTTAGAGACCGGCAAGCTCCTCTCAGAGGGGATCGGCGAGACTCGCTTTAGTGCCGAATATTTCAGATGGTTTAGTGAAGAGATTCGCCGTCCTCAAGGTGAGGTCTTCGCTAGTGAAGATAGGAGCCGCAAACAACTTTCGATCTCGCGTCCAATTGGTGTAGCTGCAACGTTGACTCCTTGGAACTTCCCCCTTTCGATTCAAGCTCGAAAGGTGGCTCCGGCGCTGGCTGCTGGATGCACCGTAGTGGCTCGTCCGTCCGAAAAGGCACCCTTGGCTGTTGGGGAGCTATTTAGAGCTCTAGTCGATGCGGGTCTTCCCCCAGGAGTGGCGAACCTTATCTATGGCCCAGCATCAATACAGTCCAATGCGCTAATCGACCACGATGGCATAGGCGTGATCAGCTTTACTGGCTCCACTCCGGTTGGGTCGGCCCTTATGCGTCAAGCCTCTAACCGAATCGTTAGATGCGCCCTTGAACTTGGGGGAGATGCCCCCTATATCATCTTTAGCGATGCCAATATAGATCGAGCCATTGAGGGGCTAGCTATCGCTAAGTTTAGAAATAATGGCCAGTCTTGTATTGCTGCAAATCGTGTCTTTGTAGAGGACTCCATTATGGATCAGGTCTGCGAGAGGCTCGCAAAGCTCACCTCCTCGATGCGAATTGGTGATCCCCTAGGGCACGAAAGAGTCGACCTAGGTCCGTTGATTGATAGTAGTCGGGTTCGTGATGTCGATCGAATTTGTAGAGATGCTCTTGATAGTGGTGCTAGTTTTCTAGGTGAATCTCCGATTGTTCCTGATGGCGCTAACTTTATGCGCCCTGGCTTTTTAGTTGATGCGGCTTTTGACTCTGCTCTCGCCAAAGAAGAGGTCTTTGGTCCAATTGCTGGAGTATTTTCTTTTTCAGACGAAGACGAAGTTATCCATCGGGCAAACGATACCAAGATGGGTTTAGCGGGTTATGCCTATACGAATAATCAAAGTCGAATTTGGCGCCTAGCCGAAAAGCTAGAGGTTGGTATTTTGGGGTTGAACCATCCACTTCCGTCGGTGGTCTACTCCCCAATGGGTGGCCTCAAAGGTAGTGGACTCGGTCGTGAAGGAGCCCATGACGGTCTCTTAGAATATCTAGAGACCAAATATATCTCTATAGGCATCGAGGAAAAGTGAGCGATCAACTACGCAGTTCGAATTGGTTCGCCCAAACCGGTAAGCTGGGCTTCTATCATCGGTCACATACTAAATCAGAGGGCTTTCCCGATGATATGTTCTCTGGGAAACCCGTCATAGGAATTGGGGCATCTTGGTCTGATCTAGCTCCATGTAACGCCCATCTCCATGATCTTGCCCAGTCGGTAAAGGCTGGAATCTACGAAGCGGGTGGTTTTCCTTTTGAATTTCCAACCATGGCTCTCGGTGAGACCCTTATGCGCCCTAGCGCGATGCTATATCGCAACCTCGCAGCCATGGAGATCGAGGAGCTGATTCGTTCTAATCCTCTAGACGGAGTGGTTCTCCTTACCGGCTGTGATAAGACCACTCCAGCTGCGATCATGGGTGCCCTAAGCGTCGATCTCCCGACGATTATTTTGACCGGCGGACCGATGATGAACGGAGTCTTTCGTGGTGAGACCGTGGGCTCTGGGACCGATCTTTGGCGATTCTCCGAAGACGTCCGCGCAGGAGTGATGACCCAGGAGGACTTCGTCTCCTCGGAGGCGTGTGTCTCTCGAAGTGTGGGCCATTGTACCACCATGGGTACAGCTTCTACGATGGCCTGTTTGGCTGAGGCGCTTGGACTCGTTCCAAGTGGAACTTCCACAATTCCAGCGACAGATGGTGCTAGAAGAAGCGCTGCACAATTGGCAGGTAGGCAGATCGTCTCACTGGTAGCTAAGGATCTTCGCCCTTCTTCGATACTTAGTCGCGAGAGCTTTGAAAATGCGATAGTTGCCAATGTCGCTTTGGGTGGCTCAACAAATGCCATCATTCATCTCTTGGCAATTGCCGGTCGCGCTGAGATCGACCTAGAGCTGGAGGACTTTGATCGGCTGGGCTTGGCGATTCCGACCCTTGTAGATCTAAAGCCGAGTGGCCGTTTTCTAATGGCAGACTTCCATGGTGCTGGTGGTCTGCCTGCCCTTCTGAGCGAGATCTCGGAGTTTTTGCATCTTGGGGCACGGACCGTTTCTTCTAGGACACTTGGTGAAGATATAGCTAATGCTAAGAATTGGAATCAAACGGTAATTCGAAAGGTGGATGCGCCTCTTTTACCGCCTGGGAATGGGAGTGTGGTTCTCTTTGGGAATCTAGCTCCTAACGGGGCAGTCCTAAAGCTTTCGGCCGCCGATCCAAATCTTTGTGTTCATCGAGGGTCAGCTTTGGTCTTTGACTCAATTGAAGAGTACAACTCTACGATCGACCAGGAAGATTTTATCGTGGATCCAAACAGCGTTTTGATCCTTAGAAACGCGGGCCCAAAGGGCTATCCCGGAATGCCCGAGGTGGGCAATCTTGCAATTCCAAAGTCACTAGTAAAACAGGGCCTTCGGGATATGGTTCGAATCTCTGATGCGAGAATGAGTGGTACCTCTTTTGGAACAGTGGTACTGCACGTAGCGCCGGAATCGGCTAGTGGCGGTCCTCTTAGTCTGGTCCAAAATGGCGATTCGATCTTTTTAGATGTTCCAAATAGAACTTTGTCACTTGAGGTATCTGAGGCGGAGTTGCTCAAACGCAGAGAAGAAAAATCCCCATTTAACCCAGATGATAGCGGCGGTTATGTCAGCTTGTATCGCACTCATGTGATGGGGGCCGAGACAGGAGCGGACTTTGATTTTCTTCGCGGACGTAGAGGATCTGACGTACCAAGGAGATCGACATGAATAACCTCCTTGACTCTCAAGTCTCTCTGGTAACCGGTGGAGGTGGAGGTATCGGTGCAGCTATATCGATGACGCTAGCCATGGCCGGAGCTAAGGTAGCCGTCGTTGATCGGGACCAGGTTGGAGCTGATGCTACAGTTGGGGCGATCCTAGAGGCTGGCGGAGTAGCTAGTAGCTTTGTTGGCGACATAGCAACTTCGTCCGAGCGTATCGAGATCTACAATCGCGCTAAGGGGGCTTTGGGTGAGATTGACATCTTAGTGAATAACGCCGCCGATCATGGGTCCCGCCTTAGTTTTTTAGAGATCGAAATCGATGAGTGGGAGAGAATCCTAGCCACTAACTTAGGTGCTACCTGGCATTTTTCTCAATTGGTGGCCCGATCGATGATCGAGCGCCAAGGTGGCGCTATCGTCAATCTCGGTGCTATTCAAGCGTCGCTTCCAGTTGCAACCTATGTTTCTTACGTTGCTACTAAGGGCGGCATCATCTCACTCACCAAGGCTTTAGCGGTTGAGCTTTCTCCCCATGGAATTAGGGTGAACTCTATATCGCCAGGAGCCATTGCCACTCCTTCTACACAGAGTGCTCTTTCGAACATTGGTACCACCGAGAAGGCTCCCACACTGTTGGGGAGGATGGGATCGTCCCGCGACATTGCTAATGGCGTCTTATTCCTGGTTTCACCAGCTTCATCTTTTATCACAGGGGAGAATTTGGTGGTGGATGGGGGCCGCTCCCTCTCTAGGGATCCCGATCCATTTTCCTCTTTTGGAAGTCGGACGTAACTTTAATTCGCTTTCGAAGGGGTAAAAACTAAAGATCGCCTTGGGTATCTAAGTGGTCGTAGCGCGAGGATTTTGGATCGTAAGAAACCCATTGGGTGGCCTTTTAGTTGATGACCTATGGTAATCTCCGACTAACTCCTGTTTTTGGGAGGATATCGGACCATTTGTTCGCCCTGTGTCTTTGTAGATTGGCTGGTGACATTAGTCGCGCGCAAGTATTAGATCCGCAAGTATTAGATGTGCACAATTAGATGCACAATTAGAAAGAGTTGGCTTTTTGAAAGTTAGGCGAGCTTATTCGATAGGGCGTGGGTTTGATGTGGTGTGAGATGACGGACCTAACTTGCACAGGTGGCGAACGAAATTTGTTTAAGAAAAGGAATTTGATCAGGTGAAGCAATTAAAAAAGGCGCCCGAGGGCGTTTTGGGAGCCTTGGCTACCCCGTTGAATTTAGATGGAACTATAGACTACGACTCGCTTGAGAGTCTTGTGGCTCACATGGTGAGCGGAGGCGCAGATGGAATCTGTCCGGTTGGTTCAACCGGAGAGGGACCCCTGCTTGACCGTCAGGATCGCATTGGTGTGACCCGCCACGTAAGGGCACAAATTGGCCAAGAGCTTCACCTCATCCCTGCTACCGTTAGTGTTACGCCTGGTGATGTAATGGCCGATTTGGCTGCATACCACGAAGTCGGTGCAACTAGTGCTTTGGTGCCACCCCCGTTTTACTATCCCTTAGATGCAAATGCTACCAAAGACTTCTTCCTTAGGGTGGCAGACGAGTCGCCGCTTCCAATAGTGATCTATAACATCCCTCAAATGACCAAGGTAGCTGTAGCTCCAGTGATCGTTGGTGAGCTGGCGAGGCATGAAAACATTATCGGAATCAAGGATTCAAGTAGGGACTTTGAATACTTTTCTAGCGTTTGTGATCAGGTGACTTTGCTAGAGCCGGAGAACTTTAGTGTCCTAACAGGCTCTGATACCATGCTTAGTGCATGTAACTTGGTGGGTGGTTCTGGGACAATTGCTGCATCGGTTAATTTGGTGCCAAGATTGGTGGTAGATCTTCATCTAGCTAGTAAGAGTGGTGACCTAGACAAGGCTCGCATAGATCAGGCACGACTACTTAGAATCGTCCAAGCCTGTCGAGTCCCGGGTTTTCCGGCAGGGTGGAAGGCGGCCCTTTCGCTCATGGGCCTTTGTGGAGCGACGCCCGCCAAGCCAGCTAGGACGGCCCAGGATCAGCAAATTGAGACCTTGAGAGTCGCCCTAGTGGCTCTTGGAGTGCTTGACTAGAGAGCTAGTTCCCAACTCGGTGGCAACTCGATATTTGCTGTTTTTGCCATTTGGACTATCTCTTTTGCCACCGAGTCCGCGATTTGGATCTTTGTCTGTGGCGTTATCTCATTGGGTAGTGGTCGACCCGCACCAGGAAGGCGTCCGTTGGAGGATACAACTTGATGAGCCATCTCATTTAGGCGTTCGGTTGAGGAGCTATCTATCCCAAAGGCACTTGGATCGATCGCCATGAGCAGGTGACTCAATCGTTGCGGAGTAGCTATGGCATCCAAAGAGAGCGGATCAGCGACCTGTGTTGAGAGGGATGGCCCGACTAGACCGCCAGTGAGTGCCTCGACCATCAAAGCTAACGCAAAGCCCTTGGCTCCAGCCATTGGAGCCAACATCCCATTTAGCGCTATCTTGGGATCGTTTGTGGGGATCCCGTTGGAATCGAAGGCCCAGCCATCTGGGATCTCTTCGTCGGCGGCTGCTGCTTGGGCGATTCTACCTCGTGCGACAGTTGAGGTTGCCATGTCGATAATGGTTGGTCGTGGCTGACTTGGAATTCCAGCAGCTAGGGGGCTAGTCGAAAGGAGTGGTCGATTTCCATCCCATGCCGGCATGACAGCTGGACCGTTTGTGAAAGCCAATCCAATCAGCCCTTGCTCTAACATCTCTAAAACATATAGTCCCAAGACGCCACAGTGGTTGGAGTCGGCGACTGAGACGACTCCAACACCATATCTTTGTGCTCGCTGGGTGGCTAGAACGCTAGCTCGATGGGCTTGGAAGTGGCCCATCCCACCATGGCCATCGAGAGCAAGGACGGCTCCAGTCTCTTTTATCACGCTAAGTTCCGCCTTAGCGTTGATTCCGCCTGCTTTGAGACGCCTAAGGTAGTGGGGGAGGCGGAGCAATCCATGAGAGCCGCGACCCCAGGCGTCCGCCATAGTTATCTCATGTGAGGATCGTTCTGCCACCTCTGGACTTAATCCATATTCGCATAGAAGTGCTTTGGCGACCGATTGTGACTCGGAAAAATTTGATTGCATTTTACCCCCGGGGTATGGTAATTATTTGTGGTTTAATCCTAGCAGTGGTAAGACCAATTGGCCAAAATTGACGATTAGCATAGAGATAGGAATAGACCAGCTCTCTAGGGCATCAGATGAAAACCCCTTGGAGTGCAATTGAATAAGGAGTTATCGCCTTGAATGAGAAGTCGCAAGAGTCGACGTCATCGCTACCCATGGACGTCTTGGTGGTTGAAGACGTTTGGGGTAGTGCATTTGATGAGATTGGTCAGAGACTAACCATCACCTACTTGCCTCAACTTTGGGAGGATGATTCGGCCCTTAAAGACTACATTGGCAACGTCAGAGCGCTGGTAATTCGCAATAGGACCCAAGTTACTAGAGACCTCCTAGCTGCCGCTCCAATGTTAGAGGTCATCGCCAGAGCTGGTGTCGGTCTCGACAATATCGACCTTGTTGCAGCTAATGAGGCAGGTGTTGTTGTGGTAGCTGCCCTGGGAGCAAATGCCACAAGTGTAGGTGAACACGCCGTTGGTATGGCCTTTGCCTTTTCCAAAAACCTTATCAGCCAAGATCTCAAGACAAAAGAGGGAGGTTGGGATAGGCGCCTTGGCTTTGAACTTCAAGATCGATCTTGGGGGGTTATCGGCCTTGGAGCCACCGGACGCGAGACGGCTCGAATTGCCCATGCTATTGGCATGAAAGTCTATGGCTATGATCCAAATATCCCAATCGATAGATTCATCGAGGGCGTTGACACAAGGGTAGATACTATCGAAGAAACGCTCGCCTCGTGTGATTTCATCTCATTACATGTCCCCCTTACCCCAGGGACTTCAAAGATGGTTAGTTCTGGCTTTTTATCTAAGATGCGGAGGGGCTCTTATCTGATCAATTCATCAAGAGGTGGCTTGGTAGATGAGGATGCTCTTCTTGAAGCCCTTGACAACGACCATTTAGCTGGGGCAGCCCTAGATGTTCGAGTTAGTGAGCCTCCTGCTTTGCATCCTTTGAATTCCCATGCCAAAGTGATTCATTCACCTCATGTGGCGGGGTTGACCTATGAGTCGCAAGATCGAATCACTGAGATCTTGGCCTTTGAGATTGATACTGTTCTTGGAGGAGAACCAGCGACGATGAATGTAGGAATTCACCAGATCGCCAATAGATAAACCTAGTATCTCGATCTTTCATCTTTAGATAATTAGAGAGATCCTATTTGTATAGCCCCCTTGATTCCCCTGTCTAGGCTGGGGAATCAAGGGGGTATTTTCTCTGTGCCAAGGTTCGCTGTGTGCCAAGGTTCGCTTTATAAAAGATCTCATCCATAACAAAGACTCCCCAGTTCGCAACCTTTTGGACGCGTAACTGGGGAGTCTTTGGGGGTGTCACCGTGAGGGGGAACTTATTTGTTAGGCGACTACTGCGCTAGCTACTGCTGCTTGCATCGCTGCGAGTCCTGCTGAGACCGAAGATTGGTTCGCCATTACCGAGTTGAGCGGAGCTTGTAGCGTAGCTGAGACCGCAGGGTAGTTTTGAATCGATGGACGGGCTTTAGCACTTGCAAGAATCGTAGGTAGATTCTTTAGATTTGGTGATTTGAGCACTAGTTGTGTATCGGTCTGAACATCTTTTCGAGCAGATAAAAGGCCAGCTCCGGAGGTGAGCTGAATCTGCTGGGCTTGGGAGGTTAGATACTGGATTACTCTCCAAGCCGCCTCTGGTCGAGCTGACTTAGCGTTGATGCTATACATCCAGCCACCGGTGCAGCCATGGCCGCTTCCATTGGTCAGACCAGGAAGAGGAGCATTATTGACCTTACCAGGTACCTTGGATTGCGTTGGACTATTGGCCAGCGTATAGGCATAAGTCCAGTTTCTCATAAAGAGAGCATTACCATTTTGCATCAATACCAAAGCATCGTTTGGCTTCATTGTAGAGGTTCCAGGAGGCGAAATCTTGGTAGTATAGACGGTGTCATAGAGAAACTGTAGCGACTTATTCCCGGCTGGAGTATTTAGGGTAACCTTGGATCCGGAGGAGATTTCTCCGCCGTAACCCCAGGTGTACTCACAGAATTCATCGACAATAGCCTCAATCTGTGCGCCTTCCCAGACGTAACCCCAGAAGTTAGGATTGGTTGCCCTTTCGGCAGTTTGAATCTTTTGTGAAATTCGAACTAGTTCCGCGTAGGTCGTCGGAACGGTCTCATTGTACTTTGTCAATAGATCGGTTCGGTAGTAGAGCTGGCCGACATCGATCGATTGTGGAATTGCATAGAGCTTACCCTTATACTTGCCTATATTTAGAGCAGTTGGGATAAATGCCGATTGGAATGCCGCACTTGCATATTGATCAAGTGGTGCAACCCATCCCGCTGCAGCGAAGGTACCTGGGTAGGTAACGTCCATCGTCAATATGTCCGGAGTAGATGCCCCACCAGCTAAAGCCGTTACGTATTGATTATAGACGTCGTTGGTCACTGGCGGGATTGTCTGGAAGGTCACAGGAGTCTCTGGGTTGGCATTGTTCCACTGATTGATCAAAATAGTGGTGGTCCCTGAGTTATCCTGAGGACCTGCAATGACAATCGGTCCAGTCTGGCGCGCTGGTGCACCTGAAGTTGTGGTTCCAGCAGCTGCAGCGGCAGTTGTGGTACTCGATGAGGTTCCACTACCGCAAGCTGCTAAAACTGCGCCACCAACGGCCGCTACTCCAAAGCCAAGAAATTTTCGCCTTCCAATTCCTCCATCTGAGATTATCTCATTGCCTTCAGTTTCTGAACCCATCGTTTGGCTCCCTTTCCCCCGTGCAGGTGCACATATTCACTAAATCGCGAGATTTCCCACATCGATAGTGAAGTTTATAAACTAAGCAGTGGCCTGTCCACTGACCAGTTATTCTAACAGTTCTTTACATGTATGTCAAGTATTGAAGTGGTTGCGAAGATAGATATGTGCTATATGACTCTAGTTGATATCTATCCATCTCATAACTGTCCAACTAGTGTTGGTGAATCAGTTGGATCTCTAGATGCACTACTGTCCCATCAGTTTTATGCAGATGGGCCTGAGTAGTCCTAGGCATTGGTTCGTCACAGATGAGCTTTGGCGCGGTCCCAAGCTCTGGGTTTGATGGAATATAGCGGTATCTAAATTCGTGACCTTCTTGGTAGATGGTGCTCTCACATTGAGGGCTTTCCCAAATCTCGATCTCCCAAGTATCGCTTGGGATCTCTCCGGTGTGTTGGCCTAGGGGTCCGAATGCTATGGCTGCGCCGCTTCGTACAAAGATGGGAATCTTGTCCAGCGGAACCTCCATCTCAAATTTCTTTGGACCAAGGTGCGACTCTCCACTCCAAAAATCTGACCAATGCCCAGATGGAAGTACCACCTCGACCGTTGCAGTTGGTGCGTCGTTTGAGAGGACTGCGACAACCAGAAGGTTTGATCCGATTAGAAATTCATGTTCAACTCGATAGAGGTCTAGATTTGTCTCGTCGGCGAAGATAAGTGGCCTTAGCATTGGCCACCCGAACTTTTCGCCTTCGAATGCCGCACTGATCAAGTTGGGAATAAGTTGATATCGAAGGTTTACAAAGCGTCTTACGATATCGCAGGCTTCTTCTCCAAAGTGCCATGGTTCTCTAGGCGTGAGACCGTGAAAGCGAGTTAAGGGAGATAGGGATCCAACCTGTGCCCATCTTATATATAGCTCCTTAGAGGGACCCATTCCATAGAAGCCGCCGACGTCATGTGACCACATTCCTGGAGCAGATAGTGCCCAGCTCAAACCACCCCTTAGGCTATTAGCGAGGCCGGCAAAGCTTGCTTCTGGATCTCCGCCCCACTGAGCTGGATAGCGCTGGGAAGATGCCCATCCACTACGACTCCAGACCAATGGGTTTGAGTCACGCTCTTCATCGATAGCCTCAGATACAGTGCGTGAATACCAAAACGGGTAGAGGTTGCGCCAATTTCTACCCGTCCTCCCGTCTGACATTAAAGCAGAGTTGGGAAGTCCTTCGCCGAAGTCACACTTGAGAACTGAGACACCAAGTGCAAGTAACTCCTTGTTCTTTTCTTTCCACCATTGGCGTGCGGCGGGATTTGAAAAGTCTAAAAGGCGTCTAGGTCGACCGTCTCTGGAGAAGGTTCGATCGACTTTGGCAGGTGCGCCACTAGAGTCGCGGACCAAGTACCCATTTTCTTTGGCTTCGGCGGTAATGGGTGATGCTTCATCTAGGTAGGGGAGTTCCCATAGTGAGATGTGAAAGCCTTCCTCCAAAAGAGTCGCCATCATCTCCTTGGGATCTGGATACTTCTCCTGCGACCAGATAAAGTCACAATTCAATCGGTCTAAAACAAGCCAGTCGGGGTCAATGTGCAAGACGTCGCATGGGATCTGATGGTCTCTCATCCCATGGGCTGCTTCCTCGAGAGAAGCTCGATTTGGATAACGACATCTAGACATCCATAGGCCAAATGCCCATCGAGGTGGGACTCGCATGCGACCAGTTAGTTCGGTGTAGAGGCTAAGGCGACTTGGCAGATCGACGCCAGCTATCAAAAAGAGATCAAGGCGGGCCTCCTCATTTGCCACCTTAAGAACGCTTGGATATGGATTTCCAACGTCGACTTTCATCGGTCCGGGGCCATGAACAAAGGCGCTATAGCCCCTTGAGGAGTGAAAGATCGGAGCTGGTTTATAGACGAGCCCCGTCCCAACCCCTAGGCCATCGTTGGCTATTAACTCGAATGAGGCGCCATTGTGGATAAAGGGTGTGAACTGCTCGCCAAGGCCGACTATGTATTCGCTGGGTTGAATTTCAAGCGAGAAGGTCGATGCGTTATCGCTAAAGCCGATGGTGGGTTCGAATGGAAAGCCAGCTACTTGACGGCGATTGCCACCGCCCATGGTCACTACGTTTCCAGATAGGTCGAGAAGTTCGAAGCTAAAGGGTTCTTTGGTAAGGCGCAAAGTTAGCTGGGTTGTCGAGATGTCTAAGTGGGTGCCGGTCTCGACAAGTGTAACTGGTACGAGCTGCGGTAGTCGATCTATGAGAATCCCAAATTCTATACCATCGTGGTCATTTGTCTTGAGATGGTCAGGGACCATTGTGATTCGGATGGTATTTGGGCTATATGCACGAATATAGAGGCTCGCGCTTGCTCTTACCGTGGGGTCTGGTGCGTCGTCATCTGAATTGATGCTCGGAGCATTTGGCAGTAGTGATTCGAGTCCCTGCTTGTTTGGGGGCTCCGAGGTTATGATTCCTGCAACGCTTCCTAATGGTTGGTAACTTACGGCCCCGAGACGTAGCTGGACGCCACTGGCATCTTGGCTATAGCTCTCGATCGTTCTGATCAAAAAGTCGCCCTCGAGCTCTTTGGTATCTAATCTCTCAACGTTGGTCATTACTTTACTGCTCCTAGTGTCATTCCACTTATTAGACGCTTTTGAAAGACTGAGACTGCTAATGCGACGGGAACGAGTGCCAAAACCGTTGCGGCTGAGATAATTCCCCATGGGAAGGTATATTGGCCAGGATACAAAGCGATACCTACTGGAAGGGTTCGCATTGAGTTGTTGGTCATGAAAGTTAGAGCTAAGAGAAATTCATTCCAGTCGCCGGCGAAGATGATAAGGCCCGCTGTGACGATTCCAGGTACCGAGACCCTCAAGATGATCTTAAAGAAGGCGCCAAAATAGCCAAGACCATCGACCATTGCCGCCTCTTCAAGCTCCTTGGGGAGGTCTTGAAGGTAGGCATTCATTAGCCATACGCAGATTGGAAGGCTCAAAAAGGTATAGGGGATGATAAGAGCCCAATAGGTATTTAGGAGGTTGAAGTGGCGGAATAGGTTAAAGAGTGGAACGACAAGCGTTATAGGTGGCAGGAATGAAAATGCAAGGATGACCAGCAAGATCACCTTTTTAAATCTAAATCGTAGACGCGCTATTGCATATCCAGCAAAGGTACCTAAGATCAGGCTTGCCAAGGTGGCAGTTACGCTGACGACTAGGGAATTTATGTAGTAGCGACCAAAGGGTGCCTGGCCAAGGGCCGTTCGGTAGCTACCCAGTGTCAGCGATGATGGTATCAAGGTGACCGGCTGAGTTGTCAACTGGGCCTGTGGCTTTAGGGATGTTATCAGGATCCAAAGGACTGGAAAGAGGGCGTAGAAGCCTAGAACTATTGCACTAGCGTTGAATAGGCCCATTCGAGCTTTCGCCCACGCTCCTCTTTTTGATCGACGAACTGGGCCACTTTTATAGGCCCGCTTAGAGATCTTTTGATTTGGTATCTTTGTCATTGACATCTATTTGCTCAATTCGCTCTTTAACCCAGGGACTCTGGGCGGTATAGGACTTTTACATATAGGAATGCAAAGGCCGAGATCATGATCGCAAGGATAACCCCCATTGCAGAACCATATCCGAAGTTGAGGCCCTGTATTGCTTGTTGGTATAGGTAAAGTGGAAGGTTCAAAGTTGAGTAGCCTGGTCCTCCTAGGGTGAGGCCATAGATTATGTCGAATGCTTGAAGGGCTTCAACGGTACGAAGTACTAGAACAACCAAGATGGTGGGGCGCAACATCGGCATTGTAATCCTGGTGAACCTTTGCCAAGCGGTGGCACCATCGACATCTGCCGCCTCATAGACAGAGGCAGGAATCGATTGAAGACCGGCCAAGAATACTAAGGCTGCAAATGAGTTGACCTTCCAGATCGCCACGAGAAAGAGGGCGATTACCGCTAACGTAGGTGAACCAAGCCAGACAAAAGAGTGTGGTAATCCAAGGCGTTGTAGTACTCCGTTGAATAGTCCATAGTTGGGGTCGTACATAAAGCGCCATACAACTGCGGTGATAACTGTCGGCATCATCCACGGAAAGAGCAGGGCTGCTCGAAATAGACCGCGACCTCGAAACTCTCGATTAGCCATAAGTGCTACTCCAAGGCCTACCAAAGTTTGGCCAAGCACGCTCAAAATCGCATAAAAGAGGGTGAATTTGAGGGCCAACCAAAAGACATGGTCGTGGATCAATTGAGTGTAGTTAGAGAGGGTAAAGTTATGTTGAAGTGGGTCAGTTAGAATATAGTGCTGGAATGACCATGTAATAGTCTGAAGCGATGGATACAACAAGATCGCACAGAGTCCAAGAATTGTAGGGAGAATAAGCCAAAAGGCAAATCTTCGCTCCCTAGCACCGAGACTTTTTCCTCGCTTTTTTTTGCCGCTACTTACCATGGAACCAGACAAAGTCCTGGGTTCACTACGAGTAATTTCTTTCAACGATTCCCCTCCTACCATAAACCGCATTTTTTATGATGCGGTTAGGCAACCGCGTTGTTGATCTTGTTTTATGATCAATTAGAGGTTATCATCCAGCGGAGTTCGATCTTGACCTCCGTTGGTATGACCTCTGTCCTTTGAGCATAGACGAATCATGGTTCACTGTCAAACGACTTTGGCTTGGTTCGTGGAATTTATCATTGAGATATTTGAAACCAGTTTGGGACATCACTAATGTTATGCCAAACCCTACCGGCAGGACGCTGATTTTTATGTTTTGAAAGATATGTTGTTATTTAACGGGTAGCCGGGTTTCGGTTGCATGCACTAAAATACCAGTGTTTGCGCTCAGAGGGTCCCTATCGGAATTCTGACCCTAAACGAACAGGTGAAGGAATTCTTTTGCTCGAGGATCGCCTCGATTGAGTGCCAGCTTGACATAGGCGATATCTGGAAATCGCTTTTGTACGACTGTCTGCCTAGTTGGTTCGAAATCGTCAGCAGGCTACGATTTCACCGAAGGTGTAATGATTCTGCGGAATCAGTAAAGAAAGATGCCTGTTGACTTTCACCTCAAACGTCTTTTTGATCCAGTAGCTCTTGGTTGCTTGCGACTTTCTGGCCATCGCTGTTGTTTGACTGGGCGGTCGAACCTAACCTAAGAGAGGTACCTCTTCGTAGAATTTGTTATGGCCAGTTCGCTAGATTGAAATATTGTTAGACGATGTTTTCTTGGGCGTATTTTGGGTCGTCGTTCAACTCTTTTAGGATCGTAGTGCTAGTTTTCTTTTGATAGGTAGCTTTTCTTTATTCTTCGGGCTATTTTTTTTGGACGGAACTATCATCGCTTCATCAAAGTTCTCACTCCAAATGCCTACTTGCTTTTCAAAGAGTCAGAGTTGCTGTGATACGTAGGGTCTCTGTCGAAACCGAGGGGTTGGGGACTTCTCTTAAGTCATTGGACCACCTCGCTAAAATCTTTGAACCATCTAGTTTTACATGATCAGCTTTCTTTGTAATGCCGTAAATTGCGAACTTCAAGGCTAGAACAGGTCGATGATGGTTGGATTAGGAAGAATTTTCTTGGCTAGCAATGGCGGCTCTCTCTAGATCGCCCGTATAGAAGGGTTTTAGGAATGATTGTTTGAAGTGCGAGTTATGGGCGATCTTTTCGGGGGCGTTGGCTAGCTTCGTGGCATGTTGGAACGAGAATCTTTTTGGTGAGCCTTGTTTAAAATGAAGTTGTTTGAATGAAGTTAGAAGAGTGCAGCAAATCTTTACAGGGTTCTAGCTTGAGTAAGGTTCACATTTTGGTAAAAGTTTCTGGAGCTATTCGATCTTTGTGGATATTTGTGAGGTATCAAAGTGGCCAAGTGTGATTGCTCAATTGATCTTTTTGCGATTTAACATCAATTTGTATCTACTCGTGAAGGGCCGATCTTCTTGTGGAGGAGTTTGAAATGAGGTTCATGTCTTCCATATAAAATTGAACTTTTGGTGTGGATTTTCTTCTTCCCTTTGCACTTCCCCATCCAAAGATAAGTAGTGCTGCCAGCAGTGTGACCTTCAATCCAGGACTTAGCTCTAGTTGTAGCCAGTAGAGTCCGTAGCTGGGGGAATTGAATATTACCTGAGGAAAACCAAGATAGGGTATGACGAGTACGACCTTACCTACGATGTTATTAAGGGTACGCGGTGGCACAAAGACGTCGATCTTATTTTGAGGATTGTCACCCTTGGTTACGATTTGGCCGTTGCTTCGAATTGCCACTATGCGGTGTATCCAAAGCAGCCCATTGCCATGGAATTCGACGACATCTCCTTTTTTGTAAGTGTTCTCGTGCGAGATGAAGACCATGGACCCAGGATTGATTGTTGGATACATCGATGGCGTGGTTATATATGCGTGAGGATAGAAAATAAACGCACCAATCAAGACGGCTACTCCGAAAAAAGACAGCCATTTCGTGATTTTCCATTGGGGCGTGTTCTCAATTTGCAACTTAGGACTTCCTGTCAAAGCAAAGGTATGAATTCTCGGGTCTTGCGCTCTTTTGGCTAGAGATAATTCGGTTCAAGACGAAATTATTTTGTCATTCGATCGCATCGACCTTGAAAGCGGAGGAATTTTGGATCTTGATAGGCAAAGTATTTGGCTTCTCTCTAACTTTTCGCCATAATGGTAGTTTGAAAGCGATTGAACTTAGGACTATCTCAGCCTTCTTGGTCGGGATGGAAAATTATCGATTTTCATCAGTGCGACTAGCTCTCCAGATGATGAATTTCGTCGATTGGAGAGCTAGTCTAGGTAGTCCCAACTAGCACCTAAACTGGAGTTGGTTAGGACTAATCAACCACTTTCATTACCCCCGGATGTTGACTCCGAAGGGCTGATGGCGTCGTAGGTAACTGTAGCAGCTGACTAAGCGGAAGGCGTAGCAGTGACGGTGTAAGGGATATGAACGGTTGCTCCGTACCATGCATTTTGGATTGCAGTGCTACCAGTTTCGGCTGCCAGCGAGAACTTCAAAGTCACGCTCAAAGAATTAGCCGTGCTTCCAGTGCTAGATGCGGGTAAGGTGGCAATGTGAAGCACATTATTCCCGGTATTGCCAGAAAGAAGCGATTTGTAACTTTCTGTAACCGTATTAGCTGAGTTCGTGCTAGTGGGGTCTGGGTAAGTAACCATGAGTTGGTCTAGGTTGTTGGTTGCGCTCGTGGTCCCAGTAGGCGTTCCAATGGTGACATCAAAGCTCTCTCGGGTGTTCCCTGTGTTCTTTAGAGTGATCGTCTCTGTGCAGGGATTTCCGGAATAAGTCGTCGTATTGCTTGGTGGAATTAAGCCGCTACAACTGAAGCTTCCGTTAGTTACCGCCTCTCCCACGGTCCCACCTGTGAAAGTTGCAGTCTGTGCTGAGTTGGCGGAGAATTGTGTATGGGCTGGCGCGCCCCCGAAAAGTGCAAATGCAGTGCCACCTGTAACTGCTAATACAGCTACTTTTCGTGCAAGATGATTAATAATAAACATTTAGCTACCCCTTTAAATAAATGGATGAGTGGGTGCCGGTTTCGCTATTCGCTACACAGAATTAGAGCGACCAATTATGTATACTGTGTAAATACTTCACCCATTAGAGATTATATCGAATATATATTACACATAGAGACAAATTACTGTGAAATTATTAAATTCAGTATTCTCGTAGTGTATTTTCCTAAATGCAACTTGGTAGAAGATAAAAGTGGAGATAAAAGTCTAATCATAGAATGATTAATCTGGACCCGGCAGGGGTGACATGAACTGTTATCCCGGGAGATCGAGGATTTTTCCGAAATTGAGATGGAGAAAATACGCGTCGAAATTTGAATGGTCATATGTTTGAAGTGCATGTTTCTCATAAAAAGGTAGCGATTTGATGAGAACAGGAGGATGGAACTCTGCTGCATTGGATAGACGCACTCGAGGATGATTTATCGATGTAGTGCCTGACATGCCAAATACTTGGACGGCACCCTTGCATATTAACAGTAATCCCACTTGCTAAATGGACGCTAAATGTTTGATATTTTAATCGTGTATTCATCAGAATTTGCTTGAATATTTATATAACGTATCAGTTCGATTTATTTAATTATTTATAAAGCTAGAACTAAGCATTTGAAATTTCATGTATTTGATTGAATATGCTATCCGAAAGTTTTCATCCATGGTATCTATCTTTAGTGCCGAGTTGACTTGTTTATTCTGAGAGTTCAAAAAATGACATTCGGATTGGGGTCGTACATAAAGCGCGTGGTGGTACTTTTAAATGCTTGTAGGCTATCTGCCAAAGTAAGATTCCTCGGCGCATGCTCAAAGTCGCACCTATTTATCATGCATACATTAGGTGTTTTGGCACGATCTGTTTTATTACTAAAGGGAACGCCCAGCGGGACTATGGGAGTTTGCCATTTTGGCGGCCCTATGTGGAGGTCGTTAATTGACGAGCGGTGAATGCACTTGAATGTATGTTGTGGTCCAAAGATTCTGCCAATGGTGGTCCAGAGAATCAAAATAGTCAGGCCAAAGCCTTGATCAATTTAGACTAACCCGTACCAATCTGTAACTGTAGGGTTGGGAGTCATATCTTTGACTAACGCTATTTTCTTGTATTTGCACTTTAAAATCAAGTGTTAAGTAAATATCAAGTTTTAGTTCGACCGCTTTGGGCCTGTATCTACGTTTCCTGGCGCCGGGAGATATAGTTTTCTGCTCGCAGCCAAGATTGGAGATAAAGCGAAGCCTTTTATGGGCAAGCATTTTTGATTAGTTCAGATGGTTTGTATCCTCCTAAAGATAAAAGCACTTTGTGATCATCTGGCTACACATGGCCACTGTTTGGAGCGAAGTGCGGGATATGGCGCCTCGGTACGATTCGAGACGCTCGTCGCTAATCCAAATGGCAATGGTTCTGGAATAATTCCCAGCTTTATTTGTCATGCTCTTCGATGAATCAGCATCGGCAAAACCATAGTTGCCCCTGCTTCGAGGATCTTGGCTGCGGCGATAGTGATGGGCCAGATCGATGATGTTGCATCTATGACTAAAAGCACTGATTTACCGGTCAAGGAAGTCTTTTCTTCGAGGGTCAATTGTATCTCGCCTTGCCATAGAGCTGCCTCTTGGGAAGAGGATGCATCGGGCGACAATTTAGGGATGACTAATTGGTTGAATTGAAATCTCTCTAGCTTTCCGACTCTGGCGATATGGTCTGCTAGGCCATCAGTCAGCGCCGGATAACCCCCGGCAGGTAGCGATGCAGCTATTTGGGGTCGAGATCTCCAGCTTGACTTCCATTCGACCATCGTGTCGATCGCTAATTTACAAAGTGTTTCACTTGGTCCTTGATCGATTCCAAATGCCTCGGTAAGTATCTCTTGCCATTGCGGTGAATCTGCAAAGATTAGGGTACGTCCAGCTTCTGGTAATAGATGGCTTGGAATTCTCCCTCGTTTTCCAAAGACTCCGCCTGGCCACATCTTTCGGGGTTCTAAGATCAGGGTTTGGCGCCTCAGAAATTGGGTAATGATAGAGATGGCCTCTGGACTCACCTCCATCGAAAGCGGCTCGGGTAGTTTTTTGATACAGACCGAGCATCTATTGCACGCCTTTGCTTCAGGATCGTCCAATGACTCCTGTAGGAGCTGCATTAGACAGCGCTCCTGTCGGGCATAGGCTTTCATGATTGCAGATTCGCGTCGCCTAGCTGAAATGATTTCATCGATATGAGATTGATCGAAGTCGTAGCCCTTATTGGTCGAGCGCCAACCTTTTTCGCTTCTTTCAACAGCCTCTGCTACATTCATCTGCTTTAGGAGGAGCTCGACCATGGAACGTCTAATTCCAGTCTCTGCCTCTAGGGCTGGTATCGTCATAGACTCTTGATTGGGAGATTCTTCGAGCGCCTTGAGGAGCTTTTCGATTTGATCACCCTTGGGAAGGTTTGATGTAGCAAAGTATTCCCAGAGCCTCTCATCACTCTTGGATGGCAGCAGAACCACCAATGCGTGTTCTATTGCTCGGCCAGCTCGTCCAATCTGCTGGTAGTAGGAGACAGGCGAAGAAGGCGATCCGACATTGATGACAAAGCTAAGATCGGCTTTGTCGTAACCCATTCCAAGTGCCGAGGTGGCAACTACGGCTTTTAGCCTGTTGTTGCGAAGGTCATCTTCGATGACTTCTCTCTCAGACGAGGGCATTTGGCCGTGGTAGGCCTCTATTTGAATGGTATCTTTATGTACAGCCCGAATGGAGTCACATAGTGCGATTGCATCCGAAACGGTCAGGACATATATTATCCCTGATCCAGGAAGTATCGGGAGATGATCTGCGACCCAAGCATATCTCTCGATAGGGGAGAGGTCATCTATAACGGCCAGTTGAAGACTTTTTCTGGCAAGTGGTCCACGCATGACCAAAGTGGAACTTCCCAACTGCTTTGCGATGTCACTTGTGACTCTTTGGTTAGCTGTTGCCGTAGTTGCCAAGATCGGGGTTGTAGGTTCTAGCGTGCTTAGGATCTTTGCAATTCGTTGATAATCGGGTCTAAAGTCATGGCCCCAATCTGAGATCGAGTGGGCTTCGTCGATCACTAAAAGTCCTATATCCTTTGCGAGTGCCGCCAGGACCCTCTTTGAGAAGGCTGGATTCGCGAGTCGTTCTGGAGAGACCAAGATAACGTCGACCCTGTTGTGGGTTATTTCGTCTTCAAGTTCGGGCCAAGTCTCACTATTGGAGGAGTTCAAGGTGATAGCTCGGAGGCCTGCTTTTTGTGCCGCTGAAACTTGATCTCTCATCAGCGATAGTAGGGGAGAGATCACAAGGCTAGGGCCGTGGTTGGCGGCCCGTATGATTGAGGTTGCAGCCCAGTAGACTGCAGATTTCCCCCATCCAGTCGCCTGAACCACTAAGACGCGCGCTCCTGGAGTGCAAAGGGAGGCTATGGCTGTAGTTTGGTCGTCGCGAAGGGTTGCATCTGGCCCAGCTAGCAGCTTTATGACTTGGGTAGCAATCTCTTTTTGTTGGGGGTTTAATTCAATTGGCACCATAGTGATGCTAGATCCATAATGAACTAGTTGAACCCTAATCAAAGTCTTTGGGATCGCTTGCGAACTTGAATCTCACCAGGAGATAGGGTTCCCGATTGGGTTTTACATTTTGAATATTACTTCGGTTGATTGCCTGCACGAGGAAGCGCCTTGTCGCTCAGAAGGTGCAGCAAGGTACTTTGGCAGTTTCGTTTTAGGTCAATTCCCATCTCGCGCTCGGATCGTTTTTTCTAAATGATTACCTGGTGTAGGATTCTTTTGCGGTTAGCCTTGTCGATCACATCGAATTGATACTTCAGCGTGATGAGTGGTTTGGCGGTGTGGTTCAATTAGATCTAAATAGCCCAGGAGTAATGGATTACGATCCGAGGCTGCAGATCGCCATGAAGCTTGGTGGCTCCAAATAGTAATTAACAATTTAAATCACCATTTGAAAATGCACCATGTAGACATAAGACGATTCTTGAGTCTCCTCCAGACCTAATTCAAGTCGGAGACGTTTTTCACCTATCACACGGGCATTATTTTGGCTTAGCATGGCCGGCTTTCCCCTTTGCAAGAAAACCCGGCTGATAATCTTCGCCCTTAAACAAATTGTGACGATGTAGAGTTCTTATTCAATTTTGAGCTTTAAACGGTTCCTGCCATTTTGGGGCCAATTGAGTTATGGACTCAATAGGGGAGCTTTGTCTATCTGAGGTAGATAATAGGTTTATGGACGTCCCCTAAATCTATTTACTCGTAGGATTTCAATGGACAATTGCTAAACAAATTAAATTCCAAGTGCCTCTTGACCTGGTTCTTAGGCCTCGATCGTAGGTCTGGTTCATTGATCTGATCGCACTTTTTATCCTTTTTGGATTTGATAGCCAGTTTCTTGCAAGAAACGACAAAAGACCCACCTAGAGATCGATTATCTCTCAGTGGGTCTTTTGCCTCTGGATGAACTGTATGCGAAAAGGTTAAGTTGATGAGGTTATGGTTACGTTTGCTTTATTTTAGGCTTGATGTCGCCTTTGAAATTAGTATCAATAACGCCATGGTTGACCATTTTCTGAATTGGAAATCTTTGAACTGGAATACACTATGGGCCAATGGCTCGGTCTTGCAGATCTGCATAGAGCACTAAATGCCAGCGTGTACGAACTCGCCTTCGGACAGCTCTTGTTTTCCCCACTGTAGAACAATTAGCGAGACGACTGCACCTGCAACAAAGATCACTGCAGACCAACGGAACGCTGTTACGTAGCTATGGATTCCTGCTTGAGCTAGCAAAAGCTGGTTTGGAACCTTATGAGCCAAATACGCAGTTGCTGTAGTTGCAGCGAGAGTGTTAAGAAGCGCTGTTCCGATGGATCCACCGATCTGCTGGGAGGTATTTACCGTTGCGGAGGCAACTCCTGCATCTTCGGGGTCGATTCCAGCTGTTGCTGCGTTCATCGACGGTGCGAAGATGAATCCCATCCCGGCTCCAAGAACCAGTAGCGCAGGTAGGATCACAGATACATAGCCCGAATGGAGCGAAATCCTAGTCAGGAGCATTAAGCCTAAAGCTGCAATTAGCATTCCACCAACAACCATGGGCTTTGGCCCAACCCTAGGCAAAAGGACTGCGGTTCCAACTGCTGCGACGACCACTAGGACCGCAACCATAGGCAGGAAGGCGACACCAGTCTTGACTGGAGAATAGCCAAGCGTCGACTGCAAGTAGTAGGTCAGAAATAAAAAGACGCCGAACATCCCAACTGCTGCCAAAAAGACTGCAATGTAGGATCCGCCTCTGGTTCGATCCAAGACGACTCTCATCGGAAGAAGGGGGTGCTCGACTCTCTTCTCGATAAGCACGAAGGCAACGAGCAGTACGACGCCAATTGCCAAGAAAGCGAGGGTGATTCCATTTGACCAACCAGCTGTTTCGGCATGAGAAAAGCCATAGACCAACGAGAACATTGAAATAGATGCACTAAGGACTCCGGGGAGATCTAGCTTCTTCTTTTCGAGTTTTTCATCATGGCGAAGAAATATAACTGCACCAAATGTTGCGGCGATAGCAAAGACTAGGTTTACATAGAGGCTCCATCTCCAAGAGAGATATTGGGTCAAGAAACCACCCAGTAATAAGCCAATAGCTGCTCCACCACCAGCAATTGCCCCAAATACACCAAAGGCCTTACCTCGCTCTTTTGGATCAGAGAAGGTGGTCGTAAGTAAGGAAAGCGCTGTTGGAGCTAGAAGGGCGCCGAAGGCTCCCTGCACTACACGTGCACTTACTAGCATCGGAAACCCCGTAGCGGCTCCACCGATTGCTGACGCTACGGAAAAGCCTATCAATCCGACGAGGAATACTCTCTTGCGACCAAAGAAGTCAGCGACACGTCCTCCGAGCAGAAGGAGACTACCAAACGAGAGGGCGTATCCGGTTACGATCCATTGGCGGTCTGCGGTTGAAAAGGCTAACGCCTTTTGAGCTGATGGCAAGGCGATATTTACGACTGTTGAATCTAGAACTACCATCAACTGTGCAAGAGCAACTACCGCAAGGATCCACCAACGTCTGTTGTAAATATGGTGCGCTAGCTTCTCTGCGTGGGTTGCATCTGGTCCCAGAGCGTATCCGGGGCTACCCGGAGCATCTATGGATGACTTCAATTTAACTCCTTATTAAAGCATATGGAGAAGTTATCTCCACTTACTAACAACAACATAGACGTAAATGGAGATATTCCCTCCGTTTATGACTAGATTGTTAATTGTGGAAAAAGACCCTGAATGTTCCTTCGACTTGGAAAGCCGCAATGTTGAGCGATCCCTTAGGCGCGATGCCAGCGAAAACCGCGTGCGGATCCTGGAATCTGCCAGATCTCTCTTTGCTGAACGAGGTTTAGGTGTCACCCTTGATGATATAGCACATAACGCCAACCTTGGGGTGGGCACCGTTTATAGACGATTTCCTAACAAGGATCTCTTGGTGCAGGCTCTGTTTGAAGAGGCTGTTTTAGAGTTAATTGAAGTCGGCCGTCATGCTCTGGAATTTGAGGATGCTTGGGAGGGCTTTTTATTCTTGCTGAAGACCATGTTGGACATGGAGACAAAGGATCGAGGCCTTCGCGAAGTTATTTTGGGAAATGACTACATAGAAGGTCGAATTACCGAACTTAAAAAAGAGGTCGGTCCATTGATCGAAGAGATAGTTCGTAGAGCGCAGGATCAAGGAGGTCTCAGAGGGGATTTCCATGCTAATGATGTTCCTGTTATAGCCGCGATGGCGGGCGCCGCACAAGAATATAGTAAGAGTGTTTCGCCCAATCTCTGGAAACGCTATGTTGCCATAGTTTTAGACGGATTACGTGTGGATCGGCCCAGCCTTACTCCGATGTCAGAAGAGGCTCTGGACCAGGATCAGCTTATCCATGCAATGATAAATTGGAAAGCTCGTAAGTAGCAAGTTCTTGTATCTAGCTAATCTTCAAGTCTCGGAGATGTCGTCTTTTAGCTAATTAAAAATATCGCTCTTAGAGTATTTTGGTTTTGGGAATTGGATTTAATATAATTTGGATATTGTCTAGATCCTATTGCTTTAATTTGACCGAAATCTTTTAGTATCGATGTTGAGAAATCTCTTATCCGTAGCCTAGCAATTTATTCCGGTGCTCGAGTGCTAAAGCACCTAATATCTAGGGCACTAAAATACCCGTCTACCAAGAGACTTGCGAAGAGTTCTTCGCTTCGATGATTAAATAATTCGGTCGACCATTGTCTCGATCAATTGATAGGTTAGCTCGCGATAGAGGTATCGGTTATCCGATCGATCTCGAGAAATTCCGATACTTTTATCTCAAAGATTTTTTTTGGTGGCTGATAGACATTCCAGCTCTATTGCTTTTTCATAATTTAGTTTTTTATGTTTTTCAAACAGGATGTGGAAACACTTGGCCACAATGGCACCAACACGTTTGAGTTGGTGGCCCCACTCAACTTTCAATCATAATGTCGCGCTATGAGAGGTTTGGTGGTTGTTGAGAGATCTCAAGGAGATCGTTAGATTGCCCTAAGCTTTTAGAGCGTGGCGTGACATTACCATGGGTCTTGTGATTCATGTACTAATTGGCGTCTTATCAGCTGTTCATTGGCTCTACCGATAGGGTACCTATCAGTCTAGACTTCAAGCATGGCGCCTTGAGGGTTGACGTTGATGATTGTTTGTTGACAGACATTGTCGATCTTGAACCTGTTTAGATTTTTTGAGTTTAGGTGGTCAGACTCATCGAAGGCGATCTCTAAATAGATGTTACTTGGTGTAATAAAGCTGATCCGAGCCAATTAATTGATTTGAAATTTATCGTTTTGAGTCTTGCTATGACAGTCCAAGCCAACTTTGCGGGCACAACTTCAACGAGGACTATTGCTTGGGACTATTCGATTTTTTAACGATTTCGTTATCCCGTCTTATCAATGTAGGGGCTGCACACATTAGCAAAGAGCATGTTTGGTATAAATAGTGCGATATAAACGATTACTACTAACCCTATATTGGGTTGCGATAAGAGATGTGGTGCGGCATGAATGTGGCAATATGTTTATGATTATAGTTTTTTTAGGTTTTTCAATTTAGATGTTTGTAGGTATAAAGGAGCCAAATAGCTTTGATGATTTCACGATAAGAGGACCTATGAGGCGTGTTTCAATCGATGTGTGGTACTTATGATTGGTAAAACCACTGATTCGTATAGCTGTATCTGTGCCAACATCATCATCTGTTTGGTGAACAAATAGGAACTAGGGTCTGGTTATTGTATCCGAATGTGGAATTCGCGCAGGAGAACCCTTGGGTTGGCCAACTTTGAGGGTAAAGCTGGCCAAATTGTGTAATCTTGTCTAGGTAAAAATAGCCCGGAATGTTCTCTTGTTGCTAGCTATGCTAGCTGTTTTATTAGACCATCACTGAGGTCAGCGAGGTGGTCCAAGTCGTTGAGGTCTAGGATTTGTAGATAGATGCGCTTCGCACCTATCGCCCTGTAGCTTTCGATCTTTTCAATTATTTGAGCGCTCGATCCACAAAGTCCATTTTCGCTCAAGTCGTCAACACTTCTTCCAATTGATGCGGCTCTTCGCTTTAGAGTTTCGGAGTCGTTGCCAAGACAGGTCGCGAGTGCCACTGAATAGATTATTTCCGATGGAGATCGATTTGCTTGGTCGGCCGCATTGCTCACCGCGTCGAATTGTACTTTGCAATCTTCAACTGAAGCAAATGGTACGTTATATTCCTGAGCGAAGGCGCCAGCTAGCGCAGGTGTTTTTTTGGGGCCACGTCCACCTATTATTATCGGAGGATGTGGCTTTCGCACTGGCTTGGGTAATGCTGGTGAGTTTTCAAGTGTGTAGTAGCGGCCGTGATAACTAAATGTTTCCTCGAGACTTGTGCTCCAGAGCCCAATGATGATCTCTAGTTGTTCCTTGAGACGGTCGAAGCGTTCGGCGGTATCTGGAAAGTTGATTCCATAGGCGCTGTGTTCCTGCCCAAACCATCCAGCTCCGAGTCCTAATTCCACGCGACCATTGGACATCTCATCTACTTGGGCAACTGATATTGCAGTTACACCGGGTGTTCGAAATGTCGCTGAAGTCAAGAGGGTGCCGAGTGCTATGGTAGAGGTCTCTCGTGCTATTGCACCTAGTGTAATCCAAGAGTCTGTGGGACCTGGGTTCGGTTTGCTGTCGCCCATCCTTAGATAGTGGTCGGATCTAAAGAAGGCGTCAAAGCCAAGTGCTTCAGCACTCTTAGCAACTCTAAGTTGCGTCGAGTAAGTAGCCCCTTGTTGGGGCTCTATAAAGATTCGTAGTTGCATTGTTCTACGTTAGTTGATGCTCGGCGTCTATTGGTTGGAGCTGATTAATCCATTTTTGTCTTGGCTAAAAGAACCCCGAGGTGGCTAAAGATATCAGCCTCTGTTTTTTTTTAGCTTTTTAATGAGATATTCGGAGATAGATTTCATTGTTTGTCATGAGCATGCGTGTATTAGATCTAGGTTAGGTAAGATTTGCGATTACCTAAGGGAGAGTCTTGCCGGGCGCGGCTGCATTGGTTTGAGGGTTAGAACCACGAGTTCCAAAAGCAAATTGGTATTACTTGATGTCACTTTGTTGTTGAGCTGTTTTGGCAACTGGACCATTGATGAAATCGGAAAGTGTTATCGACAGATGGGTACTCTTGGGTCGTAAAAGCGGGTTCCTTCGAGTGGACCTGACGTTTTGCCGTTGTTATAAAATGCGTCAGCCGTCACATAGAACTTTCCGTTCCACGGAGGTGAGACGATGCGATACCACCATACATTGGAGTCTTGAACTTGAAATCCAGCGATTCTGCAACTGATTGCAAGTGTTTCCCCAATCTTTAGACTGGGACCTGGCGTTCCGTTTGCTGTCTGGTAGTTTTCTATAGTCTGAGCGGCACCTCCTGGAGTCTCAAGGTAGAGTGTTTGACCAGTAAGTAGGCTCTGCTTGGTCGTGAGCGCTATGGGGACTATCGTTGACTGTAGGCCTGAGTTAGAACTTTGGCTGTTCGTGCCGATAATTGTCAGGCTTCCGGTAGTTTCACCTTTTATCCCGTGGTAACTGAGTTTCCATTTTGAATCCTTTGTCCCAGCGGGACAGGTCAAGGGGATTATGAAGTTACCAGTGGGATCGGCTATGACTTTTTTGGGATATAGCAATGGGGTAGTGCCACCGAGAATCTTGACCGAAAGTGTCTCTCTGGCTTTTGCTCCTGTACCGATTACGGCACTATTGATGCCATCGCAGGTGATCACTTGATTTAGGGGCTTTGGCTGAACTTCTGCGGCCAATTTTGAAGTCGATCCGTCGCGGATTGCTAGTGGAAGGCTAAGTAACGCCAGAACGACAACGGCAGCACCAGAGGTAGAAGTGATGATACGCCGTCGTCTACGTCGATGGCATTCGAGGAAATTAGGGTCGATGAGTTGTTCGAGGCGGTCAGCCCAGCGAGTTAGATCGCGGTGACGCAGTGAAGGGTCTATTTCAAGTAGAGAGGTGAGGTGTTGTGCCAATAACTTTGGATCTAAGAACTCTAAATCTTGAGCACGTTCCTGAATCTTCATTTGGGTAAATGCGGAACTTTCGACTGCAGGTGGTTCTTCAAAGAGGATCCAATAGGCAAGCGAGCCTATGCTCCAGACGTCAGAGACCTTTCCCGGCTCTCCAATTCCTCCAGTCATCTCAGGAGCACGCCATCGATAGGTACCGACACCACGTGTTTGATCGGAGCCCAGATGTGGACGTGCAGTTCCAAAGTCAATTAGGATCGCTTCGCCCGACTCCGAAATTCGAATATTTGATGGCTTTATATCTCGATGGACGATACCTTCTGGAGCTAAGGGTGTCTTGAGGGAGTGAAGATAGGCGACCGATCGTGCGACCTGTGCGACCCATAGAAACCCTTGTGAGAGTCCACTGAGCTTGACTGCATTCGCGAAGGTCTCTCCGGGTATCCACTCTGAAGCGCTATAGATGACGTCAAAATCTTCGTCTCTCGGATCGTCGATATCAACTAAAGCAGTTCCTATAAAGCTTTCGTAGTAGTGCATTATCCCTGGGTGGTTAATTCCAGCCAGTGTTGACATTCGCGCGAGAAACTGTTCGTATTCATTGAAGGTTATATTTGACTGAAGTTTAAGGGCTATTTCATGAGATACCCCTTCGATCTCACGAACGCCACGATAGATGAGTCCCTCGCCTCCCTGGGCGATTGCAACTGGGACGCCTTTTTCAAGTTCAACTCGATAACGACGGTGATCTCCAATTGGCCCGGTCCACAATTGATCATATGACATCAGAGGTCAACCTGTTGGTTCTCAACTGGTATCGCATGGACGCGGATCGCCTCGACTACTGCGACTCTCTTGTCTGCAATGTCTGGAAGCGGTATATCGAGTTCGAACATTCGTAGCCAAATACTATATAGGATCTCGCGGACAGTATTTGGGTGTCGGTTTAGAATTGCTCCAACCTCGGAATGGGTGGCGGGTTCGAGTCGCCCCCGGCTTATTGGTCGATAGTATTCGGTCAGAACGCGCACTTGGATCTCGCTCAGCTCTAACTTGAATCGTTGAGTTGGCGGATCACTCGATGGAACGTCTGCTTTTGATGGATAAGAGAACCGTCCTGCAACGTTTAGGACCCAAGGAGCATTTGTTCCGTGGATAATAACGTCGAACTTTGGTTCACGAGGACTAAACCCCTCGCCAATTGGAACCTGTCTTTCAATTGCTCCAGTTCTGACAACCAAAGCACGATTGCCTTGTTCATCATTTGCTTCGATGTAGATCCTGCGGTCGCTAACAAAGAGATGGCCAGCAACTCGTGGCACCGTACGATCAGGTAGGGGAGCGTATCCAAAACGTATCTGACATTCGCTTGATCTTCCAAAGGCGACTCGGCTACCAGCATAAATAGTTACAGAATCAACTCCATGGGGAGCTTGAAAAATTACACCTGCTGTTGTATCGGTTTTAGGTCCATTGTTCACTGTGATTGGTATTATACATACTCTAAGTGAGGACAGGTATCAACAGATTTGTTATTTCGGAATTTAGATTCAAAAATCTTGACATATGACTTCGGCTCACCTTTGATCTCTGGGGAACTATTGCTAATTTATGTGAACTCTTTTTATCATACATGAAGTTCTATTCGTTGGTTGGATCCATGAATACTTCTTCCTATAAGCATCTTATACTGGTATTTAGACCTGGTTAAGTTGTGCTTTTGGGAATCTGTTGGCAGGGTTTTTATGAAGTTGTTTTTCCGGACTCTAGAAGAACTACGATTGGATACGAGCAATGATTGTGTGAAGGTTAGGACCGATTAGATCTGGAACAAGAGTCATTTGAAAGTTGCGCTAGCATTTTTGCAATCCTGCAATAATTTCCTTATTTATTGGCTTAGCGCAAAAGATTGGTAGTAGATAGCCATGTAATCTTGGTGTTGCTGTAGTCTCAATATATTGCGATCGTTGACGATGTTGATGTAGTGACTGCCATTTCATAAAATTCGGTCTTCTTAGGAAAAGATGCCATGCCTCTTTCTGTTTTTTTCTCTCGGAGTCGTAGACGTGCGACCGGGCTGATCCTTCTCTTTGTGATTACATCTCTCTTGAGTTCATGCGGGATTGCCACAGGAGCAAAGGCAAATTCGATAGCAAGTTCGACTGTATTGACCCTTCAAGGACAGTCACAGGTGCGGTTTGGGGGCAGTTCAGCCTCTGCCGCGAAATGGATAGCCACCACCATCCTGCCAAAGGGCGTCGATGAGAAGGTCTCGGCTCTTACCTGTATTTCCCCTTCGCTCTGTCTTGTTGGGGGCAATAGGGGAACTCTCTATGAGTTCAACTCAACTATCAATAAAAGCCAAAGCGTCAGTACCTTCGACAAAAGCGCAGTAACTGGCATAAGTTGTTCATTGGAGGGCTTATGCCTAAGCCAGAATGCAGACCGAGGGTTTGTCGTCTTCGATAACACCGGTGGTGTTCTAACCAAGGTGGGTCAAGGCGTGCTGCCTAGCCCCTTGGGCTCGAATTCGATCTCTTGTTCGGGAGCAGCTAACTGCTTGGGCGTTGATCGATACGGCAGAACCTACATTTTCTCAAGCGGCATTTGGACCAAGGGAACTAGCCAAAATTTACCAAATAATGCCAAGCGCTATCTTTCTTGTTTTTCTCCTGGATTGTGTCTTTCGATAGATTCGCTCGGTAATACCCGTGTTTTATCGAACAACGACAAATGGGGCGTTGTAGAAAAGGTTAATCTTCCCAAAGGTACTGTTATCAATGGGCTTTCATGTGCCAACTCTAGCTTTTGCATGGCTACCGATTCCTCCGGTCAAAGTCTTAGCTTCGTGAATGGCATTTGGTATGGTCCTACCTACATTTCCGGATCGAAGGGAGCTGCAATTATGGGGATCTCTTGTTCGAGTCGCAATTTCTGTATCGCGATCGATCGTGGCGGCTTTGTCTATAGATACGCTTTTGGCCGCTGGCACCAAAGGGTCAGGGTGGACGCTGCCAAGGGCGCCTCGCTTAATGGGGTTACCTGTGTTGGGCCGAACCTTTGCATTCTGATCGACAACAAAGGCAGATCATTTGCAAGTCGGGTTTTCAACTACTCGCTTTCGACATTGAGTTCTGGTGCATTAGGATCATTCGTTCCTCTAGCAACACGATCATCGTCTTCCCCGGCGCCTTCAATTGAGATTTCAAGTGGTGCTGGCGGCGCACCGACTGTTTCCTCAGCGAGTTTTTTAGTCTCGGGCTCTACGGTGATAGGGAATACTACTTCTGATCCCGGAATGCTTGGAAATATCTTTGCCCTTGACCCTGTCCCTTTCAACTGGATGGAATCAGAATATTGGAAGGTCGACTTGACAACAAGCAGCACTTTGACGCTCACCTATGTAACCCCAGACCCATCGTCTGTTCCACTTTTGCAACTCGTTGGCCCTGACATAGCCAATCACGCTATTGCTAGCGCAAGTGGTCTCAACTTTAGTGGCGTTCCAGATGGCAGCCACATAAGCAGTGCTGGTAGCTATACCTGGAATTTGAAGGAGCCTGGAATCTATGTGATTGCCTTAGGCCTTGGAAATCTCCATGGAAGCAGCGGACCTTACAAGTTCTCGCTCAAGCTCACGAGCACCATTTAAATAGCACCACTTAGTAGGCGTGTGGTCTTATTATTCGTCATAAGTTGGAGATGTCATCGCTTTCATTTTGGCGAGTAGTACCTGAAGAGCGAACGCAGATGACAGACTGGTTTTTCAGGTGGCATGGTCTTCAAATGAGACTCTGAAAGCTCTACTGGCAGATGAGGCCTATCGGCAGATGAAGCCTATCGTCAGATGAGGTTTATATAAAAGTAATTTATTGTTGTCGCTATGATTGTCGTTTTATCTATGGAGTGGCGTCGACCATTTGCTTTTGTCGATTCTGACCAGGTAGTACCCCCCCCTAAATCTCGCACCTAAAAGGATAGAACTGCGTTTTTCTCGAGTGTTGTGGCCAAAATACCTAGCTTGTCTTTTTTTGGCTTTATGGGTCACCACTGCCTAACTCTTTTTTGTTGGTGGCCTCAGCCTTGTTTGATTGGCTCTATCTGCCTTTGAGGCGATCGTTCCAGATTGGCCAAGTATTAAGGTGGCTTTGGCTTTGGCGGGGGCTGTCTTTGAGGCGATCGAACCTTGCGTGGCTCACATTTGTATTTGAGCTTTTGCCTTGTTCTTGTCGCAAGCTCAAAGATGGAAGTTGAAGAATCAGTTGAAGAATCATAGGAGTACGCCTTTAGCAATTCCATGGTTTTTGTCTCTGTGAGAGCCCTTGGGGCTGTATTGTGGCTCAATGAGTTCGATTCGGAGAGTGACATGTTATTAGTTGCAAGCGAAAATGGCGGAATTGGCATCGATGCCGTGTGGGATTTCATCTCAAATGGGGGAGATCTAATCTCTACTTTGGAGCAAGCATGCAAGGTGGTTGAAGACAACCCCAATGACCATAGTGTCGGTAGCGGTGGCCTCCCAAACTTGGTTGGTGAGGTAGAGCTCGATGCATCGATAATGGACGGAACTACCAGACAGGCCGGTGCCGTTGCAGGACTTAAGGGCTTCAAGAATCCAATAACTGTTGCGCGCGGTGTTATGGAACTCTTGCCGCACGTGCTCTTAGTCGGGGAAGGTGCTGCTAAGTTCGCTGATGAGATCGGCGCCCTTCGAGGTGAGCTTCTTAGCGACGAATCCAAACGAATATGGAGCGAGGGTGTCGCTAAGGTTCCAGCCGAGATCGCATCGGATACTCTAGCGCGGGCGCGTGCGCTTACCATGGATCCAGAGCGTGCAGTGGGTACAGTAAATTTCTTGGGTCTTGATGGCGATTCAAATATTGCTTCAGCGGTTTCAACTAGCGGGTGGGCGTGGAAGTGGCCGGGACGTGCCGGCGATACTCCAGTGTTTGGTGCTGGGAACTACTGTGATTCGCGTTATGGCGCGGCGGCTTGTACGGGATATGGTGAATTGTCTATAAGGGTTTCTCTAGCGAGAACGATTGTCTCACTTCTGGCTCGCGGAGCCTCACCAATGGAGGCCGGATCGGAAGCTCTTTCAGATATCTTCAATCTGGGAGAGCCAGTTGAAAACCTCATCATGCACGTTGTGGTTTTGGACAAGGCCGGAAATCACGCCGGTCTATCGACCCAGCCTTCAAAGTTTTATGCCTGGCGAGATGAATCGGTTGATTCATGTCAAATAACTCCTCGAATTCAGATAGTTCCGAATTAGGAATAGCGTTGAACTGATTCCTTGACGCCCGTTTTCCCGTTGAAGTTGTTCAATCCATCGAGAATGCGACGGTACATTTTTTAATCGATGGGGACGGATTGGGTTTTTTGATGATGGCTTTTATGTTGTCCGGGCTCAATTTAGATTCGCCATGTAAACCCAACTAGTTGATCTTAATGAGTTGACTTTATTGGCATTTGTGATTGGGTGAGAGTTAGAAGTTGGGATCTGGACACTTGTCACTAATAGACAATAGGTATTGGCAGCATTTGATTTGCCTTTGTACAAGTGGACGACTTTTCGAGGGATTCAACTACGGTATTTTTAGGAGGTCGACAAAGAGATGAAATATGTAAAGCTAGGATCTAGCGGATTAGAAGTATCAAAGATATGTCTAGGTTGTATGAGTTTTGGCGAAGCCAATCGAGGTTCACACACTTGGACTTTGAACGAGGAGAGTTCCCGCACGATCATCAAGGGCGCACTTGAGGCAGGAATTAACTTCTTCGATACCGCAAATGTCTACTCGGATGGAACCAGTGAGGAGATTACGGGTCGAGCCTTGGCGGATTTCGCAAATCGAGATGAGGTCGTTATAGCCACTAAGGTTCACGGTCGGATGAGGCCTGGACCCAATGGAGCGGGCCTTTCACGCAAGGCGATAATGGCCGAGATCGACAATAGTCTTCGTCGTCTAGGAACCGACTATGTCGATCTCTATCAAATTCATCGACTCGACCATAACACTCCGATTGAAGAGACGATGGAGGCGTTGCATGATGTCTGCAAAGCGGGTAAAGCTCGATACATCGGGGCCTCTTCGATGTATGCTTGGGAGTTTTCTAAGATGTTGCATGTCGCAACTCAAAACGGCTGGACAAAGTTTATCTCTATGCAGAACCACTACAACCTCATCTATCGAGAAGAGGAAAGGGAGATGCTTCCGCTTTGTAAAGACGCTGGAATTGGGGTAATTCCATGGAGCCCACTCGCTCGAGGACGTTTGACTAGACCTGTCAATGAGAGCACAGAACGTGCAAATACCGATGAATTCGGAAAGTCGCTCTATAGAGATTATGATAATGAAATTGTAGACCAGGTCGTAGCGATCGCCAATGAAAGAGGCTCTAAGCCAGCTCAAGTGGCTCTGGCATGGATCCTTTCTAAGTCTGTTGTATCTGCGCCAATTCTCGGAGTGACTAAGTTGACTCAACTTATGGATGCTGTTGATGCCATTGGCCTAGAACTCTCCCCGACGGAGATCGAGCGCCTCGAGGCGCCATATAAGCCACACGCGATCGCTGGCCATTGATTCTGCTGGCCATTTCCATTGGCGGCTAAATCTAATACCAAGAACCTTTTTGGGCTTCATGTGCTGTAACTCATGGAGTCCAATTTCGGCACAATGTGGCGAAAAGGATAAGTAGCCTTGAGTCAAATTGATCGGAACTTCTAGAAGATCTATTAGCCGTAACGATTTGGACTAGTTCTGCTTTAGCGTTCAATAGTGGGGCTATCCGAAATGAATTATCTTTTTACTTTCGATGGCGAACTGCTCTATCGATATGGCATCACTAGCTATTAAGGGTGTTGCCATGTCAATTCGGCAACGCCACTGACCGTAAGCGACGAGAACTTTAATAGAAATGCATATCCTAAAGATCAAAAGATGGTGTTGCCAAGGCAGAAAGCCCGAGGTATCAAAGGGGGCTGTTGTCTGTGTGATTTGGACCCATGGTTGAATTGTATCAAATTAGCCAAAATGACGATTCCTAAATTTTGCGACCAGGCAATATGAGATTCGGCCCAAGAACCAACTCAAAGATTATCAAAGACAACGCCTCCACGATTGGTTTGGACGGGTTGTGAAATTGCACGTTTAGGAGTCGAATTTATCCAATCGGCATAGCCGTTGGTAGCGCTCAGCAAAGAGATGTGGTCGAAAGTGAAAGCTGCCACGTGGATTTCTATTGAGTCATCTGATCCACAATGTATGTCTTTATGATTGAATGCTGAGTTGGCCGCTCGCCCAGAGTTATTGGGGGCTATCCCAATTGCAGGGAGCGGATTGAGGGAGCGAATCCAGGGAGGCTCGATACCCCTTCTGCGAGAGCTTCATGGTAAGAGTTGGAGTCGATGACCTTTGTTCGATGATGATCCTAGTGTCCCCTCTCATAATTTCCCTGAAACTGAGGAATTAATCCCTTCTAAGGTTGTTCTCCTTGGTAAGGACATAACCTTGCAAGGGAGAACGATGCAAAGTCACACCGTTTCAGAGGAGCCAAACATTGATGCCAACCAGAGCAAGCCGCCCAAGAAGAGATCTGGACGACAAGCTTCGGTGGTTCCGCTCAGTCCCAAAGAACGTAGCGAATTAGAAGCAGTGGTAAGAAAGTCCACAGCTCCCATAGGACAGGTGGCAAGGGCCAGCATTGCCCTATGGAGTAACGAAGGGGTTGGACACCAACGAGATCGCGCAAAGACTTCAGATATCTACAGAGACGGTATGCAAATGGAAGCGGCGTTTTATCAACTACGGAGTGGAACTTCTCGATGACGCACCGAGAAGTGGAAAACCGAGAAGCATTGATGACGAAAAGATCGCCGAGATTCTAAGGATCACTTTGGAAGAAGAGCCCCCGCTTGCTACCCAGTGGTCGACGTCTTCAATGTCCAAGCGGATCGGGGTATCACCAGCGAGCATCTCACGTATCTGGAGAACCTTTGGCCTCAAGCCCCATGTCTTGGGATACTTCAACATCAGTACCGATCCGGCCTTTACCGAAAAGGTCCGCGACATAACTGGGATCTATCTCAATCCCCCTGATGCTGCACTGGTACTATGTATTGACGAAAAGACACAGATCCAGGCGTTGGATAGAACCCAGCCACTGCTTCCCATGAGACCTTTTGTTCCAAGAGCGGCAAACACATGACTAC
>NZ_JXYS01000074.1 GCF_000949295.1 Acidithrix ferrooxidans
TCTACAGAGACGNTATGCAAATGGAAGCGGCGTTTTATCAACTACGGAGTGGAACTTCTCGATGACGCACCGAGAAGTGGAAAACCGAGAAGCATTGATGACGAAAAGATCGCCGAGATTCTAAGGATCACTTTGGAAGAAGAGCCCCCGCTTGCTACCCAGTGGTCGACGTCTTCAATGTCCAAGCGGATCGGGGTATCACCAGCGAGCATCTCACGTATCTGGAGAACCTTTGGCCTCAAGCCCCATGTCTTGGGATACTTCAACATCAGTACCGATCCGGCCTTTACCGAAAAGGTCCGCGACATAACTGGGATCTATCTCAATCCCCCTGATGCTGCACTGGTACTATGTATTGACGAAAAGACACAGATCCAGGCGTTGGATAGAACCCAGCCACTGCTTCCCATGAGACCTTTTGTTCCAGAGCGGCAAACACATGACTACAAACGCAACGGCACAACAAATCTCTTTGCAGCACTTGATGTTGCCTCTGGCAAGGTGATCACCAACACCACAAAGGCTCATCGGGCGATCGAGTTCATAGCCTTTTTGGATCAGGTGAAAAAAGAAGTTCCAAAAGAACTCGAAGTCCACGTCATCCTGGACAATTATGCAACGCATAAAACCGATGCTGTACGGGCCTGGCTCATAAAAAACCCGAGATTCCACTTCCATTTTACACCCACCTACTCCTCGTGGATGAACCTGGTTGAGAGATGGTTTTCGGAACTGACTACCAAAATGCTCCACACATCCACCCATAAGTCAGAAAAGCAACTCGTTGCTTCGATCAACACCTGGGCAGAGCGCTGGAACCAAGACCCAACACCATTTAGGTGGGTAAAGACAGCTGACGAGATATTCGCATCGATGGCAAAGTATCTGGGGAACTAGAACTCATGGAACTTATGAGAGGGGACACTAGCGCTTATGGATCGTATACAGCACGGAGAGATTGAACGATTAATAATCGCTCATAAAGACAGACTCGTTAGGTTTGGATTCGATCTTATCGCCCACATAGCTGAAGAATCGGGATGCGAGATAGTAGTAGTCAATCAACCATCGTGTTCACCAGAACAGGAGATGGTCGAAGATATGCTCGCTATCGTCCATGTGTTTGGTCATCGGATTGACGGCATGAGAAGATACGAGCAGGAATTGAAGACTGAGTATCCAGGGCATAAGATCCAGGTACTCAGTGACAACTAGCACTCGTATCATCTACGCCGACACACCCAAAGAGCTACTGCCGATAGCTAAGGCCGTTGGCTACATAAGAGCGGACATCTGGCGAAGATACGGTGGACGAAAGACGGTTGGCAAAAGCTCTAACGATATTCGTAATGAAATCAGCAGTCTCGCCCTCTATTTTAACTTGCCAATAGATGGCACCATCCCTAACGAGAGCACGAAAGATATTGTTAATGATGTCTTCCTTTATCGAGCTGCCGCTCGCAAGCAGGTACGTAGGGCTATCTATGCCCGAGCCAAAGACGACAAAGAAGAACTCGCTCGCCTCTACACACTCTTGCAGGGCGAGTGGACCAAAGACAACTTCCGACACCGCCAGATGCGAAAGCATTTCAAGCACGGACATTCCAAGGTCAACAACCAATTCGTAGTCCGTTCAGACAGACACCATACCGAGATTGTTGATGGCAAAGTCGTCGTGGTCATCAACATCGCAGCCAAATACGGACAACCCATCCGTCTAGTCACAACTACCAATGGCAAGAATGTTGATCTTATCTTGCAAGAACCTCAGGATCATAGTCAAGGACGACGTTATCGAGATCCATTACGCATTCAAGAAACCACCAGGCCGCCCAGTCGGGGCCGATGTTATCGCCGTTGACAAAGGATACACCGAAGCGTTCGTGGACTCAGATGGAGACACGCACGGCATGGGGCTTGGCAAAATCATGACCGAGTACAGTGGCAAGGCTAGTAAAACCGCCAAGGCTCGCAACAAGCTACACGCCCTAGAAAAAAAGCACAGAGAAGCCGGACACACAGCTAAGGCTGACCGTATCAAGACCAACAACCTTGGGACAAAGAAGATCAACGCTCGCAAGAATAAGGCACAGAAACGAATCAGGAACATTGCTTTCAAGGCAGCCCATTCGGTAGTAGACAAGGCCAGCCTCGTTATCTCCGAAGACCTAAGCCGTCCTATCGCCAAGAAGAAGCCCCAGAAGAAGTACAACAGGAAAATGTCAGCATGGGCCAAAGGCACACTAGCAGAAGCCCTTGAATCTACAACACAACAGGCTAAAGCGAGAAATGTTCTCGTGAATGCGGCCTATACATCGCAAATGGACTCCAACACACATCTACTGGAAGGTAAGCGTGTGGGGGATAAGTTTCACTGTGCAAACGGGGATGTTCTCCAGGCTGATTTCAACGCTGCTTTGAACCTGCGACATAGATACTTCGACCATGAGATAACTCTCTATACCCCTCATAGGGAAGTTCGACGTATCTTACTAGCTCGTTCATCCGGCGCAACGATGCGTCAAGGGGCATGAGTTGCAAGAGACCCAAATCTCTTATCAACCATGTGCGGATAAGCCCAACGGCTTTGAGCAATTATGCTCAGGTTTTTGGGAGCAGTTGATGATTTACAGACTTCAAATGTGACCTCGGTTGGATTATCTTTTGGATTGCCTTTGCTTTGAGGCACTATGCGGCTATACCTTCTTTGTTTCGCCTCTCGGGGTACATTTGAGGTTCCGAATTAGAGGCGAAACAATTGGCCACATATAGATAAGAATGAGACAGCTAAGCACATTTATTTGTGGAAGTAACGAATGCATTAGCTATGACTTGGCTGAGGTTAAATAATCATTGAGGCTTTGAAGGTCGCTAGGTCGGATTCCAAGACGCCAATCGAGGTCAGATACTTATGGGTGCTACCGTATTTTTGGTCTATCCATGCCAAAACGCGTTCCATGTCTTCACCTTTTGCACCCATGACAACTTGTGGTAAAGCTCTAATTTGCTTGGCCACATCTGGTAGCTGGAGGTCGAGCCAGCCAAGCATTTCCTCAACAGCCTTTTGTGTCAGTGCATAATCTTCGACGATGGATTGTCGTTCTACGTCGAGGCCGCTTAAACATAGAGCGGCGATTAGTCCTGTTCGATCCTTCCCTACGGCACAGTGAAAGACCGCGGGTCGACTAGGAGCGGCGGCCAGCGTTGTGATTACCTGGGCGATCCCGGAGGATCCTTCGGTCAATATTTGCGTATATCGCTCAAAGATATAGTTCAGAGCGCCATCGCCAGCAGCTAGGGAGTAATCTGCCGAGATGTCGATCAAAGACCTCTGTAGGTAATTGAGACTGTACTTATCGAGGGGAAACCTTCCCCTCGCAGTCGCCTCTTGGGGGGTTCGAAGGTCGATTACCGTCTTTATCCCTATTTGATCAAATAATGAAATGTCTGAATCACTAAGGCGAAAGAGGTCGTCGGATCGAAATAGCTTCCTCCATGCTACAGTGCCTCCATTTTGGGTTTTGTAGCCTCCTAGGTCGCGGAAGTTGAATGCACCATCCATTTTTATGTGGCGATTCGGTTGTGGATCGCCTTGTTGGCCTTTGGACTTATCTTGTGTTGTTGACATTTTGGTAGGTGCTCCGTTTCGATTTATCGCTTTTTATTAACCTCTAAGTTATATTGCTCTATCGGATTGCATAACGCTCAGGGTTCTTAAATGAATGACGGTCGTGATCTATTTTGATTCAGGTGGCCCAGGTGGCTCTCTAGGGGGCGATTTATTCTGAAGGGTGATTTAGTGACCGAGAGGTGTCGGTCATAGCTCGATGGCGCTTTTATGTACAGGAAACTTCTTTTTGTACCGATAAATACAGAGTGAAGAACGAATCGGAGACCTTGGCAGTAGTTGTTGGGAGATCTAGAGTTACCTCAAAGAGGTGGTTCTATCCGCTCTTTTTGTATCTCTTATTTGTCTCGCTGGCACTTTGTGCCACTTTTTTTTACGCTGAACTCTTCTTCGGCAAGAGAAGTTGGATCTATTCGGGGGATTTATTCGCCACTCTGAGGGATTCTCATATGATCCTCTGGGGGGGATATGGGATAATGTACTCGTCCCACAATGGCCTTATAGCGCCACCGTTGGGTCCACTTTCCCTCACGCCTCTAGCTGAATTTCTGAGCCTATTGCATCTCGTAGAGCCCTATCCATACCCGACACATCACCCCGTGGCATGGATATATTCGATCTTTTATCTAGGTTTATTTCTCGCCTTTTGGGCTTATTGCGCTCAGAGGTTCATTGAGCACATCTTTCCTGAAAGAAAAGCCAAGGTTTCATATATCTTAGGTGCATGTGCGGTTGGTGCTTATCTGCTTTTCCCGTGGGGTCACCCTGAGGATCTAGCAGCACTGTCCTTTGGCATTTTGGCAGTAGTGGAAGTTAAAGAAGGTAGAAGGGTAAAGGCCTCCTATTTGGCTGGTATCTCCCTGGGTTTCCAGCCTCTCACCTTGTTTCTACTTCTGCCTATATTTATTGCCAAGACGCCAAAGTTCAAGCAACTGCTTGGAAGTTTGGCGCGAATGGCGGGTGTTCCTTTTTTTCTGTTTTTGCCAGCAGTTATCGCCGCTCCGTTTCAGAGCTTGAAATCCATTCTCAATCAACCGAACTTTCCGGCGGTCGATCATCTGACATTGATTGGACTGATCGGGTCAATTCATTCAAAGGCGCTCTCGGCTGGTCCGTTTCGCTTGGCCGCTTTGGTGCTCGTTGTGCTTATTTCATTTCAACTTCGGAGCCGATTGCTAAAGAGGGAGATGCAATGGAGCGAGCTTGTTACAATTGCTACGCTTTGCCTGAGCTTGAGAGTCTTCTTTGAACCTGTGATGGTTCCGTATTATCTAGCACCATCGTTGGCATTGATTATTCTGTGTACGGCAGGAATTGAAGACTATCGTTTTTGGGTGGTTGGATCATTGGTATTGGCATCGGTCATTGCATTCTACTTTTCTGCTCAAAAGTTTTCCCCGCTGGTCTATAGCTCGATACTTGATTTTTCAATGGTTGCGGTCTTTCTTGCCGCCGTATCTTGGCAGTTGTATGGCACCACCGCTATTCATAGTCCAACTCCGATGAAGCTATATATCGTCGAGGATGAAACCACAGCGCCAACTTCGATGGCTCGACGATCGACGTTAGCTAAGATTTTTGATTCCTCGGAGAGCCGCGGACGTTTTGGATTGAGTAAAGAAGCTACTCGGCGCCTGCGTCAATCACAAAGAGATCTACCAAGGTGACACCAAACGGGATTTTCGTAGCCCTATTCGCGGTTGTCGGTCTAGCAGTGGGCTCGTTTTTGAATGTGGTCATATGGAGGGTTCCAAGAGGTGAATCTATCGTATTGCCACCGTCACACTGTACCTCATGCGGGTATAGATTGCGAACTGTTGACAACCTGCCGATAGCTTCTTTTTTGGCGTTAAGGGGGCGATGTCATAGCTGCGGCTCAAAGATATCTGTTAGGTACCCTTTGGTGGAACTTTCCACCGGAGCCCTGTTTGGTCTTGTCGCAGCCCTCTTTGGAAGGACCTTCGTCGCTCCGCAGCTAGCCCTTTTTAGCGCGAGTTTAGTTTGCCTTGCCCTTATTGATATAGAGACACGAAAGCTTCCCCGCAAGATCATCTATCCCAGCGCCTTGGTGACATTTCTTCTGATTGTGGCCTACTGCATTGAGATGGGGTCGTTTCACTACTTGGTCTCTTCGATCGAAGGATTTGGTATTGACATAGGTATCTTTGGATTGATCTTTTTGTTGCGACCCAGTTCGATTGGCTTTGGAGACGTTAGACTGGCCGGCTTTATCGGCCTGAACCTGGGTGTTTTGGGGCTGAATCCCACGATCAATTTCCTCTACGGTGCCTTCGGATTTGGATCAATCTTTGGAATTGGCTATATATTGCTTGTCTCTAGATCCGTTAAATCCTCAATTCCCTTTGGTCCATTTATGGCACTCTCGGCACTGACGTCGATGGTTATTGGAAATAGTTTTCGTATATTTTAGGATATGGCGGTTTTCGTCTTGGTGAAGGTCTATTCGCTCGAACCAGGCGTAGTCTTTCCTAATCGATCTCCTGGATGGATCTAACAGGCCCTTTGCAGGGGACTAACGTGTTAGAGCGTTACTATGGGACTCCCAGTTGTGTCTATGAGTGGGTTCCACCTCTTTGTGGTGCAGCAGCCGTATTTTTTTATGTTGTTTTGCCCAAGACTTTGTTTTTTAGGTTGATTAATTAGAAATTTTAGTTCAATTTTGATTCAGTTATTTGGATATTTTTGAGGTTATTAATTTCAATATCGAAGAGTAAAATGTAACTTTTATGATGAATATCTCGTTAGTATGGCCTAATTCGATAGCTCATCGGCCCATAGTATTTTGGATGGCTTAGATTATACGATTTGTTCTAGCTGGCTTTATTCGTTAGTGACTCATGGTGACGTCGACCTTGGGTCGATCTCTATTTCTGATTTAATTGGATCAATTTATTTCGGATCGATTCTTCAAAGATGCTCTAGAGCGATAATTTTTATAAACTAAATTACATTGATGTAATTATACATCGGTAATTATTTTTCTGTAATTTCATCATTAATCGTCAACTTGGGCAAGATGTTGCCGATATTCTTATTGTTGTCAATGTTGAAGATGTTGAATAAGTAGATGATGCGGCGGAAGTTGGGACACTGCATGACATTGCGTTATGGTGACTATTTCTTGAATGTTGATTCGTTAGTTTTGCCCTAAGAGGGGTGCCTTAATGTTTGAAGACGAATTGATGCGAGTACGCGAAGTTGCGGACGTGATGAAGGTGTCCACTACGACCGTCTATCGGTTGATAGCGACGTCGGAGTTGCCAGCTACACGGGTTGGAAAGGCTTGGCGGATCCGTAGGGGAGATGTCGAGAGCTATCTCAAGCGCGGAGGATATATCAGTTGAAACGAGTTGCTGGTGTTGACATTGGCTCTTTTGCTATCAAAGCCGTAGAGATCGAATACGACAGCAAGAGCCTGCCAAGGATTTCCAATTTTGGCCTTGTGACTCTTCCTAACGGTGCGGTAGTAGGTGGAGAGATTCGCGATGCAGCAGCGGTAACTGCTTCGATCAAGAGACTTTGGAACCAGGGTAAATTTAGCTCTACCGAAGTCGTCGTAGGTGCATCGGGATCACGCGTATTTATTCGCGATTTAGAGCTGCCCAAGATGACAGAGCAAGAGTTAAAAGGGGCCATGACGATCGAGGCAGCACAGTTTTTGCCTGGTGATATCAACGAATATCGAGTCGACTATGAGTCCAATTTTCAGATGAAGCGGGTCCCCCGAGGTAACTTGGACTATATGCACTTGGTCGCCGGCGATGTGGAGGTGCTTTCTGAATACGAAGTTGCAGTTGCAGCGGCAAATCTGCGGTTGGCGGCTATCGATTCATCATTCATAGCACTCTTTCGCACGGTGAGCCTTCTAGATGAGATTGCCTCAGGTAGCTCTGTTTCAGAACTGTTGAAATCCTCGAGCAAAGTGGTTCGCTTTCCAAAGATCAATAGGGTCAAGGCGGACAAAGGCGATGGTTTACTCGAAGCAAATGACTCTTCGGACCTTGAATCCAAGGGTGATTCCACAGATCTTTTAGATGCTCTTGCGGATCCAATGCGGGGTCGGTCGAGCCAGGTGATCGTAATCGTAGTTGTTGGGGCGGATAAGGTGAGCGTTGGTATCGCCGAAGATGGGATGCTGACTGTTGCGAGATCGTTAGACGACATAGGCGGGGATCTTGTTACTAAATCGATAGCTCGAGAGTTTTCGGTGGATTTGGCAACAGCTGAGGCGATCAAGAGATCCTTGGGAGCATTTTCTGATGTATATGAAGAGATTGATGCAGATATTGACCCGAAGCGTCTTCGTACGGTTGTTCGCAACGGCATTGATGAGATCACTGAAGCCATAACCACAACACTTAGCTCTTACCTATTTCAGAGAGAAGAGGATGCTAACGTCCGTGTCTTGGTAGGAGGGGGAGGATCTCTAACTGCTGGCTTTTACGAGGCGCTTCGCCAAAGCTTGTCTCCAGAGATTGAATTGGCCCGATTGGATATGTTCGAGTCGATTGAACTCGATGTACCTGACCTCTCGAGCGCCGACAAAGATCGAATAGCCAGTGTAATGCCTGAAGCATTGGCGCTGGCGCTTAGTCGTTGGATCGGTTCAGGTCCGAGACACGTCGTAAACCTTCTAAGTGGTGATGCGGCTCTACAGCGCCAAATTAGAAGTGCGAGCCTATATTCTGGTGCTGCAGTAGTGGTGATAATCGCTGGACTCGCCGGCCTCTATCTCCTTCATAATAATGAATTGACAAATATCAACTCCCAGATATCTCAGTCTGACCTTCAGATAACTCTTGATGCGGCACAGATAGCTCAATTGAGTCCGGTTGCAGGGGTGAGGACGACCCTAACGAATGCAGAAAATCAAGTTCGAGCCGTCCTTACCAATGATGTGAATTGGTCGGTTCTGATTACGAAGCTGAATTCCGCGACTCCTAATGACGTGTGGTGGACTAATTTTTCGGGGATATCCTCGAGTGGATCCGGGCCTGCTACAGTTAGCTTTGGCGCTATGGGGTGTTCTCAACAGTCGCCTTCTCACTGGATCAATGGTATCGGGAGCCTCTCTAGCATCCTTGATCCTTGGGTATCGTCTTCCACGACAGATTCAGGTAAGTCATGTACAAATGCTCCAGTTGTAAATGGAGCGAGTGCAAATATCGTCACCTTTAGCTCGACTGCGACATTGGCACCGAATCCTACGCCTAGTCGCTTTCAGTCCTATCTCATTGGTGGGGGGATCTCATAATGATGAAAAACGAAAAGAGTAGGCGCATCGTCATTGTCGCAACCCTGGTTGGGCTGATCTTGATAGTAAGCTTCTACTTTTTGATATGGCAACCTAAAAGTAAAGCTATTGAGGCGGCTAATGTAACACTCTTATCGAATCAATCGCAGCTATCTTCGATGCAGAGCCAGATCTCGACCTTGAAGGCATTCAAAAAGGAACTCCCAGCTGCGCAAAACGAATTGAAAACTCTCGCATTGGCGATTCCGGTCTACCCCGATTTAGCAAATTTTCTTCTTTCTTTGAATACGATATCGGGGATGAGCGGTATTACCTTTATGTCGGTAACGCCATCGCAGCCTCAAGCGAGTGCTTCGACTCAAGGTTCCACATCCCAAGGGGCCGCCAATTTGCCAGCGGTGACAGCGGGAATTCAGATTCAGGGTGGTTACTTTCAGGTTCTTGACTTTCTGAACCGCCTAAATCAACTCTCGCGCTTAGTAATAGTGAATTCGGTAAACCTCTCAGCGACAGGGGGTTCTGGCGGTAGCTCTACGGCTTCTCCGTCTCAATCGGCGGGGGCTGAGCTTTCAGCAAATATCAGAATCACGATCTATTCCCAGCAAATACCACCTGGAGTTCCGGGACAGGCGTCAACATCCTCTGGTGCAACCATAAAGGTGGCGCCCCCAACTAGTCCTAGCGTTTCGTCGGGTACCTCGACTACGACCAGCGCTGTCGGATAGCCAAGGAGGCAAAATGGCTAACCCTATAGAAGATCTGTTATCGAAACTTAAAGGAGGCGGCGCTTCGAGTCGTCGAACTTTGCTCATCGGGGCTTTGGCTCTAGTGGTCATATTGATTGGGGTTGGTGGTTATCTTTACGTAAAGGGTAACGCGTCATCTTCGCCAAGTACCTTATCCACTCCATCTCTTCCGACGGTGACATCATCAACTACCACTTCAACCACCTTGCCAGGCGTGACCACGACAATTTTGAACTACGGAAACAAAGATCCATTTGTTCCTTTGGTTGCTAGCACGACAACGACCGCCGCATCGTCGCCTACTACTTCGGCTACAGGATCTACAACCACATTGGCGGGAGGTTCCACCTCTACGACGTTGGTGTCATTGACGACGACAACGACGGGGTCGCCTAGCCAAATTGCATTGATATCGGTGTCGCCGGTTGGACAACCCGCTGTTGCTCAAGTCTCTGTGAACGGGACAGTATATTCAGGGATCACCCCCGGCCAAACTGTTGGCGTAAGCTACGTGTTGACTTCGATAGATCAAACGACGGGTTGTGCTACCTTTAGCAATGGTGGAGCAAATCCATTCGAGCTTTGTCTCAACCAAGCGATAGTTAAATAATAGGCAAATAAGAGCTGTGGCGACTTCTCTAGATGAACCTTGAAGTCGCTCGTCGGCGATATCCGCTAAGAGGAAATACCTTTGGCGCCAGACAAGCTAGATTGTTGACCATGATTCGATTTCTAACTGCAGGTGAGTCCCATGGACAGGGTTTGGTGGTTGTGCTTGAAGGTGTTCCTGCGGGCCTTGCGATAAGTGAAGCAGAGATTCAAGGCGAGCTTGGAAGAAGGCGCTTGGGTTTTGGCCGTGGTCCTCGAATGCGTTTTGAAAAAGACGAGTTGACGCTTCTTGGTGGAATTCGACATGGACGTACCCTTGGTTCTCCGATTGCCATTGAGATCCACAACAGTGAATGGCCCAAATGGCAAGAGGAGATGTCTCCAAGCCTTGGAGCGACTACGAAGCCGCTTTCTACGCCAAGACCAGGTCACGCAGATTTGACTGGTATGCTCAAGTACGGCTTTGACGACGCTCGCGACGTGCTGGAACGTGCTAGTGCTCGCGAGACGGCTGCGAGGGTCGTTGCTGGTGCTATAGCTAAGAAAATGTTGGCTGAGATTGGCGTAAGCATCCTATCTCATGTAATTTCTCTGGGCCAAGTATCGCTTTTAGTTGAAGAACTTCCACAACCCAAGGATTTAGCCGAGATCGACGCCTCGGAGATCAGGTGTTTTGATAGGTCTAAAGAAGAGCTTATGATCGCAGAGATCAAAGCTGCCGCCAAAGTAGGAGATTCTTTGGGCGGTGCCGCTCAGGTTGTAGCATGGGGTGTTCCCGTTGGTCTTGGCTCTCATGTGCATTGGGATAGACGAATTGATGGATTGCTAGCCCATGCGTTAATGAGCATTCAGGCGATAAAAGCCGTCGAAATCGGAGATGGAATCGAGGTCTCCTCCAAACTGGGCTCCCAAGCCCATGACGCTGTTTTTTGGGATAGTCAAGAGAATTCATACTACCGAACTACCGATCGCGCTGGCGGTGTCGAAGGTGGCATGACCACTGGAGCACCTTTGATCATGACTGCTTATATGAAGCCTCTCGCAACCCTGAATCGTCCGGTTTTAGAGACTGTCGATGTGGCCACCAAGCAAGCCACGGTCTCTTTCAAGGAACGAACTGACGTCACGGCAGTCCCTGCAATGGGCGTAGTAGCTGAGACGATGGTCGCATTGGTCTTGCTCGATGAGGCAGTGCGAAAGTTTGGTGGAGACTCGGTCTCAGAGTTTGTGCGAAACTATAGCAGCTATGTCCAGGCGTTAGGGAATACTGATTCCAAGTCTCAAGGAACTCATCTGTAATAGATGAGCCTTTGGTCGTAGCTTTTGAGGCAGTGCCAACCTAATGTAGGTTTAATCCGTCGATTTCGACACTAACTTCTTCGACTTGGTTGGCAGCTATCGCCAAGGTGCGCCTTGGATCTCTAAGCATTCAATCTAAAAAGGTTCAATGAGATGTGCGAGGTTGCAATTTGATTTGAAGCGGTAGCTATGGTTGGCGGGATTCTATTTACATTCACCTTGTTATATTCACCATGGGGCGTCTGGCGAGTGTGAACTTGAGCGGCTTAGTTGATCGTTCCGGGTGGCACTTTGACAGCGTGATTTAACAATATCTGTATGGGGAGTATTTTTACACATGAGAGAGACGTACCTCAATCTAGGTGACGATCGTGGCTATCCTATCTTGGTTGGCAACGATCTGTTGGATGAATGGTGGAAGTACTTACCGGAAGACGTTTCCAAGGTAGTAATACTTAGGCAACCTAATATTCCGATGATTCCTGATCCGCCAAATATTGCGTCTTCTACATTTGTCATTGAAGATGGAGAGAATGCAAAGCGGATATCCACTGTCGAGAGGCTACTTGAGGAGATAGCTGCCTTTGGTCTAAGTAGACGAGATTGCATAGTAAACGTAGGTGGTGGAGTCGTGAGTGACCTAGGCGGGTTTGTGGCCTCGATCTACTTTAGAGGTATTCGCTATATAAATATCTCCACTACTCTCCTGGGTCAAATAGATGCTGCAATTGGAGGAAAGACCGGAGTGAACCTTTCAGCTGGAAAGAATCTAGCTGGTAGTTTTTGGCACCCGTCCTCGGTGATCTGTGACGTTTCGACGCTGAAGTCGTTACCTGAGCGTGAATTTCGTTCAGGTTTGGGCGAGATGGCAAAGTATGAATTTTTAGGTGCTGGCAATCTAGATGTTGATGACCTAGAGGCTTCCATCTCGCAGTGCGTCAAGATTAAGGCCGACGTAGTCTCTTTCGATGAGCGTGAAGGTGGTAGAAGGGCCCTCTTGAATTATGGCCACACTATGGCCCATGGCCTAGAGGCGCTCTCCCTGGCGGGGAAGATCTCTCCGTTGATGCATGGCGAAGCGGTAGGAATTGGTCTAATCTTCGCTGGGCACCTAAGTCATATAATGGGTCGAATCTCTTCGGAGATGCTTGATCGTCACTATGAGATAGTCTCTCGCTTTGAACTTTCTACCTCGATTCCAGACAGCGTCGACTTTGACGATGTCATTGGATATCTCGCTCGCGATAAAAAGGCCTATGGTTCGCTAACTTTCGTCTTGATGAATCAAACTGGAGAACTAGAGGTCGTAAATGGCATCCCATCGCAATTGATTGAATCGGCAATTGCCTCTATGGGGTCATATCATCGCAATTGATTGGGTTTTAGATTCAAATTGATTAGTTGATTGACTTAGGTCCTAGCTGCGTGGTCGTACGGGTGGTTTTTACGAGCCGACCAATGTGGCAGATGAGATTCATTGAAGATGACCTAATCGTTTGCGAGATTGCCGTTTGCTAGGCGGCTTTTGGAAAGGTGTATTCCTATGTGTATTTCAAGTGCCGATCGATCGCAGTTGCTGCTTTGGTAATTCGCTAACACCTAATGGCAGTGGTGGCCGATGTGGGTTTTGGATAATTTGTGGCGTGAATATCGGGTTTTGATCGAGACGACCTGTGCTAGTTTCCTGAAACGCCAAGGCGACCCAGGAAATCTTGTCTAATCTAGTGTGGCTGCCTTCGCGAGGTCATGGGATCCACTAAGTTGATGACTTCGATTACTATGGGTAGGAACTTAAAAAAAGATATGAGCAAGTGACCCCAGTTTCCACGCTCGGAAACTGGATAGACAAGAGACATCGATGCTTCGGCTGATTTTAGTCGATCTGCAAGATGGTTTTAAAGGGGTAAAATTGAAGGCAAGTCCAACGGTATTTGAGCCAGGTACGAAACCATGGTACCGAAGAACTTGGGCCATTGCGACTATTGCCATTTTGGCAATCGCGATAGTTGTTGTATCAGACTATCCAAGGTCTGCAACCAAGGCAGATAGGTCTAGTCAGTATCAGATACTTCAAACTACGATGTGGGGCCAGATCCAGTCGTGCAACGCCTCGTTGGCCGACTCGATTATCGCTGTTACTGCGATAATCAACAAGACCAGCAATCAGCTCTCAACTGCCAAGGCGATTGTAAGCAATGCGGAGCCAAACTGTTCGCCGATCGGCAACTCGGATCTGCTTGATCTAGCGTCGACGAGCATACCTAATATTCTGCAAAATTACCATATCAACGTGATAGTAAATTCACTTGGAAGTTGGGCATTCCCAGATGCTGCTCAAATCCTGATCGACTTTAAGGGTATCTTGGTAAATCCTAAAAACACAGCCTTGCTTGCGGATATCGTTAGCCACCAAAAGGCAATGGATCGCCTTGCCGCCAAGGCTCAAGCGACCATGAACCTCGATGCAAAGGAGCTGGGAGTCGCACCAAAGACTCTCGGATTGACCACTATAAAGAACTATCCGTCAGCACTTGTCTCGGTTTCCTAACTTCCATAGTAAAAGTCGTGATTACTAGGTATTGAACCAATAATGACTAGGTGGCCACAGTGTAAAAACAGCCGCCACAGTGTAAAAACAGCCACCACCTCTGATTGAGGTGGTGGCTGTTTTTTCGCCTTTTTTGGAAAGGCTAGATTTTGTCTATTGATATCTACTCGATCGATATCTACTCAATCGATATTTTGGATTGGGTTTGGCTCAAGGTACTGCTTGGCTATATTGGCCAAGATTCCATTTATGAATTTGACCGACTTTGGATCGGCGATAAGTTTGGTTAATTCAACGGCTTCGTTTATGACTACTGCCTTGTTGTTTCTGCCATCGAGAAGTTCAAATATGGCAATCTCTAAGATGCATACCTCAACTAGTGGGAGTCTATCAAATTGCCAATTGGATGAGAGGCGATCGATGATTGCATCAATCGATTGGGCCTCTGCGTCGACACCATCTACAAGATATGCCGTTAGGTCATCAAGCGAGCTCCGCCCTTGCTCTTCGGCGACACTCTTTGGGGTGATCTCTTTGATCTTTGCTTCGTAGATAATCGAAACAGCTCTTTGGCGAGCCTCCCGCCGCGCAAGGCCGACCGATAGGTCGTTAACGCCCTTCTTGGCGGGCGACGATCCAGAACCAGTGGTTTTGCTCATGCTCTGGATATGTATTCACCAGTACGGGTATCGACTGTGATTTTCTCACCTTGCTCGATGAATAGTGGCACCTGGAGAACGAATCCCGTCTCAAGGGTGGCTGGCTTGCGCGCGCCAGAGACTCGATCACCTTGAATTCCAGGTTCAGTATTTGTTACTGTCAGGTTAGCTGAAGCTGACAGTTCAACTCCAACCACTACTTCTTGGTACGAAGACACCGATGCGGTGTCACCTTCTTTTATAAAGCTTGCGGCACTTCCAAGTTCGTCTGGACTTACCGAGATCTGATCGTAGGATGAATTATCCATAAAGACGTAGCTTTCACCATCTCGATAAAGGTATTGCATATCGTGCTTTTCAATTATCGCTTGGTCTACCTTCTCGTCTCCACGGTAGGTTCTATCGATAACAGCCTTTGTCTTTAGGTTTTTAAGTTTCGTCCTTACGAATGCACCGCCCTTACCGGGCTTTACGTGTTGAAATTCGACGATTGCGAAAAGACCATCAGGGAGGTCTAAGGTCATGCCATTTTTAAAGTCGTTAGATGACGTGGGTACGCCCATATTAGCTCCGTTGGTAGTCGGCAAAGTTTTGCCTGAAGTCAAAGATCTCTGAAATATTCTTGTTCAAGCTTAGCTGAGCATCAGTTGTTGTTCGGCTAGGCGACTTTGGCGACTTCGCCAATGTGGTTTATCTTCCACTGGGTCGATGAACCGATGTCCCTGACGAAGCCAAAATGAAGCAGTTAGAGATCCTTTATTAGGAACCTTAATTCGGGTTTTCGAGTCAGTTATTTGGTCAGGTTGGTTAGTAACCTAGCACCTTGGTCTGTGATAACGAATAGGTCTTCAATTCTTATCCCAAATTGGTTTGGGTAGTAAAGGCCTGGTTCAACCGTTACGACCATTCCTTCGCATAGTTCAGTAGTCTGGCCCTTTAGCAGCCAGGGTGCTTCGTGGATCTCTAAGCCAACGCCGTGGCCCGTGCCATGAGAGAAGTATCTTCGGGATCCCTCGTCGAAGGAGGTGCGACATCTATCGTCAATGGTGCCTGATGAAACGCCCGGCCTAAGCATTGAGATGCCTTCTTCCTGGGATAATAGAACTTTTTGATAGACCTCTTCGACCTCGTCACTAAAGCTTGTTCCGGCGGTTTTGATCGTGCGGGAGCAGTCGGAGCGATATCCTTCGAAGGTAGCGCCAAAGTCAACCACGATTGGCTCGTTCGTCATTATCGGTCGATCGGTTGGAACCGCGTGGGGAAAGCTCGAATTGGGACCGGATGCGACAATCGTATCAAAGGCAACTCCTTCTCCTCCGTTGATTCGGATCAGATAATCGAGTCTGGCCGCCGCTTGGGCTTCTGTCGTTCCCGGTCGTAGTTCGGTCGCAAATTCCTCAAAGGCCATGGACGCAATGGTTGCGGCACGAGCTATCTTTTCAATCTCTTTGTGGTCTTTAACCTGGCGTTGACTAACCAAAAGGGAAGTGACGTCTAAGACCTCAGGTTTGGTTGCAAAGCTACTTAATACACCAAGGAAGTTGGCGTGGGAGATTCTATCGAACTCCAAAAGCAGACGTGGTTCTTTGGTGGAGTTCGATTGGATTATGCTTTGGAAGCTGTTTTCGGCTTGGTTGATAATTTGAAAGTTGATCTGCGTCGATTGCAAAAGGTCCGATAAATTTGAACGAGCTTGATCTAGGTACCGTCCGTCTGTCACCAGATTGACTTCGACGGTCTCCTGGTCTGATTTGGTTATAAGGATTGTCGCATTCGAGGAGGCAAAGGCGGTGAAGTAGTAGACAGTCGTCGGTTCTGTGGATAGAAATATGAACGGTTCTTGGGTCTTGGAAAGTGCAAGTTCAACGAAGCGCAAAATTCTTGAAATGGACATCATTGAGTCACAATAGTAGCTTGTTTGGTGGATTTTTGCGATCTCGGAATGTCTTGTTATGGTGTGGCTGTTGAGGGTGGAGAGATAATGAGGTGACCTTTCCTTGAGAAGCCACCTTTATTGTCGACCAAGAGATGTGGGCGAATCGACATGACACTCACTATCATCTAAAAATCAAGTAAGTTTTTTATGTGGATTTGGTTAGGGTATAAAGTCCTAACTTTTGCGGCAGAAGCGAGTAACCAAAAACGATGAATTCCATCCCTGTTGCCCTAAAGACCGGTTCCGGATTTAAGACGGTTCGGGCATATGTAGTATTGATGAAGCCGCGCATTATCGAGTTGCTTTTGACCACAACTCTCCCAGCTATGGTTGTAGCACAGCGTGGACTACCATCAATAAGTCGAGTTTTGATAACGCTTCTCGGAGGAACTTTAAGCGCTGGCGGTGCAAATGCAGCCAATATGTGGTTTGATCGAGATATAGATGCCTTGATGAAGCGTACAAAGCAGCGTCCTCTTGTAACCGGCGAGATCTCTCCAACGGCGGGCCTCTCGTTTGCTATTTTGGTCGAGCTGATATCGTTCATTATTTTATGGAAATATGACAACCTTCTGACGGCGTCACTCTCGCTTGCAGCAGCAGCTTTTTACTTCTTTGTCTACACAATGTGGTTAAAGAGGAGTAGCTCCCAAAATATTGTTATAGGTGGTGCTGCTGGTGCCGTTCCTGTCTTGGTTGGCTGGGCTGCAGTGCAGAATGATATAACGCTTTCCGGAGTTATGATGTTTCTGATCATATTTCTGTGGACTCCGCCACATTTTTGGGCTCTAGCCTTCCGTTACAAGGAGGACTATTCGAACGCTGGCGTTCCAATGCTGCCGTCGGTGGCTAGCTTCGAGCAGACATCTCGATCCATATTGATCTATACAGTTATCCTGGTCATCGCGACACTGGTTATGGGGCCAATCGCACACCTTGGGGTGATATATGATGTTACAGCTATAGCACTAGGAGCAGGCTTTATCTACTACGCCTTAAAGTTGCGCAGTAGTCATAGTCCCAAGGTTGCAATGCGGGTATTTAGCTATTCGATAACCTATTTGACAGTCCTATTTTTAGCAATGGGGATTGATACCCTTGTCTTCCACCACTAGCTCACCACTTGAGCCGTCAGGGTCTATGGGTGGTGACCAAAGAGGATCAAAGGTGACACCAACTCGGGTGCTCACCTTGATCGGGGTATTAGCGATTGGCCTGTTGGTGGTCTTTGCAGTTTTGAAAGCTACTAGCTCTAAAGCGTCGCTAGCTCTCTCAGCTCCTGGTTCTGGCGTGGTCACCTCCTCGCCGCTCGTTGGGCATCCGGCACCATTATTTTCGTTACCTTCTCTATCTAATGGTTCGAAATTCGTCTCTCTAAAGAGTCTTGAAGGACGACCGTTGGTGATAAATTTCTTTTCTCCCGCCTGTATTCCCTGTAGACAGGAGATGCCAACATTTGCATCTTTGGGTGGAAGATACGCTGGCAAGATTAACTTTGTTGGGGTTGATGAGACGTCGAGTTCTAGCGCCGCGCTTTCGTTCGTTAATTCCTTTCGGATTCCCTATCCTACGGTCATTGATGCAAATGGGGATTTAGTCGGACCATATTTGATTCCGGGAGTACCAGTGACAGTCTTTGTCGGATCTAATGGCGTGATCAAAGGGTACGTTGCTGGGGCAATCTCAAAGTCGACCCTCATCGCACGCACTAACGCCTTGGCCTAAGCGTCTTTAGTTAGGTGTTTTAGCTTCCTTTTGATGCTCCGGTGGTCTTTGTGGCCTTATTCGGAGTGGCTTTTGGGGCCTGTACCACGCGCAATGCAACCGAGACTGGACATGTACCGTGAAGCAGCCGGCCAAGATCACATATCACGGCTAAGGCGACTGCGAGGTGAGGAACAATTCGGTAGTCATTCCTCTTTTGAATCAATTTCGAACGAGGCTGCCTTCAATTCGCAGATCTTCCTTCTGCTTGCAGATATCGAATGAGCTAAAGGTCTCCTTATTATGGTTGCTTGGAGCATTGGGAGGAGTCAGGTCACAGAAGATCTCGCTTTGATCCCAGCGACGATGTTGCCCATTGGATCGAGCGGTTATCGGATCGAGCGGTTAAGGGGCATTTTGGGTCATTAGCGAGTTGATTGAGTTGTCTAACCACGGCGAAGTGGTCCAAAGATTATGGAATCATGGTCCAAAGATTTCGGCGAGGTGGTCCAAAGATAGAAGAAAAGTCAAAATCTGTCTCGTTGTAACGTGACAACGCTCCATATGTGATTTATCGTTAGCTTGATTTTGGTTAAAACATTCAACCAAAGAGTTTTATGAGGCGCATAAAAGCCCTAGGTAAAGCGCTGAGCCAAACCAACTCCCTTGGCCCCAAGGCAAGGGAGTTGGTTCTTTACATTGGCAGATTTGCCAATGGCGCTTGCCATTTTTGTCAACTTCATTTAGAGCTGTAAATTAATAAAGCGAGATACTATCTACTAGTTTGTATCGTTATTTACACTACAGATTTGCATATACAAACTTTATTCTAAATATTCTCGAAGATGACATTCAGTTGATCCTCAGGCATAGTAAATTTTTAGACGAAGGTGAAGGAAGACACTATCGATAGGGCCATTGGTCCTATTCTCAATAGGGTCTTTTGTAGTCTTCAAAGTAGTTATAGAAAGGGGTAAGATTGTCGAAAGGAGCTCGCGCTGGCGCGCTATTAGTATCATTTGCGGCACTGCTTGGATTAATTGTCTTTGCGGTCGCAGGATATCTTAGGTCGACACCGCCGACTGTTTCAGCAACACCCTCCTCTACTCCTGGCGTCGTTAACCTTGTTATGCAGACCGATGGTGCAGTGGGCGTAGGTCCTCATCCAAGTTGGGTGGGGTACTTTATCCAAGATGCCAACGGAGCTTGGCATCAGACCACTCTGATCCAGCTTCCTACACATAGCACTGTTCACGTAACGCTTTACGAATACGATTCAGGTGGAAACCTGAGAAATACCGTCTGGTCCAAAATACAGGGCACAGTCGGTAATATTGCGTATGTAAATGGAGTAGCGGAGAATATAGTAAATCCAAATTCCAATACGGGAAATGGAATAGCTCACACATTTAATGTTCCAGGCCTTGGGATCAATGTCCCGATGTATGGCGTCAGCTCAACTGCAAAGAATTTCTGTAATGCAGGTCCTTGCAACTTGAGCGAGGCTCATACTACTATTACCTTCCAATTCCACACCGGTGGCGTTGGTAGCTATAGATGGCAATGCTTTGTTCCATGTGGACTTGGTTATGTAGACGGCAATGGTGGCCCAATGCAAAACATAGGTTACATGGCCGGATTTCTGAAGGTGGTTTAGTCGATGGCTAATTTCGTTTTAGACGAATCCCGCAGCGAAGAATCCACTAAGGGCCATCTGACTAAGATCCTGGTAATTTGGGCTATCACCTCGGTTATCGGCATGGCGTTGGTTTGGTTCGTATTAGGACCTCACCTCCCGCCTGGCACGATGACCGACCAAGCCCAAGGCGCCCAGTTTGACATCAGGTTGGTGTCAACACTGGTAGTACCTGTGCTCTTTTTCGTCTGGCTCTTTTTTGGGTATTCGATTATGAAATGGAGGGTGCGTCCGGGTGAAGACCCACTCGCTCCCGGCGCCAATATCAGCGGAAACTCTAAGGCTCAGGGCGCGTGGTATATAATCACCACCACTTTGGTCTTGGGTTTGGCTGCTTTTGGTACTTACTTTTTGGTGGTTCCAGCCGGAGCTGGAGGAGCTGAAGGTTCGAGCCCAATTTGGAGGCCTGCAACTAAGAATATATTGCAGGTTCAAGTCATTGCACAGCAATGGCGCTTTACTTACCGATGGCCCCAATTTGGTGGCATGGAGACCACTAGTCTTGAACTTCCAAACAATACAGAGATTCAGTTCAATGTTACAAGTTTGGACGTTATTCACGACTTTTGGGCCTATGGCCTAGGGGTTAAGGCTGATGCGAACCCTGACTACAATAACATAGCTTACGCCAAGACTCAACAGACTGGAAAGTTTGTTGTTCGTTGCGACGAGCTATGTGGTATTTGGCACGGGGCTATGTATAACTACGGACATGTGGTAAGTCAAGCACAATTTCAGACATGGGCCTCCAATATGGAGACCCAAAATGCTGCTTTGACGAAACTTCTACCTAAGTATTCATTGACCTATACGCCTTCTTACTCAGGTGCTGGTGGCGGTTATTACAATACTGCAACCGACCCCAATGCGAATCTTTAGTTTGATTTGAATTGGCGGTATGTAATGTATAGCGAAAACAGCAAATATTTTGTTTTATTTTTTTTGAATTTGGAGGATTGCATTCATGGCAATTGACTTCTCGAAAGAGACCGAATCAGGTTCTTCGAGTGGCACTCCAGGTACTTCAGGTAAGGGTATCTTTAGCCCGAGCATAATAACTGGAGCCGTCGCCGGTGGCATAGGGTATCTCTTTGGCCACTGGATGGGTAATGCCATCGCCGGCGGCTATCCACAAGTTATAGGTAGTGGTCAAAACGACGTTGCCATCTGTCTTGGTTATGCTTTTGCTGTCGTTGGATGGTTTGCTGGCCTTGGGGCTCTCAACTATCCAATCAAGAAGATGCTGGGTTACGAGCCCGACTTTAGCGAACCTGAACTAAAGCCTGGATGGACGAAGTATTTTCAATATACCCAAGACCATAAGATAGTTGGAATCCAATATCTCTTTGGTATGTTGGTCTACTTCTTCACGGCGGGCCTGTTGGCTCTAGCCATTCGAACAGAACTGTTGTCGCCTACCCACCATATATGGGGACCAAGCACCTACCTTGAAATCGTAGGTGAGCATGGAACCATGATGATGATGATGATGACTTCGGTGGTTCTTGGACCGTTTGGTAACTTTATGATTCCTTTGATGATTGGCTCCAAGAAGGTGGCATTTCCTCGTTTAGAGGCAGCCTCGTTCTGGTTTACGCCGATCTCATATGTAATATTGTTGTCCGCATTGTGGCAGGGCGGCTTCCAATCTGGTTGGACGTCGTATGCTCCGCTCTCGATCCAACAAGGTGTGGGCCAGGATGCATATATCTTTGGATTCGGCCTGCAGGGCCTTTCAATGGTCTGTGCTTCGACGAACATTGTGGCTACGATTATCAACTATCGAGCACCAGGTATGACTTGGAATCGCTTGAATATCATGGGTTGGTCGATGCTGTCCCTTGGTTTCACAATGATTCTCTCAGTTCCAGTGCTTATTGATGGTTTGTATGTTTTGACACTTGATCGAACTGCCCAAACTTCGATGCTCTATGGTCCCCACGGAGGTTCATCCTTCCTCTGGGAGAACTTGTTCTGGTTCTTTGGCCATCCGGAGGTCTATCTGTTGGCGATTCCAGGCTTTGGAATGGTCGCAGAGATTATCCCGGTCTTCGCGAGAAAGCCGATCTTTGGTTACAAGACATCGGCCGCTGGTATGATTGGTCTGGCAGTTCTTAGCTTCTTTGTATGGCAGCACCATCTCTTCCAGAGCGGTATGAACCCGGATATGCGTCCATTGTTCATGTTGACAACAGAGCTGATCTCAATTCCTACAGGCTTTATTTACTTGGTTGGAATGGGAACTCTTTGGAAGGCTCGAATCCGCCTTACTGTGCCGATGCTCTTTATGTTGGGTGTTTACTTCAACTTCCTCTTCGGCGGACTGACTGGAGTTTACGTCTCTGACGTACCAATCAACGTAACGGTGCACGGTAGCTTCTTTGTTATGGCTCACTTCCACTACACCATCATGGGTGGGGTAATCTTCGCATTCTTTGGTGCGATCTATTACTACACTCCTTTGGTTACTGGATTCCAGCTCAACCAGAAGTGGGGTAAGATTCATTTCTGGTCGATGATGATCTCATTCAACTCGACCTTCTTGCCTTTGTTTGCGGTCGGACTCTTGGGTCAGCCGCGCCGAGTATTCGAGTATGCTCAGCGTCTTCAGACCTTGAATGATTGGGTTTCGATCTCGAGCTATGTGCTTGGGCTCTCTTTGACCTTCTTTGTCGTAACCTTCCTTTGGCAGCTTGTGGTTACTCGTACTCCTGCAGTTCGAAACCCATGGGGATCGCGCAGTCTTGAATGGCATGTGGACTCTTATCCACCGCCTCAACATAACTTCAAGACGGTACCTGTTGTAATGGCTGGACCCTATGAGTATGCTGATCTGGATGCATTGCCAATGGCTGATATAGTTGTTGAGAATGCCGATAAGGATGTAGTTCGCACGGGAGGCAAAGCATGAGTGAAATTACCGAAGATCGTCCCGTAGTGGACGAGGTGCAACTCTATCATGAGGCTGCGCTAGGTTCTCACTGGTGGGGCGCGAGGATAGCTATTGGCTTGGTGATGACCCTTTTTGGTGGAATTGCCTTTGCTTATTTCTATCTACGTTCTCTGAACTCGCATGGCCTTTGGGATCCACATGGTCAGACTGCTTCGACCCTTATGGGCTCTCTTATTCTGACCTTGGTTCTTCTGAGCGCTATCTTAAATGCATATGGCAACTTTCGCCTAAAGAAGGGCTCGACAATTGACTGGCAGGTAGCCAACATTACGGCTCTTCTGGCTGGGTTGTTTGCGGCTGGTTTCCAGATTTGGGAGCTGAGTCGGTTGAACTTCTTTCCAGGTGCTTTTGGATACGCTGGGGTCTATGTTGCATTTGCTCCTGTCTATTCCGGCGTTATTATCCTGTCAATGTATTGGCTAGAGACCTTGATTGCTCGTTCGTTACGCAATGCTCGCGCACTTGCTAGCGATGGGGGAGTGGGGCTCTCGAGCTCGATGATGGCTGAGAACTTTAGATCTAATCTTGAGGGGTTTAGCTATTACTGGGCTTTCATGGCAATCGTTTCAGTGGTATTTTTTGTCCTCTTTTACGTTCTCTAACTTGTGGTTGTGATGAATAGAGTGCCTATTCGTCACAACTCAAAGAAAGGTAGCCATGTTTGCTAGTGTAGGTCCGATGAACGTGCCTGCTGGTGGTGTTCTGACAATGGTCATTCCGCTAGGCATATTTATAGGAATTCTCTTTTGGGGTTTCTTCCAAAGGAAAAGATTCAATTAGTTTTTAGTTAATAATTATGCAGGAACGGGGGTGTTGGCCATTTTGGCCGGTACCCCCGTTTTTTATTCTCTTTGGTTTTGTTCCCCTTGTCGTCTTTTTGGCGACGTATGCCAAGGTGGCTTAGGGGTGTTCCTGTTAGCTCGCTATCGAACTCGTGGTCTTCTTTAGTCCATCGTGTTTGGATGTAGGCTTCGGTGGATTCGGCTGGTTTTTGGGATTGATGCCATAGCGGAGTGACTAGGGGCGCATTGGGCGTGAACGCTGAGTTGGTGTTTAGTCTCCTGGTGGATTTTTTCTGTAACATTGGCTTCTTTAATGGCTACCCAGTTTTCAAGTGTCCATGGGTTGTAGTGACAAAGTTTCCCAGGATCGCTTTAGCGGACAATTTGTCGAATTAGAGATTGATGCGATTCGATAGCGGAGAGAGGCGACAGTTGCACAAGTGAATTTTTTACCCTTTGTATTTTAGACCATGTGCTTTTTGTAATACAACGCGCACCTTTTGTTCAAGAGTTTTTATTCAATATTGCCTAGCACCGGTAGGTGGAGGGAGAAAATGCCACTTGGAATAGTTGATTTTTTCAATTGTGTAATTGTCTCTGAGGGTTGGATATAGGTGGTCCAAAGATAGAAGAAAAGTCACCAAGTTGCATTTTGGTCTTGGCAAGGTGCATTTTGGTCATAGCAAGGTGCCAAGGCGGTCTTTGTTGATTTTAGTTCTTGTGGGTTTCGCAAGAGCATCAGATCAGACATTGCGACGCACGCTATGACACATATAAAAATATCGACGAGATTGTGGTTTTTCCAGGGCTTCTTCCAGGGCTTCTTCTAGGGTTGGGTGAGCTCACGCAGTTGAGATTATTTGCTCATGCTTTGGACTCTTTGGTTCTTTTTTTGCTTTGATCTAAGGGTTCTTCCAAAGGTTGGTAAAGGCTGCTCTAGAGGCGAACTTGGAGAGAGGTCTCTTAGATTCGGCCGAGGCGTATTTATTGGCCCGCGAGAACCATTGCTCTAGATGCAGCGTTTTGTCGGATGGTTGTTCGATTAGATCGAGAGGGCTTTGGTTAGCTGTCGAGGTCGTATTAACTTTCTCTTTTTTTGTATGGTTCTAGCTCTCAAGCGGGGCTATCTTTCCTTTTTGTTGTAATTGGCAATGGTTTGGTGGGTTGTAGATTCGGTTTTTCTATCCGGCGTTGGTGGTACAGGCTCGGGGGTCCCAGGGCTGAAGCGGTGTATTAGAACTAGTTGCCGGCAGGGTGATGGGTGCTGTGGTAACTGTCGGATGGGAGTTTGCGGCTGTTGAATTTGGCGAAGGTTGTGCTTGTTGTTGAGGTGGGGCGACGCTTAGTGAGGTGCCTGTTATGACATTTATCTTTGCACCATTGGATGTCGTTCCTTGGCTTAGGACCACTGCGCCTGAGAGGCTCGCCATGACTACTTGTGCTTGGTTTAGATATCCAGGAGCATAACGCACCACCGTCTCTAGGTTTGAGCCGTAGATAGGACTATTTCCTGTTGCTAGGACCTTGTAGCCCAGGGCGCCTAAGGAGGTAGCGATGGATGAGGCTTGTTGGTATTGACCTGTTCCATTTAGCACTGCGATAGAGATGGTGCTATGTGACAGTTTTGGTACACTAAGGCCAAGATATTGGTTCATTACCGCAGCGTCTTGGGGTTGTGCTGGAAAGACCACATCTCCGTAGCTGGCACCTAGGTATTGATAGTTGTTCTCGAGGGCAATTGGGAGGGTGGCTGTTGCTACCGCGCTTGGATTAATATTTCTGAACGTTGTGGCCAGGCCAAGAAGTCCATTGAAGGTAAAAGTGCTGTCTAGCTTGAGGAAGGGGACCACTGACGAGAGGATTGAGTTGAGCTTTAGTGGGTTGGATATTCCTTTAGCTTTTACTTGTTGGGCCAGTACTCTGAGGAATTCGTGATCTCTTCGAATCCTAGAGAGGTCTCCTAGTCCATCGGGTAGGTAGTTGATCCCATTTGTTGAATAGTACATTTCGCGAGAGCGCACTAGAGCTAGGGCCTGTGTGCCGTTGAGGTATTGGCACCCAGTGTGGGTTATGTTGAGACCGGTCATAGCGTCTTTTACGTAATATGGAAAGTCCATATACAAGCCGCCTAAAGCGTTGACAAGGGATTGAAATGTATCGAAGTTCAATTCGACGTAGTGCTGGATAGGTATCCCTAGGTCTTGTTCTATTGTGCTCACGAGCACCGATGGCCCTTTGTTTAGAGCGGCATCGACGCGGTTTGATTTGGTTGAGCCGGGTATGGGCAGGAACAGATCACGAGGTAAGGATACCAAGGTGACCCTTTTGGTTGCGGGGTCGAGATGAGCGATCATAGTCACATCGCTTCTGGCGCCACCGACTTGAGCTCCTGTGCCAAAGGCGCTGGCTTGTTTGCCGTTCAAAACGCTTCTGGAGTTGTTCCCAACCAGAAGGATGTTGATTGGTTGGTTGGAGATGGTTGCAGAGAGACCGCCCACTCCTACCTTTTTTATCTGTCCAAATTTGATCCTGGCATAGCCATAGACGCCTACTACCCCGAGGATCAGAACCAGAACCAAGATACCAATTGTTGCAACCAATATTCGTCGTCTGCGATAGATCTTGTGGTTTGGTAGGGCTGGCTTTGAGTCCTTTGGTTGAGGAGGTTGATAGTAAAATTGATTCTCGGGCATTTAGTTGCGTTCTTTGTTATCGATCGAATATGAGATTTGTGCAATTGGGTTGAAAGTGCAATCGCTCAAACTAGCCTATTAGGTATTAGTTGCCCGTAAAGTAAGTACTGCGATACTTACACGGTTCATGGAGGCTAAATGCCATCGAATAAACTGCGGCTCGTACCAACTGGTGCGGGTGGCCTCACACTCAAAGCGCAAGTTCTCTCCAAAACAGAGATAGATCGCGCGATTACTCGAATAGCCCACGAAATATTAGAGCGCAACAGAGGTCCTCATGACCTAATGCTGCTAGGTTTGCTCCGCGGTGGCGAATGGTTTGCCCAGGCGTTGGCCAAACGAATTGAAGTTCTCGAAGGGGTAACGGTCCCTCAGGGTGTTTTAGATGTTACCCACTTCAGGGATGACTCCACGGAGGCTTCGGCTGGCGCAATGGATCTTCCAGCCGATCGTAGTTTTCTGCCTTGTTCCGCAGAGGATAAAGTCGTCATTTTGGTTGATGATGTTATCTTTACAGGTCGAACGGTCCGTGCTGCTTTGGACTCGCTTTTATCTCGCGCTCGGGCATCTAAGGTCCAACTTGCGGTGATTGTGGACCGTGGCCATCGGGAGGTGCCAATACGCCCTGACTTTGTCGGCAAGAACTTGCCAACAGCTCTTAGTGAATACGTTGAGGTTACCCCTGAATCGATCTCCATCTACCAAGATCAGGGACAGACAAACCAAGTTCAAGAATCCTAGGGCGGTATTGCTAAATGCTTTCAGAGGGGCTTCATACAATTCAACAACTCGGCGAAGCGGATTTGAGGTCTATCATAGACCGTTCGCTGGATCTTCGCGGTGGTGCAAGTCCAAGGGTTTATCGGTCCAAAACTTTAGCGTTGATGTTTTTTGAGAGCTCCACTAGAACGCGTGTCTCCTTTGAGATGGCAGCCAAAAAGTTGGGTGCCTCGGTGGTGGTCTTTGATTCGAAGAACTCATCCTTAGCTAAGGGCGAGACCCTAAAGGATACAATCTCGACGATTTCGTCCTATTGTCCAGATGCCATAGTGATTCGTTCCTCTTTCGGTGGTGCTTCAATACTGGCTCAAAGGTGGTCCAATAGCGCGGTCATTAACGCTGGCGATGGAGCTCACCAACATCCGACTCAGGCTCTCTTGGACCTTGTTACCTTGGTCTCACACTTTGGGTCGATCGATGCTCTGGCGGGTAAAAAGATTGCAATTGTCGGCGATATCTCTCATTCGCGCGTCGCGCGTTCCCTGGTATCCCTATTGTCAAAGGTTGGCTCCAAGGTGGTACTTGTGGGTCCCAGGGATCTTGTTCCATGGCAATTTGAAGGCGAATCTGTCGAAATCACTGATTCGTTTGATTCGGTTGTTCCTAAGGTCGATATCTTCTACATGTTACGAGTGCAACGCGAACGGATTCGAGGTGACTCAGTGATCCATGACCAAGAATATGCGAGCAAGTTTTCCTTGACCAAGGAGCGATTTTCAAAGGGTTCTAATGGCGCGATGATCATGCACCCTGGCCCGGTATTTCCAGGCATGGAGGTGGACTCGGATCTCGCAGAATCTCAGCGTTCGCTAATTAGAGAGCAGACTAGAAATTCCATCTTTACCAGGATGGCGGTCTTAGAGGCGGTCTTTGAGGCCAATTCAAATACAAAGGGAGAGGCTTGAATCGTTCAATCTTGATTTTGAATGCAATTATTGCTGATCGTAATGGGTTTCGTTTGGGTGACTTGCGAATTGGCGAAGGGCTGATTCAAGAGGTTGGCGATCGATTGACTCCGGGCTATGGTGATATTGTACTAGATGTTCGCGGGGGCGTCGTTGCCCCGGCGTTTGTGGATCCTCATACTCATTTACGACTTCCAGGTGATGGTGAGTCAGAGACCTTTGAAAGCGGAAGTCGAGCCGGTGCGCTAGGTGGCTATGCATCGCTCTTGGCCATGCCCAATACCACTCCAGTGGTTGATAACCTTTCTATTTTGTCGCACCTTCGAGAGATGGTAAAAGACCTGCCGCTTCGAATTGCCTTTGCTGCATCAATTACTAAGGCGAGACAAGGAGAAGTTCTCTCGCCAATTGGTGAGCTGGCCAGTGCCGGAGTTAGAGTTTTTACCGACGATGGTTCGGGTGTTCAAAGTAATCTAGTGATGCGCCGGGCTCTAGAGGTGGCATCGCGCCTGGGTGTCGTTGTTGCACAGCACGCTGAAACGTCAGAGTTTTTCGATGGTGGGGTAATCAACGAGGGACTTGTCTCAGCTGAGTTAGGTCTACCTGGGATTCCTGGCATCTCTGAAGAGTTGATGGTTTCTCGAGATATAGAATTAGCCACCAATACCAAGGCTCCAATTCATTTCTTACATCTTTCGACCGCTCGCTCGGCCGAACTGGTTCGTTCAGCTAGGGCGAACGGATTAGCAGTGACGGCTGAAGTCACCCCACACCACCTCTTTTTAGACGATGGAGCAACTAGAAGCTTTGATTCGCGCTTCAAGGTCAATCCGCCCCTTAGAGATAGGGCCTCTATCGAGGCGCTTTGGAGAGCGGTTGGTGATGGAGTCTTTGAGGTAATTGGGACCGATCATGCCCCCCATGCAACCTGGAAGAAGGATGCTCCAATAGAGATCGCTGCCTTTGGGATGTTGGGCCTACAAAACTCGTTCCAAGTTTTACTCACTGGAGCACAAGGTGTAATTGCGGATTTAGGGATCATTCCGAAGCTTCCATCCCAGGTGATAAAAAGTGCACAATTGCTCGATAACGATCCCCATCCATTTGAGTTATTGGCCTGGTTATGGCGGATCATCTCGATGATCTCCTGGCAAAGTGCAAGCCTCATTGGTGATACGGGCGGATCGATTGGAATCTTGGACGTAGGGGCAATAGCAGACTTGGTGGTATTGGATATTGAAGCGACGCGAACCATGGCGATAGAGGCTCTGGCCTCTAAGGCCAAGAATTCGCCATATCTTGGCATGACACTAAATGGCGCAGTTCGCCATTTGATAGTTGGAGGCAAAGCTTTGGTAATAGATGAGAAACTTCAAGAAGAGGGTAGTTGGCGTTGATTTTTAGCGAAGAAACTTTTTTTTCCAGTGATGGTTATCTCGTTTTGAGTGATGGTACCTTTTATGAGATCGAGATCCTCTCGCTCTCTCAAAAGAGCTACGCCGGGGTGGTAGCCCTTGGCGAGGTTGTATTCAACACTGTTCTAACGGGATACCAAGAGGTTGTTACCGATCCATCCTATGCAGGCCAATTTATAACTTTTACTACTCCAGAGATAGGAAACTATGGCTGCAACTTCCATGATATGGAGTCAGATCGGATCTGGGCTAACGCGGTTGCTATCCGCAACTACAGCGGAGTGCGCTCCAACTATCGTGGGGAGAAGTCGCTCCTGGCGCTTTGTGAAGAGTCCAACGTTCCCCTGATACAAGGTTTGGATACCCGAGCCCTGACGAGACATATCAGAGAACATGGTGCCATGCCTGGAGTAATTGGCGTTGGCGACCCAAGGGAACTTGCCAAATTCGCCACCTCCGAACACTCTACCGACAATAAAGATTTAGCTGCGGTGGTCACTAGGGGTAACTCCTTTGAAGTTGGAGAGGGACCTTTGGTAGTTGCGATCGATTACGGGATGAAGTCATCGATCATAAGATATCTAGCGGGGCGCTTTCGCCTTAGGGTGGTCCCGGCGACTACAAGTGGAGCCGAGATCTTGAGCTATGGTCCAGCTGGCGTTTTTCTATCCAATGGTCCAGGTGACCCTTCCGCGCTCACCTATTCCAATAGCCAGATAACAGAGGTACTTGGGAAGGTACCGCTCTTTGGAATATGTCTTGGCCATCAACTTCTTGCTCGAGCTATCGGTGCCACAACCTATAAGTTGAACTTTGGTCACCATGGTGGTAATCATCCGGTTTCGCGCTTGAGCGACCAGGTGGTGGAAATAACGAGCCAAAATCACAACTACGCAGTCGATCGAGATTCGCTCTCTTTGGCCTATGGCAAATCTACAATTACTCATGTCAATCTGAATGACAATGTGGTTGAGGGCTTTTCGCTAGATGATGCAAGGGCCTTTTCAGTGCAATACCACCCAGAAGCTTCACCAGGTCCCCACGACTCGCTCTACCTCTTTGATCTATTCGCAAAAGAAGTGCGATCTGCCTGAGACTACGGGCGATGAGCCCTAGAGCTGGGCTCACACCAACTTTCAATATTGATCTAAGAAACAAATTTAAACTACTAGGAGGAATTCGGTTGGCGGCTAGAACAGATATTAGATCGGTATTGGTGATCGGCTCTGGTCCAATTGTCATTGGACAAGCATGCGAATTTGACTACTCCGGCACACAAGCCTGTCGAGTCCTCTCTAAAGAGGGTTATCGAGTAATCTTGGCGAATTCAAATCCAGCTACGATTATGACCGATCCCGACTTTGCAGATGCCACCTATATCGAACCACTAACTTTGGCCGTGTTAGAGATGATCATTGCCAAGGAGCGACCGGACGCCTTGCTCCCGACCCTTGGCGGACAGACCGCTTTGAATCTAGCAATGGAGTTGAATGCTGCTGGGGTGTTGGAGCGCTACGGAGTTGAGATGATTGGTGCAAATGCCCTTGCTATCAATACAGCTGAGAATAGAGAGCTCTTCAAGAATGCAATGGACGAGCTTGAACTTAGGGTTCCTCGCTCTGGCTTTGCTCATGACATGGAAAAGGCTATAAGCGTCGCCGAGGAGATTGGCTTTCCAGTTGTGGTTCGACCAAGTTTTATCCTAGGTGGTGCTGGTACTGGTATTGCCTTAGATTCTGAGGAGTTCCTAGAGATTGCTTCTTTTGGCCTGAGCGCTTCACCGATATCTGAGATTTTGATCGAAGAGTCCATTGCGGGATGGAAAGAGTTCGAGCTTGAGGTGATGCGCGATCGAGCAGATAACGCAGTCATTGTCTGTTCTATTGAGAACTTTGACCCAATGGGCGTGCATACAGGAGACTCCATAACGGTTGCCCCTGCCCAGACGCTAAGTGACGTCGAATATCAGATGATGAGAGACGCTGCATTTAGAATTATCCGCCGTATTGGAGTGGAGACCGGCGGATCGAATATCCAATTTGCCATCGATCCCACTAACGGTGAGATGGTTGTGATTGAGATGAACCCAAGGGTTTCGCGGTCATCAGCTTTGGCCTCTAAAGCCACAGGTTTTCCCATAGCCAAGATAGCAACTCTGTTGGCGATAGGCTATCGCCTCGATGAGATAGAAAACGACATAACAAAAGTTACACCCGCCTCTTTTGAGCCGAGCATCGACTACGTGGTGGTAAAGGTACCTAGATGGGCCTTTGAGAAGTTCCCCGGTGTCTCTAGCCGACTTGGAACCAGGATGCAAAGTGTCGGCGAGGCGATGGCGATCGGTCGAACTTTTACTGAGGCGCTCCAAAAGGCGATGCGCTCGATCGAACTTGGTCGTTATGGCCTTGGGGGAGATCCGCTGGATAAGCCACTTGATCTACTAGGCCTCGATGAGGTCTTGAACCTGGCTACAAAGGCAACTCCTAGTCGAATCTTTGAGGTAGAATCAGCATTGCGCAAGGGGGCATCGATTGAGCTCGTCTACGAAAAGACAAAGATTGACCCTTGGTTTCTATTTCAGATTCGAAAGATCGTCGACGAGAAGAGGTTTTGGAGCGATCTAGCAGTTGACGACGAAGGCGACTCTATTGATTCGTTGAAAGATCAAATAACACGTAAGGATCTACTTCGCGCGAAGCGAAATGGCTTTTCTGATGCTCAATTGGGCTATTTGACCAATACATCTGAGACATTGTTTCGTGAGCTTAGATCGAAGTTCGCCTTAGTGCCTGGATATAAGACAGTTGACACCTGTGCAGCAGAATTTGAGGCGACAACCCCATATCACTACTCCAGCTATGACGGAGAGTCCGAGGTCACTCTTGGGGATCGCAAGAAGGTAATAATTTTGGGGTCGGGGCCAAACCGAATTGGCCAAGGCATTGAATTTGACTACTGCTGCGTGCATGCTAGTTATGCGCTATCTGAAGCAGGCTATGAGACGATAATGCTCAATTGCAATCCAGAGACTGTTAGCACTGATTACGATACCTCAGATAAGCTCTATCTCGAGCCGCTCTTTCCTGAAGATCTAAATTCGGTAATTGAAGCCGAATCAAGCGGTCTTGGTGGCGGTAATCTCGCTGGGATTATCGTTAGCTTGGGAGGTCAAACACCCCTTCGGTTAGCTCAAGGAATTGATCCAAGCCTGATTTTAGGCACATCAGCTGACGCCATCGATATCGCCGAAGATCGAAAGCGATGGTCGGCAATGTGTGAGTCACTTTCGATTCCACAGCCCCCAGGTGGTACTGCAACGACCTTTGAAGAGGCTTCAAAGGTCGTTGCAGAGATTGGCTTTCCTGTTTTGGTGCGTCCGTCTTATGTCCTTGGTGGCAGAGCCATGGAGATTGTCTACGATCTTGAAGAATTTGAGGCTGCATTTTCGCGCCTTAGTGCGCTGTCGGCCGAAGGTGGCGAAGCGTCGATGCGCCCGGTTTTGATCGACTCGTTTTTAGAGGATGCAATTGAGATCGACGTCGATGCCATCAGGGATCAAGATGGTGGCTTTTTACTAGGGGGCATCATGGAGCACGTTGAGGAGGCCGGGATCCACTCAGGCGATTCAGCCTGTGTGATTCCACCGATAACGCTTCCCCCGCAGATCCAGCAAGAGATCGTCCAAACGACAGCCAAGATAGCAGATGCACTTTTGGTGGTGGGGTTGATAAATGTACAATTTGCCCTCAAAGCCGGTTCGCTCTATGTCATTGAGGCTAACCCTCGAGCTTCGCGTACCGTACCCTTTGTCTCTAAGGCAACGGGCGTACCACTTGTCAAGATCGCAAGTTTGGTGATGGTCGGACGTAGCCTAAAAGAGCTTGCCTCAGAGGGGATCCTTCCTGTAGCGGTGGATCGAGACTACTATGCGGTAAAAGAGGCTGTAATGCCATTTTCACGCTTTCCTTCAGCTGATACTTTGCTTGGGCCAGAGATGCGCTCCACCGGTGAGGTAATGGGTATCGACTCCACCTTTGCCCTGGCATTTGCTAAATCTCAATTGGCAGCCGGAACCTCCCTTCCCTCTAGCGGAAAGGTCTTTTTATCCCTCGCCGATCGAGACAAAGCATCGGGGGTTGAGTTGGCCCGTCGTCTGCGCGCTCTAGGATTTTCAATAGCTGCTACCAGTGGGACTGCAAAGCTGCTATTGAGTTTTGATATTTCGGTTGATGACGTGGTTGGTAAGATTGGCGAAGCTCAAGACGACGAGTTAGACGCAGTGAGCCTTATCTCATCGGGTGAAGTTGGTCTTGTGATAAATACACCACGAGGACGAGGACCAAGAAGTGACGGATATCATATTCGAAGTTCCGCCAATCGTTACAAGGTGGCCTGCGTAACTACCATGTCTGCTGCGCTAGCTGGCGTTTCGGCGATCGAGGCACTAAAAGACAACAAAATGACCATTACCTCGATTCAAGAGTTCCACCGTTCGATCTCCAAGGGTTCGAGATAGCGCTACAGTACAAGTTGATACCATGTTGTTGATACAGCGCCGTTGATACAGTGAAATGGCAGGGCGCAACGAAACGGCAGGGCACAACCGAAGTATTCTTTAGTTTGGGTAGTAACGTCACTGGATCTAGAAAATAGTATTGGAGCGGTTGTACTTTATTAGGCGATATTAGGCGATATTAGGCAATGGAGCCGAATTGAATTGGATGGCTAAATCGGGAGGTCGAGCAATTGGTTGATATGACAAGTGTGATTTGCCAAGGGCTGACCTTGAAGACGCCAGTTATGAATGCATCAGGCGTTGGGGGTTTTTCAAATGAGTTGCACGGATACGTCAATATGGCCGAGATGGGTGCATTTGTCACTAAATCGCTAGCCCCTTTTGAAACCAAAGGCAATCCAGCTCCTAGGGTTGTTGGTGCAAATGCGGCCATGTTGAATTCGGTTGGCCTTACGGGGCCAGGAATTGAATTTTGGCGAGAGAACCTACTTGCTAAGTTGGTGAAGATAAATGTTCCCACGATCGTGAGCATTTGGGGAAGAACCATCGATGATTACGCTCGAGCTGCAGCTCTTCTACAAGGGGTAGATCCAATAGTGGTTGGCGTTGAGGTAAATGTATCTTGTCCAAATATTGAGGATAAGAACAAGATGTTTGCCCATTCGGTTACCAGTGTAGGCGAGATTCTTGATGCCACAAAGGAATTGTCACTGCCTAGACTTATTAAACTTTCTCCAAGCACACACCTTCTGGGGGAGATCCTTGAAGTAGTTGATGCCTCAAGCGCATCTGGGGTGGTCCTCACAAATACAGCTCTAGGTCTCTCTCTTGACATGGGTAACCTTCTGCCATCTCTTGGGGCGCGCGGTGGAGGACTCTCGGGTCCAGCGTTGCATCAGATTGCATTGAGAGCGATCTACGACTCCTATAGGGCACTTCCGAATCTTCCGATCGTCGGTGTGGGCGGAGTCTCGAATGCCCGAGGGGCTATTGAGATGTTGGCAGCTGGGGCTCGAGTAATCCAAATTGGAACGGCATCCTTTGTCGAGCCTCGAGTAATCTCGAAGGTGATTCAGGATCTTCCAAAAGAGATCGAGAAGTTGGGGTTTTCAGCTGTTTCGGACCTCGTAGGTGCCGCTCATCGTGGTGGAGCTGCCGCTACACGAGATTGATCGTTTTCTGTGGTTTTCCATACTTTGGCTTCTTCAATTGGTCGAGCATGGCAACTGAAGCCAGGCGGTAGATAACGATAGATTGGTCGATTCCCACATAGTTGACTCCACAGAGCCGGCTGTACCACAGAGCCGCGTGTATCACAGAGAATCGCCTTGGGCTAAGTGGGCCAATACTTATAAGATTCCTTTGGCCATCAAGAACAATTCCATGTGTGCCTATATCTTTGCCACCATGTTGGCTACTAGGGGTAACTCGGGGAGGACGCTTGATCGTGGGGGCCTCTAGTACCTCGTTGTTTCATTGGCATGATTGGAGAAAGAAGACGCTCTATGAGTTTTCAATTGCAACCTATTTAATGGTAAATACGTTTCCAAAACTGATATATGCATACGACTTCTATGCAAGTATTGATTTGGGAAGTTTCGAGTTAAATTGACTTGATTTTTTTAGTTTTGACCTGTGAAATTTTGACCTGTGAAGTCGCGTAATAAAAAAGGCAGGCTTGACTAGCCCTTGTGGTCCTTTGATACCAAGAAGAAAGATTGTGAGATGTCAGACTCTAGGCTCGCATTGGCGATAGATACCGATGATGTGGTTGAAGCTCTTCGCTGGGCGAAGGAGTATTCCTATGCATTTGGATATGCAAAGGTTGGTTTGGAGCTGTTTGTGTCGGAAGGACCAAGTGTAATCTACTCCTTGAGGGAGCTCGGATATAGAATTTTCTTGGATTTGAAGCTTCATGACATTCCTAATACCGTCTTCAAAGCAGCCAAGGTCATAGGTAGCTTTGGTGTGGAACTCCTGACTGTTCACTCTCTGGGAGGCCTTGATATGCTAAAGGCTGCCGTTGAGGGCGTGGTGACTGGGGCGGTTCTAGCTGGAGTCGCAGAGCCTCCGGCGATCATAGGGGTGACCTATCTGACCAGTGATTCATCCATCGACCCCGCGGGTTTCGCCGAGCGATTGACTCTAATTAAAGACAGCGGCGCCCGTGGATTTGTCTCTTCTGGCCACGAGGTCGCTAGAGCTAAGGAGCTTGAGCCAGATCTTTTTGCGGTCGTTCCCGGAATACGTTTTAGAGACGATGCTAGAGATGATCAATCTAGAGTCATGACACCCACCCAAGCGCTGACTCAAGGAGCGGACCTTCTTGTTCTGGGTCGAAGCGTGACGCGCTCACAGCGACCTCGCGAGGCTATTGAGATGCTTCTGGAGTCGATTTCGAAGATTTAATATGGTTATTAGCTGAGCGAATCACCTTGATTTTATCAATTTTACCCGTGGCATCGCTGTCTCTAAATGGAATTAAAGTCGACTCGTTTTGAGTACGAAGATTTTCTATACATGTAGGTTTTCGGGCTTGTTGACATTTGGGGACGTCTAATAGAGATCTTAGGATCGCTAGATTTGCCTATCTGTGCCTCTGTAGCCGCAAGTGTGCTATTAGGAAGGTCGCACTATGAAGCGCAAAGAAAAGATGCTTTCTGACGCCAATATGATCCAGTGCGGGGATCTGTGGGGCGGTGGCTGTCATGAAGTGCTTTTAGATGCGGATCGATTTAGATGCAAGATAGATTCACATACATCGAGTCGCCATGCAATAGTAATTCGAGATGCACTCCGTGTTGGCTTTGAGCCCGATGAATTGGTGGTACTTCAGCGGATCGAAAGCGACGATGACCTCTCGACGGAGTTGTGTGACTTTTTGTCAACCTCGCTGGAGGGACGGTTTTTATTGGCGCGCCATAGATGCTGCCCGCCCGAGGTGATGAGAAAGATCGTCGATTTCAAAGAGCTTAAAGTTCTTCGTGCTGCTTCGACAAATCTATGCGCTCCGGCGGATGTGTTGGTGACCTTGAGTTCCCATAGCGACTATGGGGTTCGTGCTAATGTGGCAGAAAACACCTCTTGTCCAAGGGATGCTCATGCTAGCTTGGCGGGCGATCGTTCGGTTACTGTGAGGGCGGCCGTTGCGTCAAACACGGTGGTGGATCCTGCGATCTTGATAAGCCTTATGCACGATGATAGCGACCCCGTGAGATTAGCATTGGTCAAAAATCCAATCTCACCCCCAGCGGTCTTAGAGTCACTGATCTCTGGCAAATCACATGAGATTAGAATCAGAGCGGCTACGCACCCTAACTTGCATCGATCCTTGGCGCTCAAACTATCTCGGGATGTAGATTGGCGCGTGAGGGGAGCCCTCGGAGCATCCATTACCGCTGTAATTGATGGATCGTTAGAGATCTTTCGGGCATTGGCTTGCGATCGAGATGTCCCAGTGAGATCTAAAGTGGCCGCAAATAGCTGCCTTCCGGAGGATTTGGCACTTGAGCTTTGCCAAGACCCCGACTATAGCGTGAGACATCACTTAGCGGCAAATAGTGCTCTGTCGGTGGCTACTTATGCAAGGCTCCGCTTTGACGAGCGTGCAAGCGTACGTCGCAACCTTGTCAACAATCCCAGCCGACCGCTCTTTTACAGCGATGAAGAGGTGGAGAAGTTTATGGACTCCAATCCTGACTTTGCGTGGCTGGTCTTTTGGGGCGACCACCGTTTGACTCCGATCAATGCTCGTCGCGCAGTGGACCTTTCGATTGGAAAGAGCCTTCCTTATGACGACTTCTTTTTCATTCACGAAGAGAACCGTGTTCTTTTAGGTGAGCTTTTTTTGGCGGGAAAGATCAAATTTGACAAGCGAGAGAGCTTGAGCCTTTTGCATTCGATCTGTCAAATCGAAGACCAGATCGAGTTGTCAAAGAATATCTATTCTGTGATTGCTGCCCGTGGGGAATTCGATACACTCCATGGTGCCAAGGAAGTCCTTCGTGCATCATACGGCCAGGATCAACTTCGTGATTTTAAGGTTTCCGGACTCCACTGATTTGGCCGCAAATCCATTAATAACATTACGTATATGTTGATATTCGATTCATGAAATGACTACATTGATATTAATTACCAACTTTTTTTTGAAATTTTGCCGAAATCGACACGAAGTGTCGTAGCCTGCGGTAATTTCACAATATGCCTTTGCCTCCACAATTAACACCAGAACAAAGAGCCGACGCACTAAAGAAAGCTGCTGAAGCCCGTAAACAACGAGCTGAAATCAAAGAAAAGCTAAAGCTGGGTACGGTTACCCTCTCTGAGCTTCTTGAAAAGGCTCCCAACGATGAACTTATTGGAAAGATGAAAGTCGCATCCGTTCTTGAATCTCTGCCAGGAATTGGCAAGGTTCGCTCTAAGAAGATTATGGATGCTGTCGGAATCACTGAAACGAGACGCCTCCAGGGTCTAGGGGTCAAGCAGAAGCAAAATCTGCTTGAAGAGGCTTCTAAAGCCTAGCTAGCTTGATTTTCGTCCTTTGTGGTCCGGGCGGCGTCGGTAAAGGTACCGTTGCCGGCCGACTCATTGAATGTGTTGAGAACCTCTCTTTGTCTCGCTCTTGGACGACAAGAACTCGTCGTGAAAATGAATCGGCGAGCGCTTACGTCTTTGTGGATGAAGAGAGCTTTCTCTCTAAGGTTGCCGACCACGGCTTTATTGAGTATGCTCGTTTTTTAGACAACTTCTACGGAACACCGCTTCCAGAGGAACGGTTTTTTGGGTGCGAAAGTCATCTTCTCCTTGAGATAGATGTTCAAGGTGCCAAACAGATTAGAGAGCTGATTGCATCTGCAAAGATTATGGTCTTAACTCCGCCAAGCGATTCAGAGCTAGAGCGTCGGCTTCGCGTTCGAGGTGACGACCAGGGTCATATTGCTGCTCGTGTTGCCTTGGCAAATAGCGAAATTGAAAGTGCACTGGCTCTAGGCGGACAGCGCTTTATCAATGATGATCTTGAGGCGGTAGTCGCTGAGATAGCGGGTTTTATTGAAACCTGTATTGGCGATTGTCACGATCATCCCTAGATTGCCAAGATTATCCCTAGTGGCTCTTTGTCATTCATGACTTGACTTGATGACTTGATGACTTGACTTGATGACTTGACTTGATGACTTGACTTGCTGACTTGACTTGATGACTTGACTTGCTGACTTGACTTGAATTGGGAGATTAGCTATCAACACCGAGGTGGTCATGGCCATCAAGGTAGAGTAGCTCGGATTCCTTAGTCTTTGCGATAGTCGTAACTTCAGTGAACTGGACTAGACTGAAAAGCCGTATTTAATGTTTTTTTTAAGGATTCGCATTGGCTAAGTCTGCATTCGATGGTTCGCTTATGAGTCCCCCAATTGAGGACCTTTTGGATAAGGTTGATTCCAAGTTCTCCCTAGTGACACTCGCTGCGCGTCGGGCCCGACAGATCAATGCCTATCACGCTCACCTTGGTGGAAATATGGGAGCTATAGTCCCACCCCAATTTGACGACGTTACACGAAAGCCCCTGTCAGCATCGTTTGATGAAATTGCTTCTGGCTTTGTGGTTCCGATTCGTGAGGCGATTGCAGCTGTTGTAATACCAGAGTCAGAGGACGCTGAGGAGTTCGATGCAATGGATCTTGGCGATGAGATCTTTATTGCCTCTGAGATCGATGGTAACGGCGAACTGGACTGAGGTCTTTTGCTCTTGGGTAATCCCTTCTCGTAACGACTTAGAAAAAACTACTGAGTGAATCTCTTCCTATCGTAGTTTTTCTTTCCCTCGCATCAGTTTTGATGGCATCTGCGACGAGCGGGTGCCATTTTTTTATTCAAATACTTTATTTAAATTTTGTATTCTAAGGCGCCCGTTCGCAGCTGATTCGATGTCTTTCCTATGTTGCTCCCAGCTAAAGCGAATCCTTTAGCTTGAAGGCAAAAATGCATCCAAGAGATGGCGAACTAATGGGTGTTCCTGCGATGACTATCGATTGTTTTTGGAATCATACTTATCAAGTTTCGTAAGTTTCGCCTCCACCGAGACCAGATTGGAGCTAATCTTTAGTAGAACAGATGTTCGATAAAGGAGGCATGGTGGATATCTCAGGCTTTATGGTACGCTTCGCTTCAGAGGAAGCATGTGAAGATCATTTGATCAAATTGCGGTGGAAAGAGGGATTTAGATGCCCAAAGTGTGACTCTGACCAGTTTACCTTAATCAGGCCAAACCATCGAAGAAATGCAGCATCTCGAGCTCCACTTTTTCAATGTAAATCTTGTCACCGTCAAACTAGCGTTACCTCCGGAACCATCTTCCATCGAAGCCATATCTCTTTATCCAAGTGGTTCTCCGCTATCTATCTATTGTCCAACGACAAGCGTGGTCTTTCGGCTACTACCATTGCTAAATTCGTTCAAGTATCTTATTCGACTGGCTGGTTGATGCTAAATAAGCTACGAAAAGCAATGGCTGACCGAAATGGTTTATATAAACTTGGAGGAAACGTCCAGGTAGATGAGTTCTTTTTAGGTGGTGAGAGCCATGGCGAAGGCTAAAGAGGAAAGGGAACAAAACAAACCAATGTCCTAATTGGAGTGTCGATTAGCAATGGTGCTCCTACTCATTGCTTCATGGAAGTAATCAAAGATACCACTGCTAAATCATTCAAAGATGTTTTTGTGAGACGTTTAGATTCCGATACCAAGCTGATAAGTGATGGTAACCCAAGTTACGGGGTAT
>NZ_JXYS01000075.1 GCF_000949295.1 Acidithrix ferrooxidans
ATAGGTTACTTTGGCATCTTGGGTAATGGTTGGAACTAGTGCTTTGGCATCTACTAGCTCTTTGAGTAGTTGGGTGTGATGGATGACTTCGTAGTTGCCACCTAGGCCACGATATTCATTGGCTAAGGAATTAAAGCAGTGAGGGCAAGAGGCTATGATCTTTTTGGCTTTGGCTGAATTTAGGGTCTCTATGTTGGTCATTGCTTGGCTTTGATAGAGGTATTCGTTGCCTAGTCTTCGAGCTGGATCACCGGTGCAGCTCTCTTTCTTTGCAAGTATTGCAAAGGTGACTCCAGATCTATGAAGTAGGCGAGCAATCGATTGGGTGACCTTTCTAGCTCTTTCATCTAGTGCTCCAGCACAGCCAACCCAAAAGAGGTATTCGATATCCTCAGGGATCTCATTGGTGATTATTGGGACTTCAAAGTCAAGCTCTGATACCCAATCTCCTCGATGAGAAGAGCCAAGGCCCCATGGGTCTCCTTGGTTTTCTATGTTACGGAGCATGCCTTGGGCTTCACTTGGGAAGTCGCTCTCCATTAGAACTTGGTAACGACGCATATCTACAATTGCATCGATGTGTTCTATATCTACAGGACAAGCTTCAACACAAGCTCCACAGGTGGTACAAGACCACAGGACATCTGGATCTATGACACTTGGGACCAGCATCTTGGGTTCTTCAAGAAGTTGAGTGGTTCCAGCGGTTGTCAATAGGCGCTGGGAGGATTCAAAGAGGTGCTCTCTTAGATCCATGATAAGGAGTTTGGGAGAGAGGGGCTTTTGTGTATTCCAGGCGGGACACTGTTCTTGGCATCTACCACATTCTGTACAAGTTACTAGATCTAGCAGTTGCTTCCAGGAGAAGTCCTCTATCTTGCCTACGCCAAAGACGCTGTCTTCACTTAGCTCTTCTGGGTCCATGTTAGGTGTCTTATCTAGGGCACCTAGTGCCTTGGGACGTCGAGAGAATGCGATGTTGATTGGAGCTACGAAGATGTGTAGGTGCTTAGAGTAGGTGACAAAGACCAAAAAGCCCATGATGATGGCGATGTTACCCAATAAGAAGATGGTCTCAATTGCACTGTTGGCTGAATGGCCCAGGGGTGCTAGGGCGTTAGCGATTAGGTGGCTTGCAAATGCGAAGTTGGAATAGGGGAAGTCACCTGTATTTACTTGAGCGGCTCGATAGACCAATAGGGTTATGACAACTAGGGCTATTCCCGCCAGTACTAGCCATGCTGCAGAGTTATGTGATCCATAAAAGCGAGATGCTTTAGCCTTTTTCTTAGGTGCATTTATCACTCTGATTATTGAAAAGACGACCAAAGAGACTAAGACAGCTACAGAGAAGAAGTCTTCGATAAAGCCAAGCCATGAGTCATGGCCAATCAGTGGAATGGCGAAGTTGGATTGAAAGAGAGCTCCATATGCCTCTATGATCGTTGCGATCAAAATGGTAAATCCCCAGAAGGTAAAGAAGTGTGCAATTCCTGGGATTGTCTTGGCGAGGAGCTTTCGTTGACCAAGTACCTCTGTGAGTTCAGTTGAAATTCGAGAAGCTATGGTTGATGAGCGATTTGGGGCTTTAGCTCCAGATCTCACCAACTTCATAATAAATAGCGCTCTATTTAGAGCTATGGCCAATGCAGCCACAGTAATTACTAATCCAACGATTAGACGCATCTAGCCTCCAGGGATCTTCATCGGTGCCAAAAGATTCTAACGAGTGCTCATTTCGTCATTTAGTCGCCATTTAGTTTGAAACAACCAATTGGCAAAAGTATCCAATTGGTGGAACATCCAAATAGATTAGAGGAAAGAGCAGTCATAAAATAGGCAAAAACTAATGTTACCACCAAGTAACAAATCTGCCAACTCTATAGATGGTTATTCTTCGAAGTTCTTATGGCTCATAGATGGCTGACGCAGTCACCCCCCCCCCAAATAACAGTCGATAGCGAAGATGGTTATTCTTCGAAGTTCTTATGGCTCATAGATGGGGTTGGGCCGCTTTGATTTTGGTACTTAGAGCCAAGACTCTTAGAGCCATATGGGATAAGGGCTGGGGTTGTCATCTCCAAAAAGCTGATCTGTCCGATCTTCATACCTGGATAGACAGTTATTGGGAGATTGGCTACATTGGAGAGTTCCAAGGTGATATTGCCACTAAAGCCAGCATCGACAAAGCCGGCGGTTGAGTGAATCAAAAGGCCAAGACGGCCAAGGGATGATTTACCTTCTAGGCGGCCTACTAAGTTGTCTGGGATTCCAATGCGCTCAAGAGTTGAGCCTAGGACAAATTCACCTGGATGCAGGATAAAAAGACCATCGGGATCTACCTCGATAACTTCAGTTAGATCCTTTTGTTCGACACGTGGGTCGATCACCTTAGCTACATGGTTGCGAAAGATACGAAAGAAGCGATCGACACGTAGATCTATAGATGAGGGTTGAATTGCATTTTCACCCAATGGGTCAACTACTATTCGTCCAGCCTCAATCTCAGAGCGTATGGTGCGATCGGAAAGAATCATACAAAATAACGATAGTAAGAGAGATTGGCACTGACGAACGAGGTCGGGGGAACTTTTGATTCATTTAAGGGCTAAAGACAGATCAAAAAGCTTAGAAGCCTCTTGGTGCGAGGAGGGGAGGCCGACAAGCTGACCCCCTTAGAAGGGGAACCCTAGGTCAATCTGGCCAATCTAAGTCAATCTCATGACAGATTCAACTGTGCTGCCTTGGCCCTTATCTAAATCAGCCTCTAAGGTAACGAACCTGTGATACTAAGGACAGACAATAGGATCATCCTTGTCGTAGCTGTAATAATCCATTTGAGCAATTACCTAATGCTGGGCTATTCAATGGCAAACCAATGGGCTGTAGCATCGCTACCACAGGTAAACCATAGCCTTAGCAGTCAAAGCACGAGGCCCAACTCCACCATATCATCTCTAGGCATCTAGCTGATAAGAGCCTCAGCCCTAATACAGAAACAGGGGGCACGTGATATAAATCGCGCACCCCCTGAGGTCAATTAGCTCTTAGATATATTGATAGAAGTTACCCTACCGTAACAGATCCCAAAGAAGGAACCATAACTACAAACATTACTGTGTAGCCATTGCCCCTCAACTGCGTTCCGCTATTGAACTGGTAAGCACTGCCTCCAGAAGTAACATAAATACCCGCTGAGCCCACTGGCTGGATTAGAGAACCATCGGCAATCGTTGCACTAGTTGGAGCCGAACCGGATCCAGTAATTACCATCGAACCAGTAGAAGCCTCAATCGCGGCAGCATCAGCTTGTGTAGGAATACCGAATGCATGACCACCCGAGTACACATAGTAAGTCCCGCCGAAGTTCTGAATGGAACCATCAGCCAAAGTCATTGCTGCCGTAGGAGCTGCACCAGTACCTACGGTCAAACCACCCGAACTTGGAACTTGCACAACTTGCATTGGAGAATATCCATCAGCCATGAACTGCGACGCACTAGAGAACTGATAGATCTTACCATCAGTACCCACAACCCAGATACCAGCAGAGCCAGCAACCTGAATCAAAGTACCAGCCCTAGGGCCAGTCGCGGCTGGGAACGTTCCAGTAACAACTGAAGCAGGATCCATCGCCTGTAGCTGTGCAAACGCAGCCTGAGTAGAGATTCCGAATCCATATCCACCGGCAATAACGTCAATCTGAGCACCAGACTGAACGAACGCGCCGTTCGGATAGGTCATTGCAGTAGTTGGGAATGAAGGCGCGACCGTCTGTACAGATCCATTCAGCCCTGTGAACTGAGCACTATATGATCCACCTACAGGATTTATAGCACCTGTAACGACAATCTTTAGCTGGTCGTTCATGGAAATAGACTTGCTAACCGTCAAGGTCACCCCATTGTCACCAGTCACCGTTGTAGTGTCAACACTAACACTAGCCGGCGCACCAGTTCCCGAAGAATTGGTGAGATCGGTAATTGAATACTGAGAAGGAGCGGTCGGCAACCCAGTACCACTTGGGAAATAGAGGCCGATCTGACCGGTAGTTGATCCTGTCGCGTAGGCCGCCGAAGCTGAAATATCAGTAATCGTGTAAGTCGCAGACCCGCCAGCAGAACCACTGCTCAAAGTGACTATTGGAGCTAACGTGGAAGTCGTCGCCGCAGTTATTGCATAGTTCGCCGTAGCAGCAACCGAATCCGAAGTCGTCGAGATCGTTCCACTATCCGAACCGCCCGCAGTCGGGTTGGTCACACCAATCAAGGTTACGGTCACACTATCACCAGCGCTAACGCCGGCTGTCAAAGTTACAGTACCTGTGTTAGCTGCGGAACCAGTTCCTGGAGTCACCGTAGCGACGTACGAAGTTCCGCTAGTAGCGTCAACCACATATGCACTAGTTCCCAAAACTGTTCCACTTGCTAAAGCAACGTTTACCAAGTTTCCCTTCACTAAAGCTGAAGTGGCTTTAAAGTTAATCGAGTATGAAGTAGACGCCGACGAGGTCGTAGAAGCTGGGGTGATCGACAATCCTGTCACAGATGTTGGCGAACCCAAAGTAAGCGAATTCACTGTTCCAGCTGTGCCACTATAGGTTGAGGTGTCATCCACTACCCAGGTTGCTGCCTTTGTACCCGTCTCAGTAGCTGTTATTACTGGGGTAACCGAGGTAGTTCCAGAAGCTGGGTTGATAGCCCCCGCTACTGAAATAGACACAAGGTCACCAGCTGCAATAGAGGTACCGCCGTTTAAGGTGATAGATACCGTATCCGTTACGCCCACACCATAAGCCACAGCAAAATCAGCTGAAGTTAAAGTTGTCACCACTCCAGTGGAGTTGGTTGCCGTTATCGTGTAGTTACTTGCACTTGAGGGTAAGGTTCCACCGCCATAGGTCAAGGTGAAAACGCCCTGATTGCCAGCTGCCGACGGAAAAGTCAACTGCGCCGCTGGGGTAGCGGTAGAATCTCCCAAGTACATGCTTCCGAGTGTCAACGTAGCAGAAGCACCGTTTATCGCATTTGACAACGAAGTTGTAATTGCTGCACTAGCGGCCGCGACCAAAGTATATGACGTTCCTGAGGCAGGTACAGAATCACTTGAAGTAGAAACCGATGCCGTGTAGGTATGGGCAGCCGCCCCATTTGAAGCTGTGAATTGAACGGTAACCGCAGCCCCGTTCGCCACCGAAAACGTGCTAGGCAACGTCATCGTAACAGTAGTAGCGGCCTTGGTGGATCCTGGAGCGTACCCAACTGAAGCTCCGCTTAGAGTGACCGAATTTCCGCCACTAGTTACAATAACTGACGTAGGACCCTTGGTCAAAGCACGCGCCCATCTCCCCGATGCAGCGCCATCCGTCAAAGTCAAGGTGGCCGAACCGCCTGCCGCTATACCGTCGGTGGCGGTGAATCCCAACGTGTAAACAGCTGAAGCACTTTCAGTCGTACTAGATTGTCCCAGCGTCACACCTGATACCTGCGAACCCACAATATAAGTTGACGAACTTACTGTGGTTGTTGCCGAAGCAGCGCCTGCTCCAATAAATACTGACCCAGCGCCACCTACTACCAGCGCCGCAGCACCAGTCATGGCTAAAAATCTCTTAGTAAACGATCCTGTTCGTCGGGACAATCCACCCTCCTCGGTATTAGAGTTATCAAATTTCAATTTGTTCATATCCTCTCCACTTCCTCCTGCACTTTTTTTTGTCCAGCTCTGTAAAGGCCAAAAGCCATCTTTTCCAGAGTATTCCCAGACATGGGAGCCAGAACACTCTGATCTACTTCACCTACACCAAGTGTAATCTTAGACGTATGGATCTAGCTGATCGAAAGATAATCTAGCACCTACTTCCCGCCAATGGTGCCAAATTTCTCAATACAAATGCGAAATTCCTCCTAATTAATCCAAAATCCTTTGAAAACCTCAACCTTTACTCCTGATTTAGGTCAATCCTTCATTCAAATTCACAAAAACGATTGCCCAAGTGCATTCATAGCAATCGTGGCGAAAACTCAAAGGGTCGATAAATCTGACTCTGTTGATCTGCTGAGTCAGATTTATCGACGGGGAAAGAGAAACTACTGGACAACCATAGAGGTTCCGTTGCTACTATCAAGGAGTCGAGCGCTCTCCCCAATTCCGAGCTAATCACCCTCAACGAACTATAGAAAGGCAACTCCAAAAACAAAAGTCTTTGAGTGTCAAGTCCTCCCGGCTTATTCGTAGACGTGTATACAGTTAAAAATACGAGAAATACTGAATTTACCTTCAGAGTAAGTGCACCTAAGAGCAATGAGTGATGTCGGAACTCCGTAAGAGCACCTAACGACTCTCCGGGAGAATCACTTAGCCAATTTTCTATCCATCTCTCGAACTCGGCTAACCGACTCGGTCTCAAAAGTGCCATTTCTGCTAAGATTCGGATTATAAAATGGGTCGTCTTCGATGTATTTCATCCAAGTCGCGCGAAGGTACGCTATTTCAGAGTTGAAGCGACGCTTTTTAGCGGTGGTATCTTCATATCCTCGAGTTATCGACTCTTTGTGCACGAGTCTGACATTCGGATCCTGCACAATTCGATAACCGCTCGAAAGCACTTTCATGCAAAAATCGGTATCATTGAAAGCTATTCCCAGTCGTTCCTCGTTGAAACCTCCAACCTTAAGATAGATATCACGGTGCACCCCAAGACATGCACCAGTAACAGCGCTGACATTTCTAAGGGCAAAGAGATCGTTGAAATAACCGTGACTTCCATCTTGATGCAGGTGGTACAAGTGTCCTGCCACCCCGCCCATTCCAACAAGCACACCGCCGTGCTGAATTTGGCCACTAGGATAAAGAAGGTGAGCACCAACAGCGCCTACGCCCGGCACGGACAGAACTGAGACCATCTCACTTAGCCATTCGCCTTCGATGATCTCGGTATCGTCGTTGAGAAAGACTAAAATATCTCCCTTTGATATCTTCGCGAGAGCATTCACAGCGACCGAATAATTAAAACCAGCGTCAGCACGTCGCATGCTTAGGTGATAAGAAAATCGATGTCTTGTGGTCAAGGAATCCAAATACATGGTCGTTCTCGGCGATAGCGCCACATTTGAATCTACCCGCAGAACAACTTCATAATTCGAATAGGTAGTTTTTCCAAAAAGACTATCCAGACATGCCCTTATCACCGAGTAACCACCAGCAGTTGTAATTAGGACAGAGGCGAGTGGAGTCGAATTAGGAACCGGAAAAACTACCCTATTTATTGCTTTTGCTCCCGCCGAGGCAACAACGTCACAACCTGGAACAATGTTATCTAAATAAGTCTTCACTGCATTACGCCCCGCCTCGAGTGCGTAAGTTTTTACCTCAGAGCCAGTCGATGTCGAAGAAGGCAGGCTCCTCCAATGGTAGAGGACTCTTGGTATTCTCTTCGACAAGGAGAGGTCATTTCCAATTTCGCTGAGCAATCTGAGAAGAAAGTCCCAATCTTGAGCACCATCGTAAGCCGGCCGCAACCCACCTAAACGTCGCAGAGTTGAAGTCTTTACGACGCTGAGATGATTTATGTAATTCTTAGACAAAAGCAGTTCCGGGGAGAGAGTAGGTTTGAAATAGGCTTCGAAACGATTGCCGGTTCCGGTGATCTTATCCTCGTCGCTATAGATCAACTCAAGCCCAGACGATTTTTGCAGTTCCCTAGCAACATAAAAGAGGGCGAACTCTGAGATCTCATCATCGGCATCTAAAAATGCCAAGTATTCGCCTGTCGCTAACGAGATGGCATCATTAGTGTTAACTGAAATTCCGCCATTCTGCTCACGATAATGCGCTTTAATTCGCTTGTCCGATGCAACATAGCGCTCAATCAATGTCTTGATTCGAACATCGCTAGATGCATCGTCTGAGATGCACAACTCCCAATTTGGATAGATCTGTGCTCTAACAGACTCGATTGCTGTTACAAAGTGATCGATTGGGGTATTGTAGGATGGAATAACCACGCTAATGAGTGGCTTTTTTTGAAACGCTGCTATTTCGTCCAAAATCGCCTGACGATCGCCTTCGTCAATGCGCTCAGAATTCTCAATCCACTTTATATAGTTACTTTCGTCACTCAAAAGTTCTTGCTGGTTTTGAATTTCGGGCAGCTCCGACAACAAAACATTTCCAATAAGAGGACCAAAGATTCGAGCGATTCGATGATTTGGGACTCCCAAAATCGGACGCAGTCGGACTTCCTTCAGTTGGAATTCTCCGGTAAAGCCCATAACGACAAGTTCTAAGCGAGTTATCGTAGAATTGAAGTGAAATTGGATCTCTAACTGCTGACCAATTCTTCGAGAAGGGACCTGTTGGCTGTAGCGATCAAAATTATTGGTCTCAGCGATGACATAGCCGCGAAGATTTTCCGTACCAACCAAAGTCTCTATCTCGACCTCTAGCTGATACCAGCCTGGCAACGGTAGAGGTGGTTCAATCGAATATCGCACCTGCCCACCAAGTGCGATAGATTTACCCGTCAAGCCACTCGAAACTACGCCTTGGAGGGGCTTTAACTTCGGATTCGTCATCGATAAAAAACGACGCCAACCCAATAAGCGTCTGATAGAAATTATTGAATATCGAAGAGGCGCTGTAATGCGCCACGCCTCGGAATTTAGAACCTCGGTCTTTTCCTCAACTGCTCGTCCGATTTGCATTGAAACTGAGTAGTTGAGTTCCTGCTCAGCCGCCAGAGAAGCCCTAAGATCTTTAATCTCCTCGGTGAGCCGATCAGCGAGTTCTTTATGCTCGGCCAAGTCACTACTGACAAAGTACATCTCATCGATTAATTCGCTATATTGTCGATTTGCTTCCGCGCTACGACTTTGTTCTTGGAAGAGACGAGCCTGTAGATCTCTTTGTTCGGCATTCAACCGATCTTTTTCGCTTATCTGTTGACATCGGGCTCCAAGTGATTGAAAGAGTCCTAAGACACTCGAAGGGTACTCCTGATAAGACCTTATGAGGTCTGCCAAAACAGGTGGCACTTCCGGACCGACCGCTAGAACGCCCAATCCATTTGAATGAGTGAACTCAATGCTTGGATAGCGGGTCTTGACTTCATCCCAAAACTTCCAAACGCCAAAGTCTCGTTCTCTTACGGCTATATCGTGAAAGAGAACGACCCCTCGAGATGAGAGCTTGCTGACCCATTTGTCAAAGTCAACCTTTACGGCCTCGTAGGAATGGTACCCATCTACATGAAGCAAGTCGATAGTGCCATCGTCAAAGTATGAAAGGGCATTGTCGAAATACATTCGAAGGAGCGTAGAAAAGCCGCCAAATTTCCTTTGGTTATACGCTGACAGCTCAGCGAAAATCTCATCGCCATACAAACCCGAATGCTCGTCACCTTCCCAGGAATCGACGGCATAGCAAGCTGTGGGAAGACCTAGCTCGCTGACACTTTGACAAAAAGCGGAATAAGAGTCACCCTTATGAGTGCCAAGTTCAACAAACAATCGTGGTTTGATTGCTTCAATTACCCACAATGCAAAGGGAATATGGCCATGCCACCCGGGAATTTCGGTCAATCTGTCGGGAACTTTAAAGATGCTTGGATTCAGCCAACTATATCTGTCCATTGATCCGCTTGTCACGTCTGAAAACTCCCTAAAATCAGAACTTCTGGCCAAGATGAGATCGCTCTCCATGACGTTGCCAGACGAACCCTTCTAATTTAAATTGATGTAAGTACCACTAATCCTAGCCCTAGCAAAAGTTGAAGGGCGTACTGACACATTTGGATCGCTCCCGTAATACCTTGAACCCTCTAGTCCAACTGACTGGAAATGCAATAGCCGATCGATGATCAACTACCAAAGATAGTTGCAACACACCGCGTTAGCACCGATCAATCTTTGACCATTGAAAAATGTCTAGATCAACAAACAAAAATATATCTCGCTTCAGGGAAAAATCTCCGTCTTGTTGCTTTATCCATGGCACCCAGCATAAATTAGAGCGAATTGCAATGTCGGTTTTGTCCAGCTTGTTTAGCGATTAGGATCACACCCAAGTTATCTTGATTTCTAGCCAAAAGGTGATCCCCTTCTCAAGAGCTCCCTAAAACTTCTCTAGCGTTGCTTTGCAAAGTCAACCATCACAGCCAACTAGGCGATCACCTTGGCTACATATGAGTTCACAACACAAGGTAATAACATGAAACACGAACTAAAGTTCTAAGAACCCCGCAGGGATAAGTCCTTAAATTAATCCTGGAAACCGACTGACAAAAGCTGGGCACCAGTAGCGACCGCCACAAAATATCTTCGCCCTGAAGAATCGCGATTAACCTTAGGAAAGCGAATTAGTTCAACGGTTCGCCGAGAACAAAATCTCAATCACCCTAGATAACCGCCGGTCCAGATAACCGCCATGTCACCCCTATCACCTTCGATGGTTCGATTCGACACACCAATGCTACTCAACTAGTCACCGCTCAACAATTACTGCTCAAATCCAAGGGCCAGTCATCGCCGTGTCACCCCTAAAATTCAACGGCAGAGGCTAAGGTTTCGATAGTCCAATTCAATTTCCGCTGTATCGAGTTGTCCTTCACAAAAAAACTGTGTCTGCGAACTTAGATCTCTGCAAAAGAGTCACCGATCTCCAAAAAAGTCACATATGGTCAATCAAAAATTCGAACAAACATAAAAACAGTTCCAACCGGGATCCTAATGTATCGTAGCTTGGTCTCAATGGAACAAAATACACTTTGAACAAAGATCCATGATTGAAATGAATAGAGAAATCGGCGGTGGAGAATCTATGACAATCAAACGAGTTCTTGTAGCCAATAGAGGCGAGATTGCACGGCGCATCATCCAAAGCACAAACAATTTAGGGATCGACACTATTGCCTACGTCGCGTTAGACGAAAAAGAGATCGCCCAAAACTATGGGGCTAGCTCTATTGCGCTATCCCAAAATTCAGGAGCAGCAGCCTATTTAGAGTCAGAAGCCATCGTATTAGCGGCACTAGAAAATCAATGTGATGCCATTCATCCTGGATATGGTTTTTTATCCGAAAGTCCAACCTTTGCGAGGTTGTGTTTAGAAAACGGCGTAACCTTCATAGGTCCCAGTGTTGAGACGCTCGAACTCCTTGGAGACAAAGCCGCTAGTGGTCGTCTCGCAAAGATGCTTGGAGTTCCCACGGTTCCCGGTAGCGATGGCCCAACCACCTTAAAAGAAGTTGAATCCAAGCTAGAGAGTTCAAATGCCTCTCTAATTTTAAAGGCAATCAGCGGAGGTGGTGGAAAAGGCCTTCGAATAATTCGACCCGGCGACGACGCAAAGATCGTCTTTGACCAAGCTTCCAATGAGGCAAAGGCCAACTTTCTAAGTGGAGACCTCTATTTCGAAGAACTAATCGAAGAAGCAAAACACATCGAGGTACAACTAATCGGAGATGGAAGTGGGCGGGTCTCTCATCTGTATGATCGAGATTGCAGCTTACAGAGAAATCATCAGAAGTTAATCGAGATAGCTCCAGCTATCACAGTCAAAGACGAGATCCGAAAAAAACTCTTCGAATACAGCGTGGCGATCGGCAAGCATCTCAAACTGATGGGCCTTGCAACCATTGAATTTCTGGTCCACGAAGACAGGGTCTACTTTATCGAAGCCAACCCTCGAATCCAAGTCGAACATTGCATAACCGAAGAGATCCTTGGGGTCGACCTGGTGGCAGCTGCTATCAAAATCGCTGGTGGCGCCCGCCTCTCTCAGATTCGAATGCGACCTGATCAGATTGAGCCGCCCAAGAGCCTCTCGATTGAGGTGAGAATCTGCGCTGAAGCACTTTCAATAGAAGGACAAACAACACATTCGTCTGGCATAGTTCAATACCTGAACTTTCCTAGCGGGCGTGGAATTCGAATGGAGAGCAATCTCACACAAGGGTGTCACATTAGTTCACGCTATGACTCATTGATAGCCAAGATGATTCTGACAGACAAAGATGTGACCTTGGCCGAGTTGGCCAAAGGAATGGTCCGTAGCCTTTCGAGGCTTTCGATCCAACCTATTGACACTAACCAAATGCTCCTGTGCGCCATTTTGGAGACGCCGGAATTTCGAAATGGTATTGCCACTACAGACTTCTTCGACAAATATAGAGCCCGCCTCCTTCACCGCGCAGCTCAGTTGCAGTCCGACATCAAAAAGACAAAAGCATTCGATGACGCAAAGGCGAAGGAGATCGACCCAACACCTCTTTTTATTTCAGAGAATCAAAATCTAATAAGTGCAAAGATCACTGGGGTAGTAGTGGAGATGCTGGTTTTCCCAGGTGAACAGATAAAGGCATCACAGGCTATTGCGGTAATTGAATCAATGAAGATGCACCACCTCGTATTAATTCCGACACCAGCAAGAATTGAGCAGATATTTGTCAGCGTTGGAGACGAGCTTCGAATCGGTGATCCGATTGTCCTTATTGGATCAATAGACGAAGAGCTCACGCTTGGTGAAACCTTAGAGGTAACAGAGATAGACCTAGATGAAATTCGAGACGACCTAAAAGAGGTCATTGACCGGCACAACCTAACTCTTGACCAACATCGGATCGAAGTAGTTGAAAAACGTCACTCAAAAATGCGTCGAACGGCTCGCGAAAACATCGATGATCTATGTGATCAAGGCTCTTTTATTGAATATGGGGCACTAGCAATTGCCGCACAGAGAAGACGTCGAGACCTCGATGATTTAATAAAGAACACTCCAGCCGATGGCATTATTACAGGAATCGGAAAAATCGATAACACCTCATGCGTGGTCATCTCCTATGACTACACGGTCTTGGCCGGAACCCAAGGCCTTCAAAACCATAGAAAACTCGATCGAATCCTTGAAATTGCCAGAGAAAGACTACTTCCTATTGTCCTCTTTGCCGAGGGAGGCGGTGGGCGGCCAGGCGATAGTGACACCTCTCAAATTGCGGGTCTAGATTTAAATACCTTCTTCCTATTTGCCTCTCTCTCCAAAGTGGTACCAATTATCGCGATCGTCTCTGGCTATTGCTTTGCTGGAAATGCAGCATTGGCCGGCTGTGGCGACGTCATCATCGCAACTGACGACGTCAGCATTGGAATGGGTGGTCCAGCCATGATTGAAGGTGGTGGCCTTGGGGTAGTTGCACCAGGAGATATCGGCCCCATGGAGACTCAGTCGAAAAACGGAGTCATCGATATTGCCGTGCCAGATGAGCAAAGTGCAATTGCCATGGCCAAAAAATACTTATCCATTGTCTCAAAGCCAAAGATTACTGACAATTCCATAGAACAAGATCAAAGAAAACTACGGGTAGCTATTCCGCCAAATCGCCTACGGGTTTATGAGATAGACCCGATTATCAAGACGATCTTTGACTTTGATTCAGTCATTGAACTAAGAGGCCAATATGCAGTAGGTATTCGTACCTATCTAGCTCGGATCGAGGGTAGATCGATTGGGGTAATGGCAAATAACCCTCTTCATCTCAGTGGGGCGATCGACGTAGATGCTGCCAATAAGGCAAGTCGATTTATATCACTCTGCAGCGCGTATAAGTTGCCCATCATCTCACTCTGTGATACCCCAGGGTTCATGGTAGGCCCCGATTCTGAGCGCCTAGGAGCGGTCAAGGTCTTTGGAGACCTCTTCATAGCCGGCGCGAACGCTAATGTCCCCCTCATTACAGTGGTCCTACGAAAGGGCTACGGCCTTGGAGCAATGGCAATGGCGGGTGGAGGCTTCAAAAGCTGTGCGCTCACGGTCTCTTGGCCGAGTGGAGAGTTCGGCGGGATGGGGCTCGAAGGGGCAATTCGACTTGGCTATCGCCGTGAACTCGAGGCAATCGGAGATCCAATAGCACGTCAAAACAGATATGACGAGCTATTGGCACAAATATATGAGGTGGGCAAAGCGATCTCAATGGCTAGCGTCTTCGAGATTGACGACGTTATCGATCCCTCTCACACCCGTTCGATTATCTCGAAGACTCTCTCTCAGCTTTAGTCTTTGGCTACGATGAAACCTTGGCCATTCAAAGAATAAAGAGAAACGGTCCCTAAACGATCCTAATCAAGGCTCAGAATCCATCGGTGAAAATCTCATCCGAAGCAAGTCAACATGACGTCAAACTCAAAAACTAACGACCCTAAAAAATTGAACAACACAAAAGGTTTAAGGAACCAAAAAGATCAACCCATAGAAAAGGTCAGCCCATGAAAAAGTTCAACCCATAGAAAAGGTCAGCCCATGAAAAAGTTCAATTAAATCTCCACAAGGCCACCTATCTATTAGCCCTCTATTAGATTGCTCCGAATAATAACTGGCCTTAATACTTGAAATGGATCAGATGGTACCAATTGCCATTGACGGTCACCGTGCTTCAGATACCTTGAGCTCTGGCGACTTAGTCTTAGTATTTCATGGGCCGTTGTGAGGGTCGCTGTCCGATTGCATGGAGGCTACCCTTCTCAAAACACCCTTAAAATCTTCCATAAAAGTCCTAGCTAAAGATAGTCTCCTTGATAACTTGGGGTCTAACTCCGTGGCGAAACCCATAGGGAGCGAATACAAGTCATAAATAGAGACGCCATTCCACCGCTAGGAGTCGACCAGATAATGCATCAACCAGATAAATATGATAAATACATAATTCACCGGCTGACTTATGTAGGTGAAATTGTATCCTACCTCCACTGAGCTCAATGTTCAAAGCTCACTGTTCACTAGAGTAGGAGAAGATGATGCCATTCTGCAAGCAAAATCTAGCTCATCATTCAATTCGAGATTTACCGTTCTCGGTACCGTCTAAGTTAGTTCGTCGACCCAAACAGGGCTCAACAAATAAAGATTCCCTATATTCGATGACATCGTTATCGACTTCGCACATATGCAATTCGATAGACCCATCGATTGAGCACCGTTAGGGGAAGCAATCTGGTTATTTGCAAAAGAACTTTTGAAATAGAAACAGCTAAAAACGCTATCGTAGTAATGAAATTTGTCGTCAGACCATCTCGTCTATCCTAAGAAAGATAACCAAATGCGACAACCTGGAAGATAGATTCCCAAGTAAGGAGACCGATTTACCAAATGACCACATCAGATCCGATGAAGATCAAAATCGATAACCCGTCAAATCCAAAAAATAATTGTCCTAAATGCTAACTGCGAGTGGTCTGCAACAACACTCCTTGGCAAAACTTCTTGGCAACACTAGACCTCAATGCCTTCCTAGTGTCCCCTCTCATAAGTTCCCTGAGTTCTAGTTCCCCAGATACTTTGCCATCGATGCGAATATCTCGTCAGCTGTCTTTACCCACCTAAATGGTGTTGGGTCTTGGTTCCAGCGCTCTGCCCAGGTGTTGATCGAAGCAACGAGTTGCTTTTGTGACTTATGGGTGGATGTGTGGAGCATTTTGGTAGTCAGTTCCGAGAACCATCTCTCAACCAGGTTCATCCACGAGGAGTAGGTGGGTGTAAAATGGAAGTGGAATCTGGGGTTTTTTATGAGCCAGGCCCGTACAGCATCGGTTTTATGCGTTGCATAATTGTCCAGGATGACGTGGACTTCGAGTTCTTTTGGAACTTCTTTTTTCACCTGATCCAAAAAGGCTATGAACTCGATCGCCCGATGAGCCTTTGTGGTGTTGGTGATCACCTTGCCAGAGGCAACATCAAGTGCTGCAAAGAGATTTGTTGTGCCGTTGCGTTTGTAGTCATGTGTTTGCCGCTCTGGAACAAAAGGTCTCATGGGAAGCAGTGGCTGGGTTCTATCCAACGCCTGGATCTGTGTCTTTTCGTCAATACATAGTACCAGTGCAGCATCAGGGGGATTGAGATAGATCCCAGTTATGTCGCGGACCTTTTCGGCAAAGGCCGGATCGGTACTGATGTTGAAGTATCCCAAGACATGGGGCTTGAGGCCAAAGGTTCTCCAGATACGTGAGATGCTCGCTGGTGATACCCCGATCCGCTTGGACATTGAAGACGTCGACCACTGGGTAGCAAGCGGGGGCTCTTCTTCCAAAGTGATCCTTAGAATCTCGGCGATCTTTTCGTCATCAATGCTTCTCGGTTTTCCACTTCTCGGTGCGTCATCGAGAAGTTCCACTCCGTAGTTGATAAAACGCCGCTTCCATTTGCATACCGTCTCTGTAGATATCTGAAGTCTTTGCGCGATCTCGTTGGTTCCAACCCCTTCGTTACTCCATAGGGCAATGCTGGCCCTTGCCACCTGTCCTATGGGAGCTGTGGACTTTCTTACCACTGCTTCTAATTCGCTACGTTCTTTGGGACTGAGCGGAACCACCGAAGCTTGTCGTCCAGATCTCTTCTTGGGCGGCTTGCTCTGGTTGGCATCAATGTTTGGCTCCTCTGAAATGGTGTGACTTTGCATCGTACTCCCTTGCAAGGTTATGTCCTTACCAAGGAGAACAACCTTAGAAGGGATTAATTCCTCAGTTTCAGGGAAATTATGAGAGGGGACACTAGTTACAGCGCTTGAGACTGTAAAGAGGTACCTGATTCTTTCAGGAAGCTAAGCCCCCTGAAAGAATCAAAGTTCAAAGCAGATTGATCCCGATTTAAAGGCCCGCATGGCCAACAAGTGCGCCTACGGCCGCGGTAACCGCCATGGCGAGCGAACCACCTATCATAACGCGCAAAGTTGCACGCCAAGGCTTAGCACCACCTACTGTTGCTCCTAAGAAGCCAATGACTCCCAGAGCTACTACAGCCACCGCAACGATAACTATCGTTCGAATGTTAGATGGAGCCAACACCAGAGCCACAATGGGTAAAGCTGCGCCAGAAGCAAATGCAGCGGCTGAGGCCAGTGCTGCTTGGACTGGACGAGCCTTTGACATCTCAAGTATCCCAAGTTCCTCACGGGCATGAGATCCCAAAGCGTCGTGCTTGCTAAGAGCTTCCGCAACTTGAACGGCTAACTCTTTGGTCAGACCTCGCTCAATGTAAAATCCAGCTAGTTCACGAAGTTCGGCCTCTGGATAGTGCTCTAGTTCGTGAGCTTCACGAGCCAAGTCCGCCTCTTCGGCGTCTCGCTGGGACGATACTGAGACATATTCTCCAGCTGCCATAGCCATGGCTCCGGCAGCTAATCCGGCAAAGCCTGCAGTTAGAATTACACTGTGGGAGGCTGAAGATGCCGCAACGCCTATCATCAACGAAGCAGTTGAGACAATACCGTCGTCGGCGCCCAGAACCGCTGCACGAAGCCATCCAGCCCTATGTAGTTTGTGGCCCTCGGCCTTTGGGTGGTGTTTTTTAGTGTCGTCGACAGAAGTCATAGCTAAGACCTTAACACCCTGGGGAGGCTACCTAACTATTTGCGAAGTTGAATTTACCCGTACTTTACTCAATATTTGCCCTAGGTTCGATTAATCCAAGATTCATCTTTGAACATAAGGTCATTAATGTATTTCGCGAATCAGTTTGCCTTCAAAAAGTTAGAAGATTACAAAACCCCAACGAGCCGGATTAGCAAGAACGGGCGCCCGTGGCTACGATAGGTATGACATAAATAGAAGGAGAGACGATGGCCAACTCTTTTGGTTCAAAGACAGACCTCGTTGTCGGTGACAAAAGCTACTCAATTCACGCACTAAGTGCTACCTCGCACTTGGGAGACGTTTCAAAACTACCCTTTTCTCTAAAGATACTCTTGGAGAACCTGCTTCGAAATGAAGATGGCATATCAGTCAAAGCAAGCGATATTGAATATTTAATAAACTCTCGAAATGGCGCAGCGCCACAAGAGATCGCGTTTTCCCCTGCTCGCATTCTGATGCAGGACTTCACCGGAGTGCCAGCGGTCGTTGACCTCGCGACGATGCGAGATGCGATGATTGAACTCGGCGGGGATCCCAACAAGGTCAATCCACTCATTCCAGCCGAATTGGTAATCGACCACTCGGTAATTGCCGATGACTTTGGAAATTCGGACTCCTTTTCGATCAACGCTGGGCTAGAAGCTCAGAGAAACAAGGAGAGATATCAATTTCTTCGTTGGGGCCAGCAAGCCTTCGACAACTTCTCAGTCGTACCACCAGATACTGGTATTTGCCACCAGGTCAACTTGGAATACCTAGCTCGAGTGGTCTTTGTCGACGACAATAACAACGCCTACCCTGACACCTTGGTCGGCACAGATTCACACACCACCATGATCAATGGCCTATCGGTTGTAGGTTGGGGTGTTGGTGGAATTGAAGCTGAGGCTGCAATGTTGGGACAACCCATCTCCATGCTGGTTCCACGAGTCGTAGGAATCCGCCTTTCTGGAACTCTACCCGCTGGAACGACAGCGACCGACCTTGTTCTCACGGTTACTGAGATGTTGAGAGCCCATGGAGTGGTTGGCAAGTTCGTCGAATTCTACGGTCCCGGATGCGCAAACGTACCTCTTGAAAATCGCGCAACGATCGGTAATATGTCCCCAGAATATGGATCGACCATCACCGTCTTTCCAATCGACGATGAAGTTCTCAAATACCTATCCCTCACGGGAAGGTCCAAAGATCAAATCGCACTCGTTGAGGCATATGCTAAGACTCAAGGCCTATGGCTAGATCCAGACCATGTTCCTCAATACGACGAATACCTAGAGCTTGACCTATCGACCATCGTGCCATCGATAGCTGGACCAGCACGACCACAAGATCGTGTTCCACTAACACAGGGAAAAGAGCGCTTCATTGACGCGCTTGAAAAATCCTTTGCGCAACAAGGTTCAAAAAGCGAGCTCTCCAATAAGGTCCCCGTCACACTCAAAGACGGAAGAAGCTTCGATATCGATCATGGCCATATCGTCATTGCTGCTATCACCTCCTGTACTAACACCTCGAATCCTTCGGTCATGGTTGCCGCTGGACTGGTAGCCAAAAAAGCAGTTGAGCTTGGTCTCAAAGCCAAGCCATGGGTAAAGACGACGCTAGCGCCAGGCTCCAAGGTTGTCATGGACTACTACGATCGAGCAGCACTGACTCCATATCTAGAAAAGCTAGGGTTCTTCTTAGTTGGTTATGGATGCACAACTTGTATCGGTAACTCAGGACCACTCCTTCCTGAGGTCTCAGCTGCAATCGCCGCTGGCAACATCTCTGCGGTATCGGTGCTCTCGGGAAATAGAAACTTCGAAGGCCGAATCAATCCAGACGTACGAATGAACTATCTAGCTTCGCCTCCATTGGTAATAGCTTATGCAATCGCTGGCACCATGAACATCAATCTCGCCAGCGAGCCACTTGGTGAGACGACTGGCGGCAAGGCGGTGTATTTGAGTGACATCTGGCCAAGTGAAGCTGAAGTAGCTGAGGTGATCCGCCAAAGCATTGGAACTGAGATGTTTGCCTCATCGTATAACAATGCATTCCTAGGTGATGAGCGTTGGCAGACCCTTGATACTCCATCTGGAAGTCAATTCAAATGGAATAACAAAGAGTCAACCTACGTCCACAAAGCACCTTTCTTTGCGGGTATCACGCCAACTCCAGCGCCAGTCAAGCCAATTGTAGGTGCAAGAGTTCTAGGGGTCTTTGGTGACTCGGTTACGACAGATCACATCTCTCCCGCCGGATCGATCAAAGCTTCGTCTCCTGCTGGCGAATGGCTCTCAATGCGCGGTGTCCCCCAAGGAGATTTCAACTCATATGGTGCTCGTCGTGGTAACCACGAAGTAATGATCCGTGGAACCTTCGCGAACATTCGAATTCGAAATCGCCTTGTTGAACCAAAAGAAGGTGGCTTTACCAAACTCTTCCCCGAAGAGACCATTACTACGATCTACGACGCTGCTATGACATACCAAGAGCGAGGCGTTTCACTGGTTATCTTGGCTGGAAAAGAATACGGTTCTGGCTCATCACGCGACTGGGCCGCCAAGGGAACTTTCCTCCTTGGAGTTAGGGCAGTTATTGCGGAGAGCTTTGAGAGAATTCATCGTTCCAACTTGGTCGGAATGGGCATCCTTCCACTGCAATTCATCACCGGTGACTCAATCGCCTCCCTAGGTCTAAGTGGTCAGGAAGTCTTCGACATTAGCGGAGTCGAAGAGCTAGCTCAAAGTGACTCACTTCCCGATATGGTTACGGTGACCGCTGGAGACAAATCCTTCGATGTAAAGGTAAGAATCGACACTCCAAAGGAGTTAGATTACTACCGCCACGGTGGAATTCTTCAATATGTGCTTCGCAACTTGGCCAAATCCTAAAGACCAAGGCAATTGAAATTAACCCTTTGAATATCAACCTGGGTTGGTTCAACTAGTTGAACCAACCCATTGAGATGGTCGACTTTTTCAATGGGTTCTTTTTTATGAAAAGCCGCTATTAAAGATCAGCTAGAGAAAGATGTCTCTTTCTCTAGCTGATTCGCATTAACAGGTTATGACATACGACAAATCAATCAATTACCTCTTACCAATTCGACCCAAAAGCTTCCAAACTCAAGAAAAACATGGGATCTATCTGGCGGGTCTCCTTGAATTTGCAATGTCAAAGATATGGACGGCCAAAGGCTTATAGCCCATTGGATCAGTTCTTTTGGGTTAAGGTTTTTGAATCAGTATTTTTTTGGAAAAGTCTTTTTAGAGGATGTTCTTGAATTGGCTTTTCCTTGTCCTATCTGGAATCGTAATTTGATCCGCTTGCACATCTAAAATGCACCACCGAGGCACTCTCGTACTTAGATGGCAGATGGTCGATGATTTATACAAAGACCAAAACCTCGACAACCAAGCCATTGCAACCCGGCGCTACATTGGGATAGTCATCCCATCTGCTCAGGAAAAAAAGATCGATGTCGTCGTTCACAAATGTGGAGATAGCCAAAGGGTAACTTCTTTAAAAGCCACGTCTTATAATGCCAAATCAAAAACAACCGCACTATACCAATCCAAAGCTCGCTCTCGCGAAAATCTCTCTAATCGAAATCAACTTGCCAAAAAGATCCGCAAAGGACTAAGTTATCCTTTGGAAAGGCAAAAATGGGCACCAAAGGTGAGAACCTCTTCGATGCGCAGGTGGTAATCGACCTTAAAGCCCTCCTAGCCGGCTTGGTCATTTCGGTAACTTTTGACCATACTTTCATGCCCCCCAATATCGTCTCAGAGATCCCTCCCTCTGAATATCTTGGCTTTGAAGTTCTAGATATAACTTTTGACCCGGTGATGGGTCGAAGACGTATTCTCATACACCTAATTCGAGATGGATCATCCACAATAGCAACCCTTGACGCAGATGACTACCTACCGGTGATAAATGACTCTTCCTCGATGGAACTCTGGCCCAATAGTTCAGGTGAAGAAGTTATGATCAATCTAATGTCGGTTCATCTAATGGAAATAATCGGTGCAATACCCGCCCAAGAACCTTTGCCTGAAATAATTCAAATCAGCTAAAACAACTGGGAACAAATTAAAGCCCGGCAAGAACCCACGACAAAGAGTCCATTTATAGTCTTTGAATTATTTGAGGGTCGCCCCACTCGTCCAATTCCAGGTGACCTATTAATTGGGTTTGCCAGCGTTCCCATGCAATAAGTCGCGACATCCAGACCATTACTAGCTAATTTACAGTAGCGCAATGACTCAAAGGTGAATTTTGATTCGCACCCAGTTCAACCGCAATCTTTTTGACAATCTCGCTATAGCGCCAATTTCATTGCTTGGAGAGTAACCTCGCCAGATCTCACAAAAGGCTCCAAGTGCCATTTTCTTAGCCAAAAGTCTACTTCACCAGCTTTGACAACCCTGGCTCTATCATCTCCAAAGAGTAGATAGGCTCGCCATCGCCAATCATTGGTAGATTCACAATCTTCAAAAATTATCATTTGACACCTTGTGCCTAAGCGTATCTGAGTGATGAACACCTCTTGGGCAACACCTTTACACCCTTTAGCAAGGAGCAGATCCATAGCCGCACGAGAATGAGGCCTCAACAGCACACTCGCATCTTGTCTTAATCCATGGATCACTTTATGGGATAGACAACCAGGGCTCTAGAAAAATTACATAATTTCGCTGACGGCCAAAATCGACGATCGTCATTGGTTAGCGGGGATCTAAGTCCTCTTAAGAGGGTTATTTCACGTGTACTTGTTGCAAATATTGCGATATTGCTACTCCCAGAACGATTATCACAAGGCCGACTACCTCGAATAAAGTCGGAGTCTCGCCTAAAAAAACCAGTGCGAGCAAAACGCTTGAAATTGGCTGCAGGTAGAGAAAGGGTGCGGCCAGCGACGATCCAAGAATTGAAACCCCAAAGTTCCAGCCCGTAATCGCCAAAAGTGTCGATATCACACTGACCACGAGAATCGAGATCACCACAGAGACACTATTTAATTGTGGAATGACTGGATGCAAGAGTAGTTGAGCAACGATAACAATAGGGCTAACGCAGATGACCATCCAAGAGGTCATATCTAAAGCCGATATCTTCCAATCTTGGGTCAGAACGCTATAGAGGCCCCAGCAAAAAGTGGCTAAGACTCCCAGGATTACTGCCACTACTGCATTCGAACCGCCTGCTTCACCGCCCGGTGCGGCCACTGCGGCCACCACTGTTCCAACAATGGCGAGCGCGACACCCAATAAAAGGCCGCGAGAGAGTCTCTTCCTGATAAAAAGAGTGCCAAGGATCAATATCCATATCGGCTCTGTCGTGAGCGATATACCCACGATCGTGGCATGGGAATAGGTCAAAGCCGCACTTACCAGGCCATTGTACCCAAGGCCACCCAGCAACGAAACGCCTATGACACGAATAGAGCTAAAGCCACCTAAATCTAGCACCTTGAAATCTCGCCGCTTGATCGATCGAACTACCAATAGGAGCAAAATTACAACGACAAGCGGGACGAACCGATATTCCATCAATAGCACAACCCCACCACCACGATGTAAGAATCGAGTGGCCACTGGAGAAGCACCCCAAGCAATAGCGACTAACGCCAAGGCCGCCTTGGCCAATCCCGACCTTTTATCCTTCACCTAACACCGTAGCTTTCAAGCAAAATCCCCTGAATCAGATTAAACCTAAACAAAGCAGGTGATATCCATCAAAAAATTAAATAGCGAAATTGAATATTCCGAATCAAATGCCCTGCTTGATCACCATTTCCATGGTATAACTCTCTATGCTGAGCTACCGATTGAAAGGTGGCATTACCTTCAGGTGGAGAATTCCCATAGGGGCCGGATTGATCAAAATACATCGTTGCATATAAAACTATTGCTGAAGAAAAACTTTTACCAAATCAAAAGGGCCGAAAAATGAAATGCCCACCCCCAAAAGCTACCAAGCTCTAGATACTCGCAATGACCACTTATCCAAAGCGAAATCCATGATAATCGCGGGCAAAAAAGCTGAGCTTGGTCATGGCTCAAAGAAACTACTACGCCTATTGGTTTCCTGGGCCCCTGGCCATATTGGCAAACTTGGTATAAGACTCCAAAAACGAAAGACGCGCCACTCCGGTCGGGCCGCTTCGATGCTTGGTAACTATGATCTCCGCAATTCCCTTGTCTTGACTCTCTGCGTTATAGACCTCATCACGATAGATGAACATAACGACGTCGGCGTCTTGTTCTAGCGAGTTATGAACAACAATCTCATTTGCTATGAAGTTTGAGGTTGCTGGAACAACAATGTCATATGTAGATGAAAGACCCATGGATCTAGCCGCAACCACTGGCTCAAAGGAGAGATCGTCTCCCAAAAACAGCGGATTCGATTCGACACTTGCCTCGATATCCTCTGACAAATCGCTACTCAAAGATTCAATGTTACAATCCCCTCCGCTGCGAAGTAACACCGCAAGGCCACCGCGAGAAGTGGGGCCACCTTGGGAATCGTCGGCAACATATGAATAGACCGTCCGAGTCATATCTCCTTGGTGGTCTCCTTGGCGGCCTCGGGCTTGGGTGGACTGGCGCGTCGTTGGATAGACAGCGACTTCATCTTGGTCATTTAGTTGCCAGAGCATCTTCCAACCTCGACGAGTAAAGAACCTATGGTTCAATGTCGCGTCGATATAGCGTCCGCTCAAAAGCTCCAGTCGGGTGGTCTCTTTGAAACCAGAAAACCGCACATCGCTAATGGGACTTGAAACCAGATCGCCATTTGAATTCATCGACAAGACCTTGGTCTCACCAAGGCCCCAGAGCCTCTCTAGGGCTCCAATAGATATTGTCTCGCCATTTGCCAAACACACCTTGGAGGAGCCGGCGATGCACCCAGATTCACGGAGATCTGCAAGTGCTGGACGCTTGTCTTGACGCATCTCAAGACCGCGTGACAACTGCGAAAGAGCAAGAACTGGCACCTCTAGCTCTCGAGCCAACAACTTTAAGCCTCTCGAGATCTCTGATACCTCTACCTGTCTCGATTCCGACCTAAAGCCACCCGACATCAATTGGAGATAGTCAACTACCACAAGGCCAAGGCCGCCAGTAGCGGCCTTCAATCGTCTTGCCTTGGCACGTATGTCTAGAACCGTCACCGATGCATTGTCATCTATATATATTGGAGCTTCGCCCAAGTGACCAAGAGAGCGAGAGATTCGACTCCAATCCTCTTCAGAGAGGTTGCCAGTTCGCATCTTGCGCGAGTCAACCCGTGCTTCAGCCGCGAGTATTCTCTGGGTGAGTTCTATATGGCTCATCTCTAAGGAAAAGATCAAAACTGGAAGATTTGCGCGAGTAGCGACTTGAGTGGCGATTCCAAGTGCAAATGATGTCTTGCCCATAGCGGGTCGGGCTCCAACGATAATAAGAGCTGAACGCTGAAGACCCGACAGGATCTCATCGAGCTCATGAAAGCCGGTTGCAACTCCAGTAATGGAGTCTGGATGTTCATATTGTGCCTGAAGTTCATCGAGGGTCTTGAGTAACACATCTTTGATAGAGACTAGGGTCTCAGCGCTCTTTCTTTGAGAGACCTCGAAGATCAAAGTCTCAGCCATATCTATGACTGCTCCTACATTTTCTGGGACAGAGTAAGAAAGCTCTGAGATCTCAGTGGCTACCCTGATCAACTTTCGAAGTAGGGAGTATTCCTCAACGATTCTGGCATATCTCGCAGCACTGGCAATTGTTGGGGTCTTGGCCTGAAGTTCCAAGAGCGATGCGGTTCCGCCTACCGTCTCCAACTTGTCTTGGCGACGAAGTTCATCAGCAACGCTAATTGGATCGCTAGATTCACCTCGAGAATGAAGACTCGCTAACGCCTCAAAGATTGCCACATGGGATGGTTTGTAAAAGTCAGATGCCTGGCAAAACTCCAACGCATCTGCAATTGCGTCCCTGGATAATAACATGGCGCCCAGCAAAGACTCCTCAGCCTCGAGGTTATGAGGAATTGCTCGTTCTAGACCACCATCCACTGACTTTAAATCACGGCGCGGCGCTCTAGCCACTTTGGTCACCACCTGCTAAAAAAGAGGATCGGACTATTCCTAATCAGCAAAATCGCTAAAAAGAGATAGTCCGTTGCTCTACTTATAATAGTTATTCACTAACGCCTAGGCTAAAAGAAAAGCCATGACATCTTTATTCGGTTACGGAAACCGTAACGCTAATTCGCACTTGTGGGTGCAAGGAGATCTCAACCGTGTGATCTCCAACTTCGCGGATATGATCCACTAGGAGAATCGAACGACGCTCTAGTGTAACCGAGTGACTCTTTTCGATCGCCTCGATGATCTCAGGAATACCGACTGAGCCGTAGAGCTTTCCTTCATGGGAAGCATTTCCGCCAACCACAACGGTAGCTCCAGCTAGCCTCTTGGCTATCTCTTCAGCACCTTCTCTGGCCTTTTTGTCTTTGAGATCGCGCGAACGACGCATCGAATCGGCCTGTGCCTTTATTCCAGGAGTCGCCTTTATGGCGTGGCCCCGTGGAATCAAAAAGTTTCTTGCGTACCCATCAGCGACATTGACGATGTCGCCGCGCTTGCCTAAGTTGGCTTGATCAGTTCTCAAAACGATCTGCATTAGTTCTCATCCTCCAAATCAGCTCCACCAGCAAACATGTCAACCAAGTCATCGCTGTCATCTGCGTCAGGCGTATAAGCATTATTGGAATCTTGCTTAGGCGGACGAATCGAGGTACGCTCTGCGACCATTCGTTGGGTATAGGGAAGTAGTGCCATTTCGCGGGCGTTCTTGATTGCTCCCGCAATTGCCCTTTGATGCTGGTCACAGTTACCTGTGACTCTACGGGCACGAATCTTGCCACGCTCGCTCATAAATTTCTTTAGCGGATCGGTGTCTTTGTAATCTATGTACTCAATCTTCTTGATGCAGTACATACATACTTTTTTCTTGATCTTCTTGTTAGTTTCCTTGGGCGCTCTACGGGACGAGCTCTCTTTGCCTTTGGCCATTAAAAGGGTTCCTCTTCTTCGATGTAATTACTTGGAATTATTTCATTCACAGGACCCGATGGTGTTTGGGTAGGCGCTCCATAGGTTGGAGCGGAATAACCCTGTGAATTGTCGTTAGTACGGGTACGGCGTTCGGTACGATTCAACTGTGCAGAGGTAAACCTCAAGCTAGGTCCAACTTCTTCAGCCGAGATCTCAATTTTGGACTTCTTTTGTCCATCTTGATCTTCCCAACTTCTTTGCTGAAGTTGCCCTACCACAATCACACGCGAACCCCGATATAGGCTCTGCGCGGCGTGCTCTGCCAATTCGCGCCAGCATACGACGTCAAAGTAAGAGGTTGCTTCCTCCCACTCATTTGTCTGTCGATTCTGCCAGCGTCTATTAACTGCAATTCCGAATGTTACGCTTGGTTGTCCTGATTGGGTATATCGCAACTCTAAATCACGAGTTACATTTCCAATCAAAGTTACCGAGTTTCCGTTTGACATCTGTCTTCTCCAGCTGGTGTGGTCTGAGCCATCGGCTCGCTATTCTTGGGCTAAAGCCTCTTTGGCGAGCACTCGCCCCGCGATGCGCTCTGGCAATCTGATGATCTTGTGGCGTAGAACTCCATCTGATATGGAGAGAATTCGAGAGATTTCAGTAACCGTAGCTGGAGTAGATGCAAATTCAATTATCGAGTAATTGCCCTCTGAAACCTTATTGATCTCATATGCGAGTTTGCGTCGTCCCCATCGATCGATGCGTCCGACATTTCCGTCTTTACGCAAGAGATCTAAGACTCTTGTTATGATTCCATCTGAATCGCTATCATTTAGACGCGAGTCAAGAATAACCATAAGTTCATATGGCCTAAGCAATATATATTCCTCCTCCGGACCCTGGTTTCCCAGGGGTTCCATGGCCAATCCACAGAACAGGTTCGGTGAGATTTCTCCCACAATTTCAAAGAGTAAAGCTTAGTTGTATATGAATAAAAAACGACCGAGCCAACCAAGGCACCGTTCATGAGAATCGCTCAGCAAAACGTCATCTACTTCGATTTAGAGGCTCGGCTAGGAAGCAAAGACAAGGACATTGATGGAAATCGACCATATCGCCTTTTGACTATCGGCTATTAAAAAAGCTTAGCCTTGGGGTCACCTCTCTAAAGTGGCGACAACCCCAAGGCTTCATATTTGAGTTTTATCTCCCAGAAACTAAATGTTCCTAAGAATAAAGGTCTAATAGAGCTTAGAAATTACACCGTCGCTGTCATGATATGTCTGAGTGTCATCAGGAAAGTGGCCGGTCCGCACATCTTTAACATATCGAGCTAGACCCTCTATACCCAATTCTTCAAGATTGGCGTAACGCTTCACAAACTTCGGAGGCTTCTTGGAGCCATACCCCAAAATATCGTGAAAGACTAAAACTTGTCCATCACATTGAGCACCCGCACCAATACCGATAGTTGGAATCGAAAGTGTATTTGTAACCGCCTTAGCCACTACATCTGGAATTGCCTCTAGAACTAGACAAAACGCTCCGGCCGCCTCGACTGTTTTGGCGTCTTCCAAAAGTGCTTGGGCCTGTTCGTTGGATTTAGCTTGGACCCTAAAACCACCAAACTTATTTACCGATTGAGGCGTCAATCCCAAATGGCCGACGACTGGAATCTCGGCCTCCACAATCGCCTTTATAACCTTAGCCCTGATCGCACCGCCTTCAATTTTGACGGCACTGGCACCAGCTCGAATCAACTTCGATGCGCCAACAACAGCATCTTTCGTCCCGGTGTGATAGCTCATCCAAGGCATATCGGTGACAATCAAAGCAAGAGGATCTGCTGCGGCTACCGCTTTTGTGTGATGTACCATATCGTCAATGGTTACCGAGAGAGTATCTTTGTGGCCCAAAACAACCATTGCTAATGAGTCACCGACGAGAATCATGTCGGCCCCTGCCTGGTCGACCATACGCGCACCAGGAAAATCATACGCGGTGATCATGGAAATTGGCTCGTGCCCGAGACGAACCTTAGAGTTACGAATAGATGGAACAGTGACGCGTTCCCGAATCATGGTAATTACCTCCCGTGTCCCGCGCTAGAAGCTGCAGGCACTGATTTCAACAATATCAGTAACTACTTATTGCACGCAAGGGGCAACCAAAAAAGATTTTCTACCCTTTTCCTACCAGCCGCTCAACAACTCTTCAAATCTGCCGCCTTGAATTGCTAATCTGCTTGACCTATCGGTGCATAGATTGGATCCTTGGTCTGCCTGCGCAATCTTTACTTGCGTCATATCGCAAAGAGGCCATGGCTGGCAAAACAGCCATCGAGCGACACAATCGAAATATCTAGATGGAAATGATTCCCAGCAAAAGACCCAATAACAAGAGACCGATCAAACCTAAAATTGACCTTGTGACTCCCCAGAGGAGGTCAGCTAACCCGTCGAGATGGACTAGCCATATTGAATCTAGAGCCAATCAGATCGATAAAATTGACTAGCGTTCGCAAATGCTTCCTGCTTCTACTGACTTGGTCAATCTACGCGGTGATCATCCAAAGCAAAGGTCGCTATCCCAGCGAATATCACTATTTCGTCATCGAGCGAGGCTACGCTAAGCGCTCTCTTCGCCAAAGACAAAAGGGGCCAAAAGTCGATCAAGATGGTTCCATTTACAGTTTAAACACACCTCTACCTCATACACTTTTGCATCTATATGTCTCGATAGGATCGAATCGATCTCACTCTCAGAGTTCAAACATCGCCCGTGTGCTGGCAACTTTGGACCAAAGGCAAAGTAGACGCTAACGAGTTTGGTATCTCGACATATGGGACATATAGAACTCTTGGGCTTCCCAAGGTTCAAAGCAGCGCGCATCAACTCTGGTTGGGCATCGCAAATCTCCGTCTTTAGGACCTCTCCTCGTCCAAAGGCACGTAGAAGTGCTCTTCGAGCGAGCACAAAATCAACTGTTCGCTCATTTACACCTGAAATGTCTATTTTAGATTGTCGTTCCACCGAAGTTAAATGTTACCGAGCTTCTAAAAAGTAACGACAACGAAATTTATCTTTGAGCAACTATGGCTGCCAAAAGGGTGAAAATTCGACCCTGCTTGAAAAAAAATACGATCGGGTATTGTTTTTTAAGGAATAACTTCGTGATATATCAAGTTGATATATCGAAATCACATAATTGATGGGTAGACGCACTAGGGCAGACTGGTTTGAGAGTAATTAGTTGATATCAAAGTCAAGGAAATCCAAAACGCTGGGTTCTATCGATCTGGGTTTTATCGATCTGGGTTTTATCGATCTGGGTTGCATCAAACAGGATATCTTGAACTTGGTTTGATGCTTGGATACAAAAAGAACCTTGAATCGTTGGTTCTAAGATTTGGTCCTTGAAATCAGGTAGAAACCACCACTTGAGGACAGCCTTAATTACGGGCGTGGCTTTATCAAGTAGTAGTGAATCTAGTTATCATTTCGCCCACAGAGATCGAGATGATGGCCAATGAGATTGGCCAATGAAATATAAGAAAAGTTCGATAGATGATAGCTGACACCAAATCTGATTGTCAGATGTCAGCTATCAACGATTACAAGTTTGACTTAAATTGAATTGCCAAGGAGGTGATCATGAAAAAGACATCGTCACAATTATTAGATCTAGCCGTCTTAGCGCTCTTGAAGCGAGGCGACTACCACGGATATCAAATCAAAAAAAGTCTCTCAGAGTTGGCTGGTCCTCTTCTTCAATTCTCATTTGGATCGCTATATCCAGCACTAGCTCGCCTGGAGGAACGCTCCGCGCTTGAATCCTTCGTCGACTCTGCCTCTACCTTTGTAGCTGCCACAGGATCGCTGACTGGTGATCTCGCGATGAGTGACGAATGGGTGAGGGCCACTACATGGCGCTCAAATACAGAACGAACCGTTCGCACTAGGCGTGTCTATAAAATTACCGAGATTGGAGTCAAGCTCTTCGACGAACTTTTCGAGCATGCTCCACTCGAATCTGAAGCCGATTTCTTAGCTTGGCTAAGTCTCGCCGATGAATCCAAATTCGATATCGTCTTGGAGCGCTTTTACGAGAGGGTGGCAAATCTTGAGAGGCTTCGCAAGATACGCTCTGTCGCATCAAAACCAAATGCAACCGCTGGCATCTTGCGTGACCAGATCAACCGAAGGCTAATTGGAATCGTTGAAAACGAAATCAATTTCGTAAAGTCCCTAATTGCCACGGTTGAATCGCAAATTTCACTAAATAATGAAGAAAGGATCGCTAGGGAGACTACGTCGGTTTCACAACCATAACTTCTAACCTCCATCGATCCTTTCTTTGCATTAGCAAAGTCAGCGGTTCAGGGAGATCAAGAATCAAAAAATTAAGGGTGAATCGATCTATCAGAGATAGTGATTCTAAACTAGGAAGGAATAAATATGGGCTCAAAGATAAAGGTAGCTCTAGCCGGAATCGGTAACTGTGCCAGCTCGCTGGTACAAGGAGTTGAATACTACAGAAACGCTGACCCAACTGAGGTCGTCCCAGGATTGATGCACGTCCAACTAGGTGACTACCACGTTGGAGATATAGAATTTGTAGCCGCATTCGATGTCGATGCTTCAAAAGTAGGGACTGATCTCTCCAAGGCGATCCACAGTGGTCAAAATAACACTATTCGCTTCGCTGAAGTGCCTGATCTTGGTGTTACGGTCCTTCGCGGACCGACCTTTGACGGCCTTGGCAAGTACTACCGACAGATTATCGAGGAGTCTCCCGCCGAACCCGTCGACGTAGCAGCAATCCTAGCCGCCACTGGCGCTGACGTTCTCGTCAGCTACCTTCCTGTTGGTTCCGAGCAAGCGCAAAAGTTCTATGCACAGGCTGCCATCGACGCTAAGGTCGCCTTCGTAAATGCAATCCCTGTCTTTATCGCCTCAGATCCGATCTGGGCAGCCAAGTTCACCGAGGCAAATGTGCCCATCGTTGGCGACGACATCAAGAGCCAAGTTGGCGCTACAATCGTCCACCGAGTTCTTACCCGTCTCTTTGAAGACCGTGGAATGGTACTCGATCGAACCTACCAACTAAACGTTGGCGGAAATATGGACTTCAAAAACATGCTTGAGCGTGAAAGACTTGAGTCCAAGAAGATCTCTAAGACACAAGCCGTCACAAGCCAGGTAGATGGTGGCATAGATGACTACAACGTCCATATTGGGCCATCGGATCACGTTGCTTGGTTAGAGGACCGTAAATGGGCTTATATTCGCCTTGAGGGAAGAAACTTCGGTGACGTACCTTTGAACATTGAGCTAAAGCTCGAAGTGTGGGATTCGCCTAACTCAGCTGGAGTTATCATTGACGCTCTACGTTGTGCCAAGATCGCCAAAGACCGTGGAATTGGAGGCCCAATTCTAAGTGCCTCAGCCTACTTTATGAAGTCTCCACCGGTACAATATCGCGACCACATCGCCCACGATATGGTCAATGAATTCGCCAAGGGACTCTAAGTTCCACTAGGGCCGACGGCCACGGTTACAGCGACAGCGACAGCTTTATAATCAAAATTTATAGAGGCCCATAATGAGATAATTTCTCATCAAGGGCCTCTATTTTTTATTGAAATCCTACTTAACGGCTAGTTAGTGTGGAAATTCCTCGAAAATCACCTAATGGCTATATTCGCCAACAACGTCAACTGATAACTACATCGCCGAAACCACATAGATCCAACCAAGACAAAACTAGATAAACTTTGCCGACCCAAGGTTGGAAAATTGAGACTTAGCCCAAAAGGCCATCTTTTGGCAATCTCCATGTCGATCTAAAACAAATAACCTGGTCACCTCATAAGAGCCACCCATTTGCAATCAAATCCCAAGGTGTTGATAAAAATGGGCAGATGACTCTGGTGAGCAACTCTGTTAAACAGATCAAACAAAACAAAACCAAGCAGCACGCACAGAAGGCACATCATCATCAACATTAATTAATCGCAACACAAATTAATCGAGGGCAAAAGGACCTTCGCTAGAGTCAAATCAACTCGATTAGCTCCAACATCGACTCTTTCCAATAGGTGAACTTGCGCTCTGGCAGCATAAGGGCATGTGATGGATGATAAGCAGCCACAAAAGCTCGATCGTGGCTCACCAGAATCGAAGTTCCACTCCAGTGGCGAAGCATCTCTCCAACTGCCGCTCTCGATCGAGGATCAAGGTTATTCGAAGGCTCGTCCAAGATCAATAGGTTGTTGTTTCCAGCTGCGATCTTAGCCAATGAGAGTTTGGTACGCTCACCACCAGAGAGCGAAGCGGGATTCTCATTTACGTGGGCATCCTTGAGTCCAAAAGATCCCAAGATCGCTCGACGCTCTCGCTCTTCTTTGAGAATCGAATCCCCTAAATTACCAAGAACCGTAGTCCCATAGTCGATCTCTTCATGCTCCTGGGCAAAGTAGCCCATAGCCACATTGTGGCCCAATTTGATCGTGCCCGATGTAGCTTGTTGAACTCCTGCCAGACATCTCAGCAGAGATGACTTACCAGCACCGTTTCGGCCAATTACAACCAGTCGGGTTCCTCGCTCAAGGCTCAAACTAAGCGAAGGTATAACTACCAACTCTCCGTATCGTACCGATAACTTATCGACCTCTAGAGCGGTCACACCCGATCTTGGTGGTGTAGGGAGTTTGAATTTAATCTTGGTGGTAGCCGCCCTTACCTCTGTTCGACTCGACTGCATTCGTTCAACTCGTGAATCTAGGCTCTGGGCGGTCTTAGCTCGTGATGCGGTTGAGTGGCGCATCGAATCAGCAAGTTCTTTGAGACGCTTTATCTCTTTTTCTTCCATAGTAGAAGCTTTAAATCGTCGTGCTGAATCTTCTTCCACGAAGGCAAGATACGCAGAGTAGTTACCCTTAAACTGCTCCAGCTTTCCGTTCTCTAAGTTAAAGACTCGAGTTACCGATTTATCCAATAGTGCCAAGTCGTGGGAGACGACCAACAGTGCACCGGCAAAGGCGGTTAGCTCCGCCATTAGCCATGCCTTGGCCTTTAGGTCCAAGTGGTTAGTAGGTTCGTCTAAGATCATCGTCTCTGGCTTTTGATAAAGAACTCTTACAAGCTCCAATCGACGACGCTGACCACCCGAAAGAGAAGACAATTCAGCCAATAAGACATCTTCATCAAGGCCAACGCCTTTTGCCAACCTGAAGATCTCTGACTCCGACTCGTATCCACCGCGGTGGCCAAAATCGTCTTGTAGATCAACGAGATGTTGTATGTTTTCAGTGGTTGGATCTTTGCTTACGAGTTCTTGGGCAACTCTTAGGTCATGTTCGATGCGATCCAGACCCCTGGCTGAAAGGACATGATACAGGCCATATGGCTCCATACCTAGACCTTCATCGTCTACATCCTGAGGAAGAAACCCCACACTACCTTGGGCTTCTATGACACCACTAAAAGACAGGGCAGCTGCTGCATCACCCATGAGCACCGACAGCATTGATGATTTGCCGGCCCCATTACGTCCGACAAGTGCGATCTTATCTCCATTATTGATTGAGAAACTTGCGCCGCCGACGAGTTGTCGGGCCCCAAGGTTCACATCGAGTTTCTCTACTCTGAGCACGAAAAGTAAACCTGCATTTCTGGACTTGTTACTATAACAGCGTACTTCGCCACAGCGGCTTTATCGACCATCGCATAGCAGGCGGGCCATCACCCATGCAAATACAAATATTCACACCACTCAAACAAGAGAGCCAAAATGAACCGCCACCAGCGACTCTAACCGAATAAAAAAGAGATCTCCAAAGATCTGGGGTCGAAGATAACCCAAACAACTAAATGCCCATTATTGCCGCGCACTGCCGACTTGACCAATCCAAGAGGACGGTATTTCTCACTGTGGATACACTCACCTAATCGAAGAAAGTGAAGCTAAAAATCGCGCCGTAACCCGCCCAAGTTAGACCTCCAAGTCCTAATTCTTTGAAAAATTAGATCCAACAATTAATGTCAACTAAAAACCACCAAAGAAAAAATCGCGGCATATTAATTGGGTCAAATCTAATTGGGTCAAATAGACCTGAGCCTCAAAGTGCCTCGTCCGTTTAACCAATCACTTATTTACTCATAGTCAATTAGGTGGGCAATTAGCCAGTCGATAAGAGCCCACCTATGGGAGCTAACACTTTATAGAGATATAATCACATAAAACAATTATTTAACAACTAAAAATGACAGAAAATAGCTTATATAGAGAAAAAATCGTATTTATTAAAAATCCCACACAAAACCACTAGATCAACCCTCACCAATTGCCGGTTGGGATCGCGCTTGACTTTCACAATCACAAACTGGCGTAGTGTCAATTGGCTATCTTGTGATTAGCTGGGTTCTAATTAACTCTCAAATAGTTAGCTCCCAACTAATGGCGCAGGCAACCCTCACCTAACATCGTTGGGTTGACCAATAATGCGATAGATCTCCACAGCAAATGGACCCTCAAGATGCGCCTCGTCGGTTGGTCCCACACCAACTAGTCCGGGCGGAATTTCTTCCCCTGCGCCGCGAACTACTGGTTCTCGGTGGCTAGCCAAATCGTCGTTTTTGGCATCTCCACCATGACTATCCATTCCCAAACTAGTCATAATCAATTCAAGATGATCAAAGCCAAGGCGATCTGTTTTATATAGATTTTCTCTAGAGTAGGTGACATTGACGAGAAATTTATCGATTCTATAGATCCACTGGACCGGAGAAAAGACGATCTCTTCGATCTTGGCATCTAAGGAGATCTCCGAGTGCAGAGAGATCAGCGCTCGACTCCAATTCAGAATCGACGAATGGTCGGCGATCTGTTCTTCCACATCTCCGAAGATCGGGTCGCTTATCGGAAGCCAAGTCTTATCTCCCTTGGAAAAGCCACGATTTACCTGCGAATTCCACGGCATCGGAGTTCGAACCCTATCTCGTAGGAAAGCTTTTTCGTTTCCGATGCGTTTTCTGGCCTGAATGCTCATGTTGTCGAGAAGATCAGCATCGTCTAAATCTGAATCAGCCAGGCCGATCTCATCTCCAAAGTACAAGACACTCACTCCTGGCACCATAAAGATCAACGCCAACGCTACCTTTATCTTGTCTTTATCTTTATTACACCACCGAGACCCAAAGCGAGAAATATCATGATTCGACCCAGTCCATGTAGCCCTAGCTCCCATTGGAAGGCCGCCAATAGCGCCCATGATCGAACGACGGATCGCGGTTGGCTCAAATAACGAGGTCGTAAAGCCAAAGTTGAAAGTCAGCTGCAGCTCGTCACCATCTCCAAAAAAGCGAGCCAAGGTCTCTGGTTTGTTGACCCACGTCTCACCTAAGAGAACCTTAGGAGGATCATATTCATTACAGATTTCTCTCCATCTTCGATAGAGTCCGTGAACCTCGGGTCGGTTCTTGGAAAAGATTGGTGCCACTCCAAATGGTGCATCCATTACATCCGCAATAGCGATCGGATCATCGCGAAGATAGCGATCTTTGTAGATCCCATGGGCAACATCGATACGAAAGCCATCAACTCCCGCATCAAACCAATAGGTCAAGATCTTCTCAAACTCTTCGTGGACCGCTGGATTCCACCAATTTAAGTCGGGTTGATCTGCCAAAAAATTATGAAGATAGTACTCATTGCTATCGTCGTCTAGCGTCCAAGCGCTCGATCCCGTTCCATCTAGCCAATTATTAGGTGGTCCACCATCGCTCTTTGGCGGAGCCCAAACGTAGTAGTCCCGGTATTTCGAAGCCTTAGATGATCGGCTATCAATAAACCATGGATGCTTAGAACTTGAATGATTTGGAATTATGTCCAAAAAAACCTTAATTCCAAAGCTCTTCGCCTTGGCGATCAAAGCTTCAAAATCACTGTCATTGCCAAGTTCCGGCGCTAAGGCGATGTAATCACTAACATCGTATCCAAAGTCCGAATTAGGAGACCTAGTTATCGGGGAAAGCCAGATTGCATCGATTCCAAGCCATGCTAAGTAACCTAATTTAGAACTCACGCCTCTAAGATCGCCAATGCCATCCCCGTTTGAGTCCACCCAGGATCTAATGTAAATCTGATAGATGCTGGCCTGAGACCACCAATTAGGATCGCCATCTAAATGCGACGGAGAAATTTGATCAGTCATAGTACCTCTTTTTAAAATCTTGCTCTGACGATAGCCCTTGGGCTAAAGAAAATCTTGACGCACCACTTATTCGTCTCGCCATTCATCACGCCCCTAGACGGTAAATACAACAGGCTAAGCCAAACTTGGAACTCCTGCTGGTTGTCATCCGCCGTCCCCGAGTTGTTCTAACGGCGACAAAACCTCACTAGGTAACCAGCCATTGTCGTCTATCAACTTGGCGACATCGAACAGATGAACATTTCATTCATCTGTGGCAATAACGTAGTCGACTCACCTTGGATAAAAATAAAGATCGATGAATACTTGAATTAGAGCTCTCAATCTTGCTTTATCTTAGAAGATTCGAGAAAATCTCCTCTATTGCACCCGTTGGCTAAGGACAAATGCACGCGACAAATAAAGAAAGACTCAAATAAAGAAAGACTCAAATAAAGAAAGACTCAAATAAAGAAAGACTCAAAGATGACCCCCTAGCGACAAGTCTCCGGGTGCGAGCTAGGTAACGACAATATTGCATCAAAATTAATTTGGATCCAAAATCAAAGATATATGCGTCCCTAAGCCAATTCGACAACCCCTAAGTCGCCAAAAGGCGCTAACATTTCTTTTAAAAGACTGCCTTTTGGACGAATAAGACTTCCATTCTGGTGCTCAAGATTAGGTACGGTCGAGATGAACCCACTCTTTGGAGCTATCGAAAGAAACGTTGGATCACTTCGAAGTTGCCGCGTTGTTGAATTAGGTGCTATCGGAGGCATCGTCAGCGCTCCATATACCAACGTCATCTCAAACCTCATAGTTGTAGAACCATCCGCCGAAGTAATAACGAAACTTACTCAAGAGGCTGATCCAGATAGCCCTAGATATGAGGTTCACAATGGAGGTCTCGACGAACTGGCCTTTATCAACATCGACTCCGCCGACACCGTAATTAGCGCACTGGGCTTATTGTCAACTAGTGATCCAGATCGCCTTCTTCGAAGTGTAAAGAGAATATTACGCCCATCTGGATCGTTCATCTTCAGCGTTGCTCATCCCTTGCTAATAACCAATTCACTGATCGAACCTCCTAGTGACTATCGCTACTTCGAAAGCCACATCGTCGATACCCAAGTGCTCGGCTTTGGCCTTGAACTCCCACAAAAGATATCGCTTAGGCCAATCTCAAAACTCTTTTCGCTTGTGCAACGAGCGGGACTTTATGTCGATACCTTTGAAGAGATCTCAATAAGAAATCAAATCAAGCCAAAAACCCAACAACAAGGTAAAGACAAGGATCTACCTGATTTCATAATTGTCAAAGTAAAAAAACGATAGAGAAGCGAAACTAGCACTCCAAGAGCACTTCATTTGCTATTTCACCAAAATCGAGTTAGCAAATAGAACCAATCTCGCCATTTAAGCCCTTTTCCCTGGGGCGGCACACAAGCCAATGCAAATCAGGCCATTTCAAAGGCGTCAAATTGGCAACCATCAAGCCGTATCCACGCGGCAAAGGTCTTGCTCGATTCGATGAACCTGCGACTCGCCTTGATTAAATCAAAAACCACTAAATAGTCAAAACCCATCGACCTACGTCTTTAAGAATGTTGAATCACCTGATGGGTAAATGAAGGCGCTGAATCATCTTGGTTGGCTTTGGATCGACTTACTTAGTCCTGCTTAGTCTTAGAGCCGACCATTTCGCTCTTGCCAAAAGGTCAAGAGGCGCTTGGTTGCTTGATCTTCACCGATCAAACCTTCTTCGATTCGCAACTCCATAAGAAATTCAAGGGCAACTCCAACCTCTTTCGATGGAGCAATACCTAAGATCTGCATAACCTGGGTTCCATCTAGCTCTGGGCGAAGTGAATCTAGCTCCTCTTGGGCTCGTAGCTCTTGGATTCGAACCTTGAGCTGTTGCATCCGAGCTTCTAGTGCTCTCACCTTATTTGCATTTCTGGTGGTACAGTCAGCCAAGGTCAACGCGTTCAAATTATCTAAGAGATCGCCTGCGTCCACGACATAACGTCGCACCGCCCTATCTGTCCACCCCGCTTCATAGGTATGAAATCGCAGGTGCAAATAGACGAGACGCGAAACCCTCTGAATCATCTCACTTGAATAGCGAAGCGCCCGCATCCTCTTCTTGGTCATCTTTGATCCAACTTTGTCGTGGTTGTAAAAGGTCACTCCGCCTTTTTCAAAACGACGAGTCGCTGGCTTTCCAATATCATGAAAGAGCGCCCCTAGTCGCAGCTCCAAATTCGCTTCAGTCTTATCTATGACGCTATAAGTATGTTCAAGTACATCTTTATGGTGGTGAATCGGATCCTGTTCTAGGGCTAATTGGGAGAGTTCTGGTAAAAAGAAATGCGTAAGGCCGGTGTCGTTTAGAATCCTAAGTCCCAAAGATGGCTTTGGGGTTACCATAAGTTTGTTGAACTCCGTAGCAAGCCTCTCTGGCGATATAATCTCAATGCGACTTGCCATCTGTGACATCGCCAAAACAACACCTTCATCAACTCTAAAGTTCAGCTGCGCTGCAAATCGACAAGCCCGTAGCATCCGAAGGGGATCGTCATCGAAGGACTTCTCCGGCTCTCTAGGCGTGCGAATCAAACCTTGCCTGAGATCTCCCATCCCGTCGAAGAGATCTATTACAGAAGGCGACTCATCCGAAAGATCTAGCGCCATTGCGTTGATCCTAAAGTCGCGTCGGATCAAATCCTCTTCAAGGGTAGTTGGCATGGTCACCACCGGTTTGCGGGAATCGCTCCTATAGAGATCGCCTCGATGAGTAGTAATCTCAACTATCCGTGAACCAATAAGTGCTGAGATGGTGCCATATTCGGCGCCAACCGTCCAAACCTTGCGGCTGATAGACGAAAGGATCGCCTCCACCTCATTTGGCATGGCGTCAGTGGTTAGGTCATAGTCAATCGAAGGATCGCTTGATTGATCCGCCGAAGCTTGGCTTACATCCGTTCTTGGATCATCCTCTAGAGATCCATCGCCAAAAAAATCTCCGACAGAGTCATCACCCATGTGAGAGGCAATCTTTGGGTAACTCATTTTGTCATGGGTCGCACTCAAAATCGCGTCGCGGACCGAACCACCAACTAGATAGATCTTTCTTTCGTGACGACTAAAGGCCTCAACTAAGGTATGAAGTTCGCCTTTGATCTCCCTAACGCGCACATCGAATTCCGATTTATCAAATTGCATAGTCTTTAAAGTTCCAGTGATCGCGCCCTTTGTTCTCTGATAGCATTCAAAACTCCAACAAGGGCTCCTCCCTCGCTGGCTCGTTCTAGATGGAGAGTCTCTCCCCCCATGGCCGCTATCGTCTCGGCTGTACTCAACCGAAGGGCATCTAGATCGTAACCGCCCTCTAGGAATGCCAAGCGCCGACCCCCTGGAACGAGTGAAAAGAGCCACGTAATGAGCGAGCCAAAGTCACTTGAGGTCAATCCCAGATCGCAAAGAGGATCCCCAATATGGCTATCAAATCCAGAAGAGGCTACTACCCAGGTTGGAGAGAACTTCTCGATAGCGGGCATCAAGATCTGCTCGATCGCACCAAAATAGGTAGCACCGGTTGTACCTTCTGGAACCGGGATATTTATTGTGGTTCCCAGTCCCTCTCCAACTCCAACTTCTGAGGCGCGTCCTGAACCTGGATAGAGAGGATATTGGTGAACTGATGCGTACATTACGTCTTTACTTGAATAAAAGATATCTTGAGTCCCATTGCCGTGGTGTGCGTCGTAGTCAAAGATCAACACCCTTTCACCTTGGCTAGCAAGGGAGGCGGCGGCAACTGCAACATTGTTAATTAGACAAAACCCCATCGCACGATCTATCACGGCGTGGTGGCCCGGAGGTCGAACAGCTAAAAAAGCGCTATCGGCCTCATTGTCACCAAGGCGGCGTATGGCATCTAATCCAGCTCCTGCCGCAAGGATGGCAGCATCCCATGAAGCCACAGAGACAGAGGTATCAGGATCTAGTCGTCCGCCACCCATAAGGCAGAACCGTCTCAGAGCATCGATATAGTTCTTATCATGCACGCGGTAGAGATCTTCCATCTTGGCTGGAGTTGGCTCGAAGTGAATAACCGCCTCACCAACCCCTGACAGATCCACACCCTCTAGTACGGCCTCCAAACGCTCTGGACGCTCTGGATGATCAGTTCCGGAGTCATGCTCATGGAATTTTTTATGAGTACCAACAAGTATTGCCATCACCCAATAGCTTAGGTCCACAGCGCCCTAGAGTAATAATCACCATATGGAAATTTCAACAGCAACAATTATCAAGTGAAAGAGACTCCCATCTGAACTCGGGGTCTCCAGTTGTTGACATTGCCTTTGCCCTTTAAACAACTATGGCATCGATCTCAACGGAAACCCTAATAACTTGGGGAATCCCTCCTATTGACTCAAGATCATTTCCAACGAAGCTTTCGCCATCTAATCCATCAAAAACAATCCCGACTCCCCCAAATATTACATTTATCTTGTGATCAATAACAACCACATCGATATTTTCCAGATGCTTTATAGCAATAGATCGCCGCTATTTAAAACATCTAGTCCACTCTTTAGAAAATAACTAAATGAAGCTATAAAATCTACTCGGGATACAAACCTAATGTTAACAATTGTCAACGTTTCAAATTGTCAACGTTTCAAATTGTCAACAAAGTGGCCTAGGATGAATCAAAGTGAATAATCATAGATTCTCAACATCTCACCGTAAGGAATGTCACCGCAAAATAGCATCCTCGGAACGATCTAACATTTGAAGCTTGAAGTCGTCACCTCAAACCACCCAAGTCACTCTAACTCAATCTAAGCGGTTTGTAGTCTGGACCTAGTCCTATAAAAATAAGTGAAAAACAAAGCTAAATATAAAAAATATTTCATAGATTAATCGCTTCATGTATAAATGCAAAGTCAATATAGGATCTACATTAAAATCAAAAAGAAAAATATTTTCAAATCAAGACTCTAAAATTATGGATTCTACCAATAGATATACAACCTCATATTGATCCGCTCTGAATCACTTATTTCTCCAAATAAAATTCGATAGCCCCTCTAGAAGATTCTCATATGCGAGTATCGACCTCTAGATTCAAAGTCATACAAGTTGAATGAACTTCCAATACCCAACAACAATTGAACAATCACTGTTACCTCAGGATCCTTGGCAAGAAGCAAAATACCAACTGGCAGCGTCCATGGAACCATCTCACCTTAGATAAAAACCATTACTAAACCTAAAGCATCGCCGTAGGAGCCTGCCATCTAAGGTGAGATTGGTTAAGTACCGTAAAATAACGAGAGACAAATGCGAGCAATTTTCTTAGACCGTGATGGAGTTTTGATAGATAATGTCGTTCGAAGCGACCAGACTGTTGGCAGTCCAAGAAGCAGGGCTGATGTAATCATCAACCCACTCTCAGTGCAATTTGTAGAGTCACTCCGTCAACTCAGCTATAGCGTTGTGGTAGTAACTAACCAGCCTGACATCGCTCGCCATCTACTTTCGCTAAATGAACTCCTTGGAATAAATTCATTAATAGCCAATAGAATTCCTGGAATTGAAAGTATTGCGACCTGCATTCACGACAAAGACGACGGTTGCACCTGTAGAAAACCATTGCCCGGAATGTTAACTAAAGCCGCGAAGCGACTTGGTATCGATTTAAATCAAAGCTGGATGATTGGTGATAGAAGTTCTGATATCGAAGCGGGAGCTGCTTGTGGGGTAAGGTCGATTTGCGTTCCATCGCTTCTTAGTCATAGTCGACCAAGACGTACCTGCGAATCCCACTATCCACACTTCCAAGCGGACGATCTTATCGATGCACTGCGAATCATCACCGCTAATTCGATCTAGCGGATTTATCGACTAAATGCCGCTCAACATAGTCAAACGATTCAGGTGTACCTATCTCATAGTAGAGCGCCTCTGTGGGCAACGCTCGAAGTTGCTGTCTCTCAGCCAATCGGGAGTAAATCTCAGACAGATCAAATCTCGTCTCTGAAATACCAAGATCTAAGATATGGTCTCGATTTAGCAATGAAATTCCAAAATCAATCCAGTCTTTATCAGCTACATCCACTTTGGAATGACTCTTGACCAGGTCACCTTCTATTGCAGTATTGCAGCGTCCATCGACTCCATTTTGTGGCCTTGAAACCACAAGGACGCTTCTTCTCTCAGGATCTAGGTTCGAAAACCTTGTGATCTCTTCATATGAAATATCCAGTAAGGTATCACCGTATGTAAGAAAAAAGTTATCTGGTAGAAATGCGAGTGCCCTAAGTAAGGCTCCACCTGTGCCTCTTAAAGTTGGCCCATCGTCTACCATAGCAACAGGAACCGCGCTATCTCTAACCGACAGCGAAGCACTTATAGCCATAGAGCCCTTGCCGGTCAATAAAAAGACCGAATCAATCTTATTTTGATAGAATTCCGCTAACTTCCACTCTAGGAAATCAGCTCCACCCAAGGGCAACAATACTTTCGGTCTGCCCTTTGCCAAGGCCTCTATCCGGGTACCCAAACCACCCGCCAAAACAACTGCGACGTTCATTACCACGCTCTCAAGGTGGTAGTTCCTTCGTAATCAATCGCAATGGGAACTTCTTGAAGGCCATTCTCCTCCATGGCAAGACGAAGTTTAGCTGGATGATCAGTCGAAAAGAGTAAAAAGCCGCCACCTCCAGCACCAATCAACTTGCCGCCAAAAGCACCGGTAGCTAACCCTTTTTGAATAATTACATCCATCTCATCGTGAACCAATGAAGGTTGACGATGATACTTCAGCTCCCACTGGCGAGTCAACATTCTTCCAAAGCCTTCAACTTCGCCATTTGCTAGAGCTTCAGCAGCAATATATCCCGCCTTGCGCACCGACTCTAAATTATCGACAATTGCTTTAGTTGTACCGGCCCCTCTGGCGAGCGTCTTGAGTTCCTCTGAAGCAGAACGTCTAATACCTGTATAAAAAAGCATCAGAGATCTCTCAAAATCACGCCTATCGGCCTCGCGCATGACAATTGGGGTAACCGAGACGGATTCATCGCTGCGAAATTCAAAAGCAGTAATTCCACCACAGGCAGCAATATATTGGTCTTGCTTTCCCACTGGCTCGTTCAAGACGTTTATCTCAATGTCGCTGGCAATTGCCGCTATCTCTTGAGCCGAGCGAGGATCTCTCGAATAAGAAGATAGCGCTCTTACCAATCCAACACCAAAACTACCCGAACTTCCCAGACCCGTTCCAGCCGGAATATCAGCAATTGACGTTACTTCAAGAGCACCTGGAGAATCAAGTCTCTCCAAAACAGCTCGTATCATGGGATGTCTAATCTCGGAGACCTTGGCTACGTTCTCTATCTCAGAGTATTTAAGGAGGTAGCGATCCTCGAAATTGCGATGTATTGCAATGTAGATATGCTTGTCAATCGCCGCTGCAACTAAAAACCCGGAACCATGGCTTCGATAAAACGACGGAAGATCGGTTCCACCCCCACCAAGAGAGATTCGCAAAGGGGTTCTTGAAATTATCATGCCTCATAGGACCTTTGAACGATTTCAAAGACAGCCCTAGAATCAAAGACTGTGGCGCCAATTGATTCATTTCCCTCTATTGCGCCGATAAAGTCCACTATCTCACGCTTCCAGGAAAGATCGTCTGGTTTGAACTCCACGGACGATATCTGAGGGGGCCCCAACTTCTCCCCCATGTCGTATATCCGGAAGGTCTCCGCGCCATAAGAACCGCCCAAACCTGAAACCTCGACCTTTGCACTTTCGCAGAAGACCTCTAGCAAAAACTTGTTTTTCCATTCTGTCCAGCTAGCGTGCAAAAGCGCTTCGAATCCCGAATTAGAGCCGGCAAGATTTAGGATGGCGTTATCCTCAACTTTGCCTCCCCAAAAGATGTTCGAAATACTTGAAAATTTGTATAAAAGATCTTCCCCTGTTAGGAACCTCACCAGATCAATCAGATGAGAGCCTTGATCTAACAGTTCGCCACCTCCAGAAATAGCTGGATCAAATCGCCATTCGCGTTCATAGCCAAGGCGACCACCATGGCCATAAACAGCCCGAATAAATTTAACTTGCCCATATCTTCTAGAGAAAATCGCTTCGCGCATCGCCAAGATCCCCGGATGAAAGCGATGATTAAAGCCAACCGCTATCTTTGAGTCTGAGCCACTATGGGCTATAAAGTCGATCAAAGAAGTTACATCCTCCAGCGACATGGCACCGGGCTTTTCTAGAAGAAGATTGACATTAGATTCAACCACAGCCATTGCAGCCTTAGTTAACTCGCAATGAGGAGTCGCTACAACAATGACTCCATCCTTACCAACTGAGGAGATCAGCTCTTGGATCGTTGATTTAGCTACCGATCCAAAAGAGTGCGCCAGAGTACTAGCCCGACTCTCATCAATATCGAAGACGCCCGCCATCTCAAAGCCAAGCTCGGCCAAAGCTCCGCTGCGCTTCTTGCCGATAAGTCCGGCTCCGATTAGACCAAACCGTTTGCTTACGCTAGCCATGGCTCATAGTATCCAATCATTTTCAAGAATCCATTTGACGGTGTCCTTGACAGAACTCTCGATCGACCTTTGAGTTGTCCATCCAGCGAGCTTTGCTTTATCGACGTCAAGCAAGATAAGGGGATTATCCCCGATCCAACCCCGATCTCCTCCGCTATAGGTAATGTCTGGGTCGAGACCCATCACTGAGGCAATCCACCTAGCCGAAGAATTCACCGTTGAGAATTCGGGTGTACCTAAATTAAAGACGTCAAAGCCAGAATCCGATCGAATGTCAATCAAAGCTCTCACGCAGTCCTCGACATGCATATATGATTTACGCTGATTGCCATCTCCTAGGATATGAAGCTTGGATGGATCTTTAGCGAGCTGTCTAACAAAATCAATGACGTGACCATGTGAGTAACGAGGGCCAAGAACTGACACGAACCTGAAAGCCGTAACCCTAAGCTTTTTCGCATGGGCATAAGCGGCTAAAAAGCCTTCGGCTGCAATTTTGGAAGCACCATAAAGACTTGTTTGAGTTGGTATCGCCACATTCTCAGGGGTGGGAAAGATCTCTGCTTCACCGTAGATCGAACCAGTCGAGCTAAAAACAAAATCTATGACACCTTCGACTGCTGCTGCGTTAGCTACATTTAACGTAGCGATAACGTTTTGATAGGCGTCCCTATCGGGATTGTTCCACCCATCGCGTACATCTGCATTCGCTGCAAGATGAAATACGGTATCTATCCCCGCCATGGCCGATCGCAACTCATCGACGTCCCCCAACAGGTCGCCACGTCGCACATCTGCATTCGACGTCTCTAGAAACTCGCCGCGACCAGTGGAAAAGTTATCAAAGATCCTAACGTTGCATCCGATTCGTACCAATTGGTCGGCCAAATTCGATCCAATAAAGCCGGCACCGCCAGTTATAAGTACATTTCTCATTTAGAAGTAATGCTCTCCCAAACCGGCTTGGACTCGATCACCTTAGGGTGTCCTACAATCAAATGCCATATGACTGCTTGAAACCCCTCCACTTGCGTTGTCACCGTGGCATCATTGACCGTTGGAATTATCACCGAAGCCGTTGAATTTTCCCCTAGGTGACCGCCATCTCTACCGACTACGCCCACGACACTAGCGCCAATGGAATTTGCGTAATCAACGACTCTTACCAACTGCATGCTCACTTTACGGGCGGCGTCGCCACCTCCTACCGAAAAAACAAAAACAGCATCATTGCTTGAAAAACGCGAAGCCTTCAGCCATTCAACGTAACATTCTTCCCAAGATTGGTCGTTTATGCGCGCAGTCAATTCACTTACGTTATCTGAGATACAGTACGATTCAATCCCTAGCAATTTCCTAAAATCGCAGGTAGCATGAGAGGCATGACCTGCTCCCCCACCGGAACCCGCAAAAAACACCCGCCCGTTCCGACCTTTTACGTCAGAAATGACATCAACTAATCGTTCGATACTGTTGACGTCAATCAGTTGGGCAATTTTAGATGCTTCGGACAAGAAGTCCTCAACGTAGGTCATATAGCCACCTTGTTCTCGCTACAATTTAGATCTGAAAAGCATCCAATCAAAACCACTGGTAAACGTTTATCACCGTAAACGCATTCTTGTATTGTACCAACCTAAAATCACAGACCTGTTGAAAGCGAAACTAACTTGACAGCAAATACAATCGATTTAGACCTTTACGTAGATGCCGCAGATCTCAGCGCCATAGCAGAATTCATGAATAACCCCCTTGTAAAGGGATTCACAACAAATCCGACACTTATGAATAGGGCGGGCGTTAAAAATTACGCGGCCTTCGCCTTCGAAGCCGCCCAACTGGTTAGCCCCTTTCCCCTCTCGCTTGAAGTATTCGCAGACGATGAGCAAGAGATCTATGATCAAGCAATCGACATCTCAAAAGTTTCACCAAATGTCTTCGTAAAAGTACCTGTGACTAACACCAAAGGACAGAGCCTAGAAAAAACGATTCATAAACTCGCCGACAACGGAGTCAAGATAAACGTGACTGCGCTCATGACGATAGATCAGGTCGAGAGAGTGTCGAATGCGCTAATCTCTGGGGTCGATGCAATAATATCGGTCTTTGCGGGGCGAATCGCAGATACCGGAACTAATCCCATCCCGATCATGAAAAGTTCGTCAGAGATCACCCACACCAAAGTCGGACACAAATTGCTATGGGCGAGTCCGCGCGAGATCCTAAATCTAATCCAAGCTCAAGAGTCCAATTGCGACATCATTACCATGACACCAGATCTCTGGAAAAAGTTACCTATGCTTGGAAAAGATTTGACCGATCTTTCCCTAGAGACGGTTCAAATGTTTTACAACGACGCTACTGCAGCCGGATATTCGCTTTGAACAACTGATATAGATAGCTACAGTCGACCCTTAGCCCTTAGCTCGTATTAACAACGAACTAAGGTTCGACTGGCAACAAGATGGATTCATAGATTTTGAGAACGATACAAGCCAAATATAACTACGCACAGCGTGCGGATCGCATAAGCGTTATCATGCCGGTTTATAACGAGATTTCTACGATTAAAGAGGCAATCAAATCATTTCAAGATGCCTACAAATTAGATAGCCGCCTAGAGTTGATAATCGTAGAGAGTGCGAGCGATGATGGTTCGCGAGAATATGTCACTAAATTCCAGGATGAAAAGGGAATATTGGTCATTCTTGAGGAGCGCCCATTCGGCAAAGGTCACGCTGTGCGCAACGGAATCAGCCATGCCAAGGGTGACATAATCTCGATTTTCGATGCTGATGGGGAATATGTCTTCTCCGACATTTGGAAACTAGTTGACGCTATCGAAGATGGACGTGCGTCATTCGTCCTCGGAAGTCGACACGGACCGGGTCAAAAGGTCAGGCAATTTGGAAAACACAATTGGCTTGCTCAATCGATGAATCTTATGCATTGGATCTTTGCAACCATGATCAATCTTGCATTTGACGTACGTATCCGCGATCCGTTTACGATGTGGAAGGTATTTCGAAGAGAGATCCTAGATCATCTAGAGCTCGTAAGTGATAGGTTTGATCTCGATTGGGAAATTATCTGTAAGTTCGCGATCTTGGGCTTCGTGCCACTTGAGATTCCAATAAATTACATCTCCAGAGACTATAGTCAAGGTAAAAAGGTAAAGCTTATTAGCGATCCAATCTCGTGGATAGTACTACTCCTCAAGTTGCGATTCAGCCAAGCCACCAAAGAACTCCGTTCGACAAGAATCTAAATCCAAATAGCCAATTCTCAACATAACAAGACTTTCCAATGAGGGCCACTCAAAGATTCGAGTGGCCCTCATTGGTGTCATCTGCGTTACATCGCGACCATCTCGGTATCGAACGATTGCCAACCAGTAACGCTAGTTAAAACTTCCAAATCTCATCTGACCCCGTTCAATCTGACCCCGTTCAATCTGACCCCGTTCAATCTGACCCCGTTCAATCTGACCCCGTTCAATCTGACCAAATCAAATGTTTAGCAAAAACAGAACCTAAGAATGCGGACGAGCCCCCTAACACAGAGCCCGTTACATCACCTTTGATCAAAGGCTACGTAAAACCTTCGCCACTTGACAAAAAATCATGCGAACCCTTCTCCTTTAGAAACACAAGGGTAACCGAATTAGTCGTGACTTACAGACCTCAGCCCAAACCACCACATCGATCCATTGCATTAGAAACTTTTGTAAATACCTACTCACTTCTTTAGAGATTCCACTCGAACAAAGAGGAGGTTGCGACGGATATAGTTTGACAATTTGCCACATTGATAAACCACCAATGCCGCTAGCTCCTTATCATGGATAAGGGCTTCACCGTCAGGCCACTCAAGGATGAACGGGTTGCAATTTTTACACTTTACTAAAACGCCAAACCTAGAAAAGGACAAATTTAAATATGTCGCATGTGATCATCACCGGCGCCAGTAGGGGTTTGGGAGCAGCTGTTGCTCTACGAGCTTCTAACTTAGGTTGGGACGTCTCCATTGGTGCACGTTCGAGAGTCGATCTTGATACGATCTCAAAGCTGCTCAACCCAAAACAAAACAATCACGCAAACTCACTCGATGTGTCAATTGAGAAAAGCGTCACTGAATTTTTTAAAAATGCAGTTAATCACAACGGACCTGCCTCTGCGGTCGTTCACTGCGCTGGAATCTATGGACCATTTGGGCCATCAAACTCAATCAGGGCAGACGAATGGATACGTACTATCGAAACCAATCTCATGGGCACTTTCTACGTTGCTCGCTCTGCTATCGACATGATGCTTGAGCACAACGGCGGCAAAGTAGTTCTACTAAGTGGGGGCGGTGCAACCAATCCGATGCCCAATATTTCAGGCTATGCCGCAAGCAAAGCAGCGGTCGTGCGATTGATGGAAACACTAGCCTTAGAGGTTCAAGAGCACAACATTCAAATCAATGCAGTAGCGCCAGGTCTCCTTGACACTGCGATGCTAGATGAAGTTATCAAAGCCGGACCAAGTGCTGTTGGCGAATCATTCTTCAAACGGATGGTGCAGGCTAAATCAGATGGAGCCGACTCCATGGACAATGCCGTGGAATTGATATTATTCCTAATGAACAACAACGTACCAGGACTCACTGGAAGGCTAATAAGTTCGAAGTGGGACGAATGGAGATCCTGGGATGCCAATACTTCAATATTCAATAGCCAAGATATCTTTACCCTGCGGCGTCAGGTAACTCCCTGAAAAGTAATAAGCCAAAAAAGACCCGGCAACCAGATGCAGCACTTTAGCTAAGCGATCGCGAAAACTACGCGGCTCACCATTTTCACTACGGTCGCCACAGCTTATTAATCGGCTCAGCCAAGAGTCCAAAAGTCCATTGCGTGCAAATAAGACTACGTTCATCTAATAGCTATTTCACGAAACCCACGTCAAAGGTTATGTCCCTAGTCCTGAGACCCTAGTCCAATCGACCTCAAAAATTCGACGATCAAACCGCAACAGAGAGAAACCTATGCCCAATAGATTTTGAATTTGAAGAAAGTAAATGAGAATTTAGTTCCAATCCAAGATACGAGACCCCTATTTGAAGGTTGGCCCATGAGGTGATCGACCATCCATGTCTCGCAAGGACTAATATAATTCAGTATTTAATATAAAGATAATGACCGATCGCAAAATTAAGGGCGACAATTGAGCTGATAAGATATCCTAATCTAACAATTCGAACGAGACATAAAAGCTTTATAACTTCTCGAATTATTAATCTTCGGGTCAGCGTCGTATTCAATTTGCAACAAGTAAACGATATCTAAAATCAAAAAATAAATCAAAATATCATAGAAACAGGGGCTAGACAATAAAAACGATCAAAGATCAGACACCAATAGATCATACAAACCAAGCCCCTGTTAGCATTCTACGCAAGGACGGGTCACGCGACAAAACACTCGATCTTGCCTCAATTGTGGTAATGACGCTAATCATTCTTGGCCGATATTACAAAATCCTGTTAGGGCAAGCGAGTCTCTTTAGCGACACCAATATTATTCCTAAAAGCTACTCTGTGGCCGACCCAGTGGCTGGGTCACAGATAACCTACTATAAAGAAATAGCCGTCAACCATGCTTGGTCGCTAGGACACCTGCCGATATGGTTACCCAAAGAAGGTTTAGGAATCACCCTGGCAGGAAACCAAGCCGCACCTTGGTTTGTACCTGAGATAGTACTGCATCTTCTCTTTCCACACAATCTATCGATATGGAATGTCGTTGCCTTGACTATTGGAGCGTGCGGCTCCTATCTTTTTGCCCGCGCCCTCAATATTAGCTACCTCGGTTCGATCGTAGTTGGCCTATCGTATTCCTTGAGCGGACCTGCGATCGCAAATCTCAATCTAGATATGATCAATCCTCTTATGGTGATGCCCTATCTCGCTTTAAGCTCCACGTATTTAATTGATGCAATCAACCTAAACCGCAATAAGTACCTGTGGATCGCCATAAATACGTTCGTTGCATCTCAATTGTTCTTGTCGGGCTTCGTAGAAGTCTTACCGATTGAACTCATCACAATTGGGCTAATCACATTGACGATGATCCTAAAGACTAAAGGCTCCTGGCAATCAAAGATAGCGATGGCTGCGCTTTGGTCAGCTACGTTAATCGCGGGCTTCGTTGCTGCATTGGTTGCAATCGTACCATTTCTGACACCACTAACCAGCTATTATTCATTTCAAGACACCAAAAGTTGGTCGCTACATAACCCACGGTATTGGCTCCTGTCACTCTTTGACTACTGGTCATTTGGCAAAGCAATAACATCGGGCTCCTTGCAAATCAACAACACCGTTTGGACCGCGGGAACACCAATTCTTTTTGGACTGAGTGCTACGGCCCCGATAGCACTATTTATAAAAAGACCTTCCAAAGACAATCATCGAGCGATCGCCTTGGTCATGACCGCAGTAGTCATCTTCGGGATACTAGGATTCAACGATACTTTCTCGGTACTAAACATCTTTCAACTTCCTCCGCTGAACCTAATAGCCATGGTTCGATTCCTGCCATTTTTATGGTGGCTGCCCCTATGTATTCTGGCTGGATTTGGGATCGATGCATTGAAATGGCGACTTCCGCTTATATCAGGCTTTTTATTAACGGCTAGCATAATCGCACTACTTTGGTTAGACATTTTCAAAAAGGGTCCAGCGATCTTTGCGATAATTTCAAAGACCAATCTGTCATCCACAATCGCTACAAACCTACCAATTATAGCGATTTCCATAGCGCTACCCCTTGTCATCGTATTTCTACCGAATAAATTTAGAGCTCCAGTCGCCTCCATCGTAAGCATTTGGATGATTCTAATAATGGTTCCTAGCACCTTCTATACAACTAAAGTGCCCACATCTCAAATACGAAAAATTAGCCAAATCCTAACCAACAACGGCTACCAAAACTCGCTTACCTTCTCACCCTTCAATTATCTTCTTCCGTCGATATTGATCAAGAATTCAATTCCGAGTATTCAAGCATTTGATGTTTATTTTCCTAAAGGCTACGCCTACTCACTTAAAAAATATTTCGGAAATCAATCGCCATTTCAGCCGCAATCACCGATCTTTCCCTTTGCTCCAGCAATGATCAACGTCCCCATAGATTATCAAACAATACCTGAGCTAAAAGCGCTCGGCGTTGAAGTTGTCATTGTCTCCAATCCATTAAATTTAAGCCGCGAAATTCCATTATCTGCGGTAAAGATCTCGAACGTTCCACAAAGCCTAAATGTATCCCAACAAAGCTTTCAAAAGGCATTCACAACACTTTTGAATATCTACGACTCACGACCGGATCTACAAAAGGCATTCACAATTGACAAAAGCGGTACAACACTCCTGAAATGGGCAATCAGCGTCACAAATAGCTCGGACACATCTGCGCCCCAACTGGCTCCGTTTGATCAAATATATAAGAGCACGCTCTCTTACTTGCGCACCCAACCGAATTTTACGATCTACAACTATTCAACGAGTGGATTTCGCAAACCTCAGCTTCGCCTACTAGGAAAGACGCTAGTCCAAGGGCAAATTGAGTTCATTTACGACATAGCAAATGGCAAAAATAGAACTCCGTTATGGGTCCCAAAGACAATCAATTACTCTAATAATCGCAATCAGGATCCGATAGCCATCTCCTCGAACTCAGTAACGATCGAGGCATCTAATCTATCAAAAACTCTTCAAAATAATGCTGTCAATTTGACTTCAATACATTTCACTGAAAACTCGTCTCAAATGTCGGCAAGCTTCAAAGCCGCCAGATCTGGAATTGTAGTAATTAGGCAACAAATATCACCCGGTGAAACAGTTACAGTCAACAACCACAAGACCAAAGTTCTCCTGGTAGACAACTTTATGGCCGGAGTCAAAGTAAGAGCCGGAAATAACTCAATCAAAATTAGCTTTACTTCACCATTACAATTAATAATCTTTTGGGGAGACCTCTTGCTAAACTTTGCTTTATTGACAACAATAATAGTTCTTTATTTCGGTAGAAGGCTAGGATCTGTCTGCCAAGATAAACAAAATGATTATCTTGCTCAACTAACCGAAGGGTAAACAATCATACGAACACTTTCAATTCCTCCTAGTTATTTGGGAATAAAAGTGTTAGATTTAGCTTGCATCACTTTCTGAGATTAACTATTTGAAATTATCGAGAAGCTGTGGTGCCTAAACCTGTCACGTTATTCTCCTGCGCCTCGGTCAATATTTTTAGGTCTTATTTAGTTTGTATGTCGCTTATTTTTACCTTCAAAGCGAAACAATTCCACAAAAAAAGTCATCGTGGAGCGACTTTCTCGTCCATCACCCGGCTACAGATCACAATCCTCAGCACACAAGTAAATCAATTCCACATCCGATCTTGACCATAGAGCCTTAAGGTCACAAAAAGTACAACAGAACTGAACATAGAGGCATTCAAAATTTCGATTTGAAATGCCTCTATACTTAGAGTGAAGGCGACTGCTTGCTTTACATGCCGATTTTTGGATCTATGACTCAAAACCATTTACACATCAAAGAACCGATAAATCGTATTTTGACAAAAGGTAACTCCTCGAAACAAACAACTTTGAGCTCTCTAGCTGGCACCGTGGTCACATCGAACGACAGCCAATCCCATAGCCGCCTGACTAAAAACACCAAAGATATAAGCCGCCACACAACGCATTTGTCTAGGTACCTTTAGAAACAAACAAACCATTACCCCGATCTCCACATACGATAAAATAGAGACGTAGCGCTCAATAGAACGTCACAAGAATATGGGCCATCGAATATCATAGGAATCCTTGAGCTAGCTCTCAATTTAGCTATCTCCGTCAGAGGATCGAGACGTGGCAACCCCTTAGAAGATGCCGATATCAACAATCTAACAAAAGTACCATTAGCATTGACATGGTCGAAGACCACCGTCCACAAACCGTGGTCTGAGCCAGAGTAGTCAAGAGTGTAGGTTGCGACCTAAGTACAATGCAGGGGCATGGAAAGCTTCGATGGCGCTAAGTCAAAAGTTCAATCTAGCCAGGATCCTCACGAATAGGGATAACTATGACTCTCAACCCAATAACCTGCATTTTTATTTGGCAAAAGTTAGACCAAGTTCAAATACATACCGGAACAACAATTACTCGAATAATTCAAGGCTAAGAACAAAGGCCTTTGGCCGACTACTTACTTCGATCGTCTTTCTCGCAACCTTTTTCACCTTCGGGGCGATCTTTGTCGGGCCCATCGCATCATCGTCCGCAGCTGCCGCAGAGACGTCGCCCTCAATCACAGTTACAGCAGGTCCTTCCATAGCACATCTAGGAAGCGGCTATGTAATTTCCATAAAGGTCACCAACGCACCCTCACACTCAGCTATAGAGGGCTTGCTCTATCCAAAACTTCAAAATCGAAGCGAGTTAAAGTATCTAAATAATGCTGGGAGTCTCAGCTATCCAATCGCATTTTCTAGACCGGTATCGGTTCCAGGTAACCAAACGGCAACTTCCACCCTTGTAATACCGATCTCATTTACCGCGCCGGGTTCGGCTAGTTCTAACAAATCAGGCTTCAACCTCGATCTCACTGATTGCGCCAACACATGCGATGGTGTTTACCCATTGGTAATTACCATGATCCACAAAGGAGCCACGATCGCATCTCACGCAATTCCTATAGCTATTTTGAGTCCGGCCGTCCCTAGTACCGTTCCTCTTGGACTCGGGCTAAACATAGATCTAACTTCTCTAAAGAATGCAAATGCCATCCCAGTTATCTCTGAGCTTGCTAATCTTCTATCGACCTATCCGACCCTCTCGCTCACCCTAAGCTTTAGCGCCCAAACTCTAGAAGTAATCAAAACCTCGAAATCGCAATCCGCTCACCAAGCGTTACGCACGATCGCCAGCTGGGCCTCTCAGCCAAACCACCAAATTCTCATCAATAGTGTCACTCCGTTGAATTTGGTGCAGTTGGATGCTTCTAACCTTCTTAGTTACATCGCCCAAGATAGCGCCCTCGCCTCAAAGATTGCAAGCCAAGTCGGCCTTACACCAGCTACATCGCCCAAAATATTTGTTACCCAAGGACCCCTTGATAACTCTGCCCTTAGCGCGCTTGCTAACGATGGCTTTCATCAGGTTGTGACCGCTGGCAACAACCTCGACCTTCCTGACCTAAAGTACACACTTACAGCCGGGTTGAGAATACCTCAGGGAGCTTCGAATCCAGTTTCAATATTAAGCCAAGACCCAAAATTAAAGCAAGATCTTCAAAAACCATCAAATGCCTTTGAGAAATCAAACTTTACGATCTCTGATTTGGTATCGGTCTTTGAAGATCAACCTAATGATTCAACACAGCGAATAATGTCGCTTACCCTACCTGTCAATAGCTCAAACCAAATAGCTGTTGCCAATGACTTCCTTGGCTCTTTATCGGGTGCAAAAGTGATAAAAATCATGACACTTGGTCAAGCATTCGACGCGTTAAATTCCGCTAAGCCAAAAGCTCAGTGGCTGGAGACTTCTCTCACACGACAAAGACACTCCCAAATAGCCAATCTTGCCACCTTCAATAAAACTGCTATCAAATTAGCTGCTACAAAGAGTGCCTTGATCAATAAGAAACTCGCAGATCCAATGACCCTTTGGCTTATGGAAGCGCTATCATCGAATAACTCGCAATCTCAAAACCAAAGCCTTCTAGCCAATATCAACTCATCGATCACCAAAATCTTCTCGGGTGTTTCACTTCCAAGCAATAGAACTGTCACATTGACTTCAAATAATGCAAGCGTTCCCATCTCTGTTACTTCACATTCGCATGTTGGCCTGATGCTTCGCCTTGGGCTATCTAGCGACCGCCTCAATATACCAAATGGCAACAACGAGCTAGTAAAAGTAGTCTCTGCCACAAATACCGCTACCTTTGTTATCTCGACCAAAACTCTTGGAATCTTCTCGGCCAAAATGACACTGTCGACACCAAAGGGAAACCTAGAGATCGCATCCACTCAAGTAGTTTTTAGATCTCTTACATTTTCCACGGTTGGATCGCTGCTAACGATCTTGGCGCTGCTAACCTTAGGATTTTGGTGGCTCAGAACCCTATTTAGAGGACGGTCGCGAAATCAAAATCTCATACCCCGCCAAGCCCCTCAGAGTCAAGTTGAATCAAAGGACCAAACAGAACCACCTGCCTTCGACCAAGAAGCCGCCTTACAATCCGACCAAAGCTCTATTGATGAGACTGATTAACAAATGAAAAAGATGGAGTCTTTGATTGGGAACGTAGCCACCAGGCGCCGAAACGCTGGAGCTATGGCCATTGGCACGATAATATCGCGCGTAACTGGACTTCTTCGCCTCTCTGCAATTGCATGGGCACTTGGAATTTACACGATCTCAGATATCTTCAACCTCTCCAACAACGCACCTAATACATTTTTCGATCTCTTGATTGGGGGCGTACTAGCCTCCACGATCGTTCCGGTGATGGTAAAAGCATCGTCTCGAAAGGCTAAAAACGAGGTCTGGGAGTCCCTTTCAGCCATCACGACTGTTACCGTTGGAGCCTTAATAATTGCCACCTTGATCTTTGAATTAGTGGCAGGGTTGATAATTCATGGTTACTTCCTCTCCAACCATGCACCAAATCGTGACCTTCAAATACGAGCGGCAATAAATCTGCTTAGGTTCTTTGCCCCACAACTCTTCTTCTATGGGGTCATCTCAATCGGAACAGCCCTACTTAACACCTTTAGACACTTTGCCGTCCCCGCCTTTGCGCCCATTGCCAACAACGTCATAGCTATCATCACCCTGGCAATCTTTCACTTCTCATTCTCCTCTCTAACTGAGGCACAAAAGCTGAACTCTCTCGCAAATGGCGGTTCACTACTTTGGCTCTTAGGGATCGGAACTACTGCGGGGGTAGCACTTCAATGTGCAATCGTCCTATATGCAATGAGAGGACGAGGCTTTGCCCTCTCTGTTCGTTTTGACCTCTCCAACCCCGCGGTAAAAGAGATCACTCGCCTTTCGGGGTGGACCTTTGGTTATGTGCTTGCCAATCAAGTCTCTCTATTTTTCATGCTCACCCTTGCAGAGGGCCACTCCCCCGGCTCTGTGAGTGCCTATAACAATTCATATCTATTTTTTCAGCTCCCCTATGGCATTGCAGCCTTTTCGGTCATGGCTGCAATCTTGCCAGACCTTGCCGAATACTACTCCCACCACGAGATAGGGGCCTTCCGTCGCAACTTAACTCGTGGGGCTCGAATCTCGGTAGCCCTATTGATCCCCTTCAGTGCCATCTATGTCACCATGTCACATCAGATAGTTCAGATTCTCCTTGGCCACGGAGCAGCAAGTGCTATTGGCATCAACTTGACATCCAAAAGCCTTATCGCTCTAGGCCTTGGATTACCGGGATTCGGAGCCTACCTAGCACTCGTACAAGGCTTTCAAAGTGCAAGGCGAGCCAAAGAGGTATTTTGGATCTATTTCATCGAGAACCTGCTAAATATTATTCTGGCAATAGTTTTAATCCATAGCTATGGCGTCTTTGGTCTTGCTCTCTCAGTCTCGATTAGCTACAGCGTCTCAGCGGTCATCGCAGCCATTGTCATGCGCCGACTAGCGCTTTCACCTTATTTGAGATCTCTTTTATACTCTTGGATTCGCATTGCGATACCGTCATTAGCCATGGGGATAGTCATAAAGGTTGTCTCAAACTACCTAGGTGCTTCAAATGGGGCTAAATTGATTGTCTATATTGGCGTCGAACTTATATTGGGGTCAATTGCCTTCGGTTCAGTTGTGGCCTTAGGTTATGGAATTTCAACAATCACCAGAAGCGGAAGAACAACAAAATGAGCAAGATCAAAATCATAACGGATTCAGCTTCGGATATACCGCCGCATTTGATCGACGAACTACAGATAGGTATCGTTCCACTTACTATTACCTTCGGCGATAAGTCCTACAAAGACGTAATCGAATTGAGCGTCGAAGAGTTCTGGGAAAAGTCACAAAGCTCGCCAACCCTTCCGCAAACGGCCGCCCCTTCTATAGCGGCTTTCGTCGAAGCCATGACAGAGGCGATTGAGAGTGGTTATGACGGAATTATAGTCATCACTCTCTCCTCGAAACTTTCAGCAACTTATCAAAGCGCTACCCGCGCTAGCGAAGAGGTCGGCCAATCAAAGATTCCGATAATAGTCATCGACTCTGAATTGGCAACATATGGCCAAGGCTCACTAGCCGTTCTAGGAAGTGAAAACTCCTCGTTGCCAATCGAAGAATTGGCAACTTTGATTAGGAACACAAAAGCGAGAACGCGCGTCTTTGGGGCCTTAGACACTCTTGATAACCTAAGAAAGGGCGGCAGAATAGGCCCTGCAGCCGCAACGCTGGGCTCAATCCTCTCAGTAAAGCCGATCATCGAGGTAAAAGACGGGGTAATTGAGGCACCTTCAAAGCAACGCACCCGAAAGCGCGCGCTTGAATATCTCTACGACCTCGTTCAAGGCCAAGCGGACCAGATAGAAAAGATTGCGGTGATTAGCGCTTTAGCGCCAGACACCGATGAGTTCGTCGCAAAGATAAAAGAGATCACAAAACTAAAAGATATCCCAGTGGCGATAATTGGACCTGTAATTGGCTCCCACAGTGGCCCAAGGACTATTGGGGTGGCCTTCACCCTTCAAGAAAAAGCCCACTGAGATAACTTTGGCATTAGGGCTTCTAGAAGGAAAAAGCATTTTATCGGGTACATGGGGCGAATAAACTAATTGATAGTTGAAGACTTCTTTTGCCCCAAATTTTTCGAATCATAAGAGCCAGATCAAGTTATCGAGTTGGTTCATTTAGAAAAACTAGATTTAGAAAAACTAAATAAAGACGAGATGCGTAGATGCCTTCAAGTGAACACTAACCAATTCGAACTGATGAAGATATTTAGAACAACTAGAGCCAACTGGAACAACTTAGATACACCTAAATCTATTGATTCCAAATCCACCCAGACCACAATAACGATTTGACAACGGAGATTCCAATGGACCAAGAGATCAATCCACAAAGCGCCCCGTCCAAAAAGAGCGACTGGCCAGAACGCGCGACAAACTTGGTAATTGAAGTTACCGATTCGATCAGAGAAAAGGGGATCTCACCCATCTATCGAATAGTGAGAGTTCTGATCTTCGGCCTTTTGGGCGCAGCCCTTGCCTCTACCGTAGCGATCCTACTATTAATTGGCATCATCCGAGCGATGACGGTCTATCTCTTTGGAGACAATGTCTGGATCACCTACCTAGTTTTGGGAGTTATTTTCAGCGCCGCGGGGTTCTTTATATGGTCAAAGCGAATCAAAGCGCTCAATGATTAAAGATTTATAAACCAAGGAACAATAAAAAGATGACCCAAAAGACTAAGGTAGCAATCGTCGGATCGGGACCAGCCGGACTCACCGCCGCCATCTATAGCGCAAGAGCTAATCTATCCCCCGTAATGATCGAAGGAGAGATCTCCTCCACCTCGGATCAGCCAGGTGGACAATTGATGCTTACAACAGAGATTGAGAACTTTCCTGGCTTTATCAATGGAATTGATGGTCCGGAATTGATGGGGAACTTCAAAGCCCAAGCCGAGCGATTCGGAACTTTGATACACAGCGCCAAAGTCTCCAAGGTGGACTTTTCCACTCGCCCATTTCGTCTTTGGACCACAGATCAAGTTGGAGATCTCAATGATCTTGATCCAGCCTATGAGACCGACAGCGTCATCATTTCAACTGGAGCTAGATCATTGATGCTTGGCGTTGACCGAGAGATAGAACTAATCGGCCACGGGGTCTCGACTTGTGCCACATGTGATGGATTTTTCTTTAGAGGAAAAGAGATTGCTGTCGTCGGTGGTGGAGATTCAGCCATGGAAGAGGCGATCTTCCTTACAAAATTTGCAACAAAGGTTTACGTGACAGTACGACGCCACGAGCTACGAGCCTCTAAAATCATGGCCGATCGCGCTATGGCTAACACCAAGATCGAATTCATCTGGGAATCTGTCGTTAGTGAACTTATCGGTGAAAACTCCCTCGAGGCGATAGTTCTGCAAAACAGAGCCACCAAGGAGACCTCGAAGCTATTAGTCACGGGTCTTTTTGTTGCTATCGGCCACGTCCCCAATACCGACATATTCCAGGGTCAGATCGACCTTGATGAAAATAACTACATCATCACCCATGATGGCACCTACACCTCCGTGGAGGGAGTATTTGCCTGCGGTGATGTTCAAGACCACAAATATCGTCAGGCTATAACAGCTGCAGGGTCGGGATGTATGGCGGCAATCGACACAGAGCGCTGGCTCGAACACCAAGTGACCCATTGACTCAGGCCAGATAAAGGAATAGACCAACCTTAAAATTGCGTTTTAAATGACGAGCGCTAATGTCGATCGAATTGGTCGTATTTTGGTAGCTAACTAATGGCGAAAGGCTAGATAAAAAGATGGAAATTTTAAAGGATAAATCCTTTGACGAGCAACTGCTAAACAATGATCTTTTGCTCGTAGACTTTTGGGCAGAATGGTGTGGCCCTTGCAAGATGATAGCTCCGATACTAGAGGAGATTCAGCGCGAGAAAGAGGGAGTACTCCAGATCGGCAAATTGGATGTCGACGAGAACATGGAGACGGCACGCCGATACGAGGTAATGAGCATTCCGACACTAATTCTCTTCAAGAAGGGCGAGCCAGTGCTACGCATGGTGGGAGCTCGATCGAAATCAGCACTACTTCGCGAAATAGAGGCACACCTCTAAGGTCCATGACAGAGCGTTCGTTCAAAGCTGGCGCCAACGAAGAATTTGAGAGCGACCTCGGCGAGGCCGATATCCCGATTGGACCAGGGTCTAAACCCACTTCAGTAGGACACCTACAGCGGCTACTTACCCAATGTGGGTATGTAGCCGTAGATGACTTAGGTACCTTTGGCTCCTCAACCAAAAACCAACTTCGCGCATTTCAGCAGTCAAAAGGTATCACTCCAAATGGAATCTGTGATGGATTGACTTGGCATGTCTTAATTGAGGCCCACTGGAAGTTGGGCGACCGCCTGCTCTATCTAAAGACGCCCATGCTTAGAGGTGACGATATTGCCCAACTGCAAGGTCGTCTCTCATGGCTCGGCTTTGATCCAGGCAAAGTAGATGGTGTCTTTGGACCAAAGACCCTTCGAGCCGTAGGAGAGTTCCAAATTAATGTGGGTCTCTCTGGAGATGGCATATCAGGAGCAGAGACCATAGCCGAACTGGAACGAAACATCGGTCGTAGTTCGGTTACAGTAACTAGCTTCAAAGAAGCCTTGCGCTTTGGAGACCCGGCAAAAGATATAAGAACATTAAAGCTTGCCATTGCGGCCCCGCTCAGTCTTGCCGTGAATGCCGAGATGATCCGCCAATCGCTAAACAAAGAGGGCATTCGCTCCACTAGCTTTATCCATCCCGACATCACTACCATCGCAAGCCTCACCAATACCTCCGGTGCAGATCTCTCGATCTTCCTTGAAATATCTCGCTCAAACCAAGGATGTATCTCCTACTTTCAAGGCTTCAGATATACATCAACTATCGGGCGATCTATCGCCCAAACTATCGCAGATGAGTTAGAAAAAGTCCTACCTATACCGTCGGTTGAAGTATTAGGTTCTACACATAGAATGCTCCAACTTACAAGAACACCATCTGTAGTAGTAGCAATCGGGGAGCCACACCTATGGAGCCTCTACTCCATCGAGATATCAGCCGCTATTATTAGCGGCCTGACCAGCTGGAAAGCTGACCAACAGTAGTTATACACAGGGTTATCCACAACTGTGTAAATCTCAGATTAAGGTTTAGATTAAGACCATCTAAACCTTAAAGTTAGACTTTACCTACCACCTAAATAGATCGAAACAACTCTAAAACACACCTGAGATACCATCGCCATCCCCATAGCAAAAATAATGAAGGCTTCTCAAAAAAACAAGGGCCAAATTGGATCTTCGGAAATAAGCGGTATTCCGGTACCAAGATCGACCAGGAATCGGCAAGTTATTGAGCGTTCTGAGGTGATTGGCCAGATTGAAGCCGTCATTCGGAGAGGTCTAGGCTACACAACCCGTGAACGGGTAAGAGGGGCCAAGGGGGTTCTCCCTGGTGTCTTACTTATTGGGTTGGTTGGTTCCTGTTACGAACCAAGTGCGCTAGAGATCTGCGTTGTCACCGGGGTAACAGTAGCTAGTAGTGACCAGTCAGGCTTACCAGCCGCCAAGAGCGCTCTGATTCTAAAGTTCGCAAAGTTCGTCATCCCAAAGGCGATGCGCTTAATCCGCTTAATGAGGTTGTTCATCGACTCTGTCGGTCCATTGGTCACGAAGGACGTGTGCCAGGCCAGGATCTCATCATGCCAGCTTTTCAAGGTTCTCCCAAGTAGTTGGACCTCGGGGGGTCGTTGGTTGTCGGTGAAGTCACTGATAAGAGCATCGAGGTGGTCACTAGCGAGTTTTGGGTCACGATAGGTATAGAGCTCTCGTAAGGACTCCTTGGCTCTCCATGCGGTAGCTACCTCGTTGTCTGGGTCACCTAGTTCAAGTAGGTGAGTAAGTTTGGCGTTGGCACCCTCGGTGAGTCTCTCCTTGGCCATAGTCAGGAGTCGCCGGATGCGATAGAGGGGATCCCCACCCCTGCCTCTGTGACCAAGGATGTTCTGTTGTACCCTTCTTCTCACCTCATCAAGGCGAGTGTTGGCCAGCT
>NZ_JXYS01000076.1 GCF_000949295.1 Acidithrix ferrooxidans
TGAGCTACAAAGACGCGCTTTGCGTCGCTATAGTGCCCGATCACAGAGCGCGTCTCGTCATACTTGTTCTTGTTCAGTGGCAACGTGGCTAGACGTACCGTGCGCTTCATAATGCTAACCATAGAGTGAGGCTCGGAGATCGGATCATGGAGTTACCTCTTTGGCCACCTCTTGAAGCCGTTCCATAACCTTTTTGTTTTTATGGTTACGCGATCCATATAGCCAGCCCGAGAAGACGGTTACGATTTCAATGACATCGTTTGTCAGATCTTCTTCAAAGGTTGAATCCTCGCTAGCGTTGATAATGATTACTTCGACTCCAAAATGCTCACAAAGGGAGAAAACAAGCTCTGACCCAAAACGAAGCAGTCTGTCCTTGTGACTGAGCACCAGCCGCCCAACCTCGCCGGAGCAAATCCAAGAGATAAGCACTTTTAGTCCACGCTTATGGTAGTTGAGTCCTGACCCTACATCGGAGATGATCTCATAGCTCCACCCGTTTGCGGCGCAATAGCTCTCTAGGAGAGCCACCTGGCGAACCAAGTCGTCTTTTTGAGCGTTGGTTGACACGCGGGCATAGGCGATGGTAGCTCTGGTGGATGGAGCTTTATGAGGAGTAATAGCACGAAGCTTAGATAGGTCATAACGCCTTCTGCCTCCTTGTGTGCGTATAGGAGGATCGATACGTCCTTCTGCTTGTCATCTCCGTAGCGTCATGGGGTGTACCCCAAGCTCCTGTGCTGGCACCCCAATAGGCACTAACCTCGTCATATAGGCATTATAGTAAACTTCGTTCAAGAGTGCTCAGCTGGAGAGTAGCAGTAGCGAGCCCCAAAAGTGCCAATCGAAGATTGGCGCACAATAGGGGCCAAGCCCACCTCTAAAGCGCTATGGAAGTTCTCCCTGTCATTAATCTCGGAAAAACTCCGCGAAAACAAACAAGTAAGGCAAATGAACACAAAGCCCCTATCTCTAGACCAACCCACGCTCAATAAGGGCCTCTGCAATTTGAATCGTATTGAGGGCAGCCCCCTTGCGAAGATTATCGCCCGAGATAAAAAGTGCCAAACCGTTTTGCACACTTGAGTCTCTTCGGATTCGACCCACAATACTAGGATCAATCCCCGCGGCCTTGAGGGGAGTCGGGACGTTGTCCAAGACAACACCCTGAGCCTCCGAAAGGACCTTACGCACTTGATCGATTTCAAAGGCAGAATTTAGCTCCAAATTTAATGAGATAGAATGACCCGTAAAGACCGGCACTCGAACACACGTAGCGGCCACTGCGAGATCTGGCAGTCGAAGAATCTTACGGCTTTCGTCTCGGAACTTGTGCTCCTCGTTTGTCTCGTCATCGACCAGAGATCCCGCAAGCGGAATCACATTAGCGGCTATCGGTTCAACAAACTTATTTTTCAATTCACCAAAATCAATCGCGTCACCATCGAAGGTCAACTCCGAAAGCCGATCGCCTCCAGCTTTGAGTTGATCTTTCAGTTCGCTAACCCCAGCGATACCCGCACCAGAAACGGCTTGGTAAGTCGATGCCACTACTCGCTTTAATCCCCAATGGGTGGATATAACAGAAAGAGCACTCATGCAGACCATCGTTGTACAATTTGGATTAGCAACAATTCCGAGAGGTATCGAGTAAAGTTCGTCTCCATTGACCTCAGGTACGACAAGAGGCACAGAAGGATTCATTCTCCAAGCAGAAGAGTTGTCGATTACGATTCCTCCGGCTTGTGCAACCTTTGGCGCCAATTCAACTGAAGCGCTAGCCCCATTTGAAAATAGCGCCACGTCAATCCCTCGAAAATCGCCATCGGATGAATCTTCTACAACAACGGTTTTGTCTCCAAATTGCAGCTGCTTTCCCGCAGATCGAGAGGATGCAAAGAAACGAACATCTCCTACGTCTAAGCCTCGTTCAAGAAGCAGTCGACGCATCACAACGCCAACCTGACCTGTAGCTCCAAAGATCGCCAAATTCATAGCCATAGAGCCTAATATCACAAACTAAGAGTCGGAACCACACTTTGTGGACAATGAAAATGAGTTGCTAGGCCAATGAGCGCGATATCACGTACAAACCCCCGCAAAGATCAACTATCCATCCAACTACCCAAAGAGGCTTAATGAGGATTTCCAACACCCCTGCGACAGTGATTTTATTGTTTGGGCCAGATCAGCTCTCACTATCAGCTGTCTGAATCAGAGCTCTCGATCTAAATTAGCGGCTCATGAAAAATCGGCAATTAGGACCGATCTGCCATTCCTCTAATTGCTCGAAAGCTCCTCATATTCGACCACCCTAAAGCTCAAATGCATCGTGCAGGGCGCGTACGGCATCCTCAACCGCCTCTTGTCTAACGACACAAGAGATCCTGATGGGAGAGGTAGATATCATCTCGATATTAATGCCATGGAGGGCAAGTGTCTCAAACATTGTGGCGGTTATACCTGGGTGCGACTTCATACCCGCGCCAATCAAGGAGACCCGTCCAATTCCAGAGTCAGCATATGATTCACCGGCCCCAATATCTAGGGCTATCGACCTCGTTATCTCCAAACTAGAAGCCATATCGCTCTGAGGTACCGTAAAGGAGATATCGGTGGCACCTTCGTGAGAGGTGTTCTGGACGATCATATCTACGTTAATATTTCGATTCGCAATTTCGCGAAAAACCCTTGCTGCGATCCCTGGCTTATCCGGAACCCCCGTAATGGTAACCTTGACCTCTGTTATGTCATGACTTATCGCAGATACAACTGCCTGTTCCATAGTCTCGTCCTCCTCTTGAACTATAGTCCCCGGTTCCCAGGTAAAACTAGATCTCACATGGAGCGGGACGTGGAAATTCCTAGCAAATTCAACCGATCTTAGCGCCAAAACCCGGCCACCTGATGCTGCGATCTCAAGCATCTCCTCAAAGGAGATCTTCGAAATCTTATGGGCATTTGGAACCACTCTAGGGTCAGCAGTAAAGACGCCCGAGACGTCAGTATAGATTTCACACCGATCAGCACCTAGAGCAGCTGCTAGGGCCACTGCAGTCGTATCAGAACCACCTCGACCGAGCGTAGTCACATCCTTTTCAGTCGACACACCTTGAAAGCCAGCCACGACAGGCACTTTACCTTCGCTTAGGGCTTCAAAGAGGCGATCGGGGCGGATCTCTAGGATCTTTGCCTTGGTGTGATCTGTGTCGGTAATAATTCCCGCTTGCGATCCAGTAAATGAAACCGAAGGAACTCCTTGATCAGCCAAAGCCATACACATAAGGGCCATTGAGATGCGCTCACCCGCCGTGAGTAGCATATCCAATTCCCTACCCGGATGAGTCTTAGAGACTTCCTTCGAAAGCCGAATCAGGTCGTCCGTCGTCTTTCCCATCGCAGAAACTACCACGACAACCTGATCACCCTTACGTCTGGTTCTCGCCACATAATCGCTCACTGCTCTGATGCGATCTGCGTCGCCGACCGACGTTCCACCAAATTTCTGTATTATCAACGCCACGGGATATAAAACTAATTGACTTATCTGTAAAAATACGACGATTCCGAGCTCCGATTGTTTGGGAATTGCTCAAAGTGCGACTAGCTTTTTTCTACGTGCCAAGTGCTAAACGAGAACGTATAAGGGCTAACCAAGCCAAAAAGAGAGCTGAGCAGGTAGCTGTGGCTAAGAAAAAGACTAGAAATAAAAAGGTAATCTACGGATCGATCCTTGTGGTATTGGCCATTGTGGCCGTCTATCTCGTCTCAAGACCTTCGGGTTCAAAGACGACGAAGTCGGCAACTTCGGCAACGACCTCTACTAACCCGACGCCTACTACGACGGCTGCTCCAACTACGACGGCAGCCACTACCACTGCGGCTGCTCCAACGCCACTTGCGTGCCCACCAGTTGGTGGCTCAGCTACAAGGATCATAAAGTTTCCGGCAGCCCCGCCAATGTGCATCAATCCTGCCGCAACCTATACGGCCACGGTAAAGACTGATGTCGGCTCCTTTGTGATCAGCTTGGATGCTAAGACCGATCCAATAACAGTCAACAACTTCGTCTACCTTGCCCGGTACCACTATTTTGATGGAATTATTTTTCATCGAGTTATTCCAGGCTTTGTAGTTCAGGGCGGAGACCCTACCGGAACTGGAACTGGCGGACCGGGTTATCAGTTCGCTGACGAATTGCCACCTGGCCAAAGCTATAAGATCGGAACTGTAGCAATGGCTAACTCTGGACCAAATACAAATGGAAGTCAATTCTTTATTGTGGTTGGAGCCCAAGGAACGACTCTTCCATACCAATATTCAATCTTCGGCCAAGTAACCTCAGGAATGTCGACGGTAAATGCGATTGCAGCAGATGGGACGGCTTCTGGTACGCCAAAAGTAGTACATAAAATGCTTTCCGTAACAATTACCGGACCGTAGTCCACACATTTGCTAATAACTTGGAGTGAGTTGCAAAAATACAACATAGATTCAAGTTATTGGCAAATGGTCACTTAACCGAGAAGGTGGTCCCGATACTAAATGTTTGGACTAGGAAAAAAGAGGCTTCAAATGGACTGTCCCAACCCCGATGGATCGAGCCCAAAGATCCAACAATTCACATCGGCTCCGCCCGAATGTATTGATGTAAACAAGCGCTATAGCGCTACCTTTACTACAAATAAGGGCGAATTCGTCGTAGCATTAGATCCGATCAAAGCTCCAAAGACGGTAAATAATTTCGTCTTTCTAGCCAGATATCACTACTACGACGAAGTGATCTTCCACCGTATCATTCCTGGATTTGTCATCCAAGGTGGAGACCCCACCGGAACAGGTTCTGGCGGGCCCGGTTATCGATTTGAAGATGAGCTGCCTAAGGCGAACCAGTATCAAATCGGTTCCTTAGCAATGGCTAATGCTGGCCCCAATACAAACGGAAGTCAATTCTTCGTCATTACCGGCGAATCGGGCGTCTCACTTCCACCCCTCTACACCCTCTTTGGTCAGGTCATAAAGGGAATGGAAGTAGTTCTTTCAATAGAGGCCGTGGGAACCGGTTCTGGCAAGCCCAAAGAGCGCATAGTCATTGAAAGCGTTGTAATAGCAGAAGCCGAATAACCACTAAGGGATCAAGGGATCTCGATGTGATATTCAAGGTCGCCGAGGCTAATTTCCTTACCGAAATAGTACGCCTCGGCACTGCCCTTTCCAAGGACTTCCCATTCACCATTTGACCATCTAATGAGCGCGGTTTGCTCGTCGACTCCAACTGTGACAAAATCCGAACCCTCCAAAAGATGAGTTCTCTTGCGCCTCTCTTGAGACCATTCGGAGTAGTGAGGACTAAAGGCAAACTTCTTCACCAAACCCAATCCAAGGGTAAACGCACCGCCTCTTGGATCCACCATAGGATCCGTAAGAACCATACCTCCAGCGCTTGAACCGATCAACGTAGCGCCATTTTGCCAAGCATCACGAAGTGGCCCCAAAGCAAAGAGACTCCTTGAGAACACTTCTCAGATGCAGAGGAGACCCGCCGCTCAAATAGATAAACTTAGCTTGCGCTATGGTCTGGGCGTTGCGACGATCATTGGCGTCATCATGGCTCAGGACCATCAATCCTTTTGTGGTAACACCAAAATCGTCAAAATAATTTGTGGCATTTTGAATAACCCGCATTGGATATTCATAAGCAGCAGCCGTAGGAAGTACTAGAACTTCGCTAGCACCAGAGACTTCAAGTAGCCTCTGATCAAACGTGCAATCCTTCCCCCACTCATTGCCTCCAACAAAGCCAAGTACCCCATAAGTCATTTTTTTATAATGTCCCATCCCTTATTCGAAAGATCTTGTCTCCGAAAGATCTTGATGGCCACCGAATTGGACCACCAAACTAACTTTAGATCCTATGGCACTATCCATGCAGATTCGCCGCGGCGTTATGACAAGGAGAAAGATAGGATTAAAAACGACATACTTGAAGAGGGGAGCTTGCTGGAAAATCCACTTTCAAACCAGGCTCAGCGACTGAAACGGCACCTTAACTCCAACTAATTCGATACAGAAACTAGTTGAGTATTCCCAATGGCTATCTTCATAACGATGAGGAAGATTTTCCCATGCCGCCAAAAGTCAAGATCCTCAATTAGAATCCGAACGCCTTCTTCGGCTTCCCGCCATCTTCTGCCAAGGCAAATCGATTGGCCTTACGCTAGGTATTACATGACGAGAAACCCTGTCTAGATGTAAGGTCTCCTCCCAATAGGAGACCTTACATCGATCAACCACATCGCCAATGCATAGCGATACCAAAGTAACACCGACTTGAGGGAATTAGCGGCACCCGATTCCCCTATCTCTTTGAGCTACGACTGCCAGAAAAATTTGCGGTAGATCGTCCTGCCCGAGAGGGACCCTGGCCGAATCGATCACGCTTAGGTCCTTTTTGAGCTCTGAGTGCTGAATGATTTCCAACAGTGGAACTCTGAGACGGAGCAGTCGAGCTACCTCCAAAGCGTCCTATTAGTGATGTAAGTTCCTGGGCCAACTTCTTTGAAAAGGCGTCGGCGGTACTGGCAGCGTTGATCGAAGCTGTATTTGTCGCAGCAGCCGCCTCTCCATCGAAAGGAATTGCAGTTGCAATTGCGTGTGATTCCGTGGAACTCACCTGAGTGACCCGAACGATCTCCGCAGTGGTCGCGTATTGCTCCTCAACAGCAGACGAAATAGAACTCCGAAAATCACTAATCATATCGATAACACCGCGAATCTCACTAATCACATTGATAGTATCTGCCATATCGTGTTGAATCGCCGCAATTTTAGAGGCTATATCTTCCGTTGCCCTTGCAGTCCCACTCGCCAACTCTTTGACCTCGCTTGCGACTACCGCAAATCCTCGACCTGCGTCACCGGCTCGAGCTGCCTCGATCTACGCATTGAGCGCAAGCAGGTTAGTCTGTTCAGCTATTGAGGTAATCGCCTCGATAACGCCTTTAATCTCGTTGGCAGATTCAGACAAGACGTCAACAGTCCCCGATCTCTTAGCGGCTAGTTCTACCGCGCGAGTTGCTACCGATGTGGCCTTTGTGGCATTCTCGGAGATCTCTGCTATCGCTAAGCGCATATCATATGTAGCATTGGCGACCGCCTCAATATGGTGAGTAACCGAATCCGCCTCCCACGCTACGTCTTCAACACGACTGGTGGTGTCTTGAGAAGTCGCAAGGATCTGCGAAGATCTCTCTCCAATTAACTTAGAGTCTGAGTTCAATACCTCCATCGTTACTATAAAACCTCTGATAGCGGCCATAATAAAGATGAAAATATTTAGCTAATTCCCCAAACTCATCTGGACGCATTTCATCCAAATCGTCGTTAGCCATGCTTGCGTCATTCAAGGCCGCTAGAGCCGCTATCGCCTTGCTCAGCGACCTCAACACTGTCGTCTTAAAGGCGAATCCTAGGCCTGTCAATAGCCCTAACCCCAGCAGCGAATCCAAGATAGCAATCAATATCAACTGGGACGATTTAGAGACGACAGAGTTCAACTTCGCCGCCGAAAGAGCCTTCTACTGAGAACTAGCAAGGGGAAGAACAGAGGTAAGGTCGTTTGACTGTTTGGCGTTTCCGTTGATCTGAAGGTTGTAAGCTAAAGTCGAATTGCCCACAGAGGCTGCGCTAAAGACACCTGAACTATTCTTGGCATATCCAGAGATATCATTCTGAATCCGATTGAGAGTCGAGACCAAAGGAGTTCCGTTAGCTAACTTTAAAGCTCTCTGAAGACTTGAATCGATCGCTGCTAAATTCCCATTTGCCGCTACTTTGAATCCTTGAGAATTTACCTTATCTCGTTTTGCCACGTAGTAGACGAAGTTATTCAAATCATCGTCCATCTTCCAATATTGTGAGTCAATAGTGGTCAATGTTCTACCAATGGCTGCATCATTGGACTTATAACTCGTCGCTAAGCTAGAGGCGCTGGAGGCAGCAGAGTAAACCAACAACCCCGACCCCAAGAGTTGCATGCCGCCAACTATCACCAATCCTGTCATCGTTCGCTTCATAAGTGGCATGGTTGATCTCGCATACCCTAGTTAATAGATCACGGCATAAACCCTTTGGGATCCACGCGAGCTACCTTGAAAGTCGGCAATTCTAGGTATATCTTTAGCAAACTATGGCTATTTTCGAATCTATATTTAAAAACAATTCGAAATAAAATCAAAATAGGAAAATATATACTCCTATTAAATTCATTCGCTAACAAGAACCAAAATAAGATACTGTCGAACCATAATCTCAGCTATAAAAAAGCCAGCACGACACAATAGAGCTAGATTTATAAGCCTTATCTCTAATTAAAACTACAATCCATTCGGAACCAAACTATCTTCCCAATGTCAACGGCGCAGAAACCACTACTTTGATATTGGCGAATCTGAAATTTAGCGCTACATTATTTGAATGGAAATTCGTCACATTGGAGTATTGGGCTCTGGAATCATGGGCTCTGGGATTGCAGAATGTGCCGCAGAGGCTGGATTTGAGGTAACGCTGCGCTCTCGCAAGCAAGATACTGCCGACCAAATGCGACATAACGTCGAAAAGTCGCTTCTTCGCAAGATAGAACGAGGAAAAATAAGCCAAGAAGAGGCGAAGGAGATTCTTTCAAAGATAAGGGTGACCACCAATATCGAAGCTCTTGCTCCTTGCGACCTCCTCATTGAGTCAGTGGTTGAAGATCTCACTATCAAAAAGCATCTTTTTGCAGAGCTTTCCCTAATCGTGGGGGAGACGGCTATTTTAGCCACCAACACGTCGACCCTTGCTGTAGTCGAGATCGCTGCCGCAACCAAACATCCAGAGCGAGTATGCGGGATTCACTTTTTCAATCCCGCTACCTTGATGAAGCTAGTTGAGATCGTAAAGCCAATCACTGCCTCAGATGAAACGATCGAAGCCGCACAAGCCTTCGCCCGTGCCTGTAAAAAAGATGTTGTTACGGTGAAGGACCAAGCTGGTTTCATTGTGAATGCACTGCTATTTCCATACCTAAACAATGCCATCAAACTCTATGAAAGTGCGATGGCAACCATGGAAGAGATAGATATCTCAATGAGAGGTGGCTGCGGCTTCCCGATGGGCCCCTTCGCACTCTTGGATCTGGTCGGACTTGACACTTCCTTGGCAATCCTAAACGCCTTATATGAAGAGTTCAAAGAGCCCAACTACGCTCCATCACCGCTCCTTCGACGCATGGTGGCGGCTGGATATTTGGGCCGCAAATCAAAACGAGGTTTCTTTGACTATCGCTAAAGTTGCCGGGATTAAATAAAGACCCATAGAGCGACTGCACCTCATTGCCATATGCCCCTCCCGCCAGCTAGTTATTGACGAGAGGGGCAATCCTTATAAAGGGGAGTAATTTACCAATTAGATCTAAATCACTCCTGATTTCAAACGGCGAATTACCCCTAGGCAAAGGATCTATTAAGAAGGTTCAAGATCTCGGATCTACAAACTACATAGGTTGATAATAGAACCCTATAGTTCTAGAATCTAAGATTAAAACCATCGCTAGATGGCTAAGTTCACAAAGATAAGAAAACGATTTGCTAGGCTAAATAAGATACGTAGGAACTTATCCACAAGGATAAGCCACTCTTTCAGTCGGGTTGCGCCACATCACAAGGTTGAAGTTCTAATTATGACAGAAGATAACAGTTTCCAATTTCGACTTCCAAAGCCCGACAAACCGTGGGTACTTCGAACCTACTCCGGACATTCGAGCGCCAAAGCATCTAATTTGCTATATCGAACAAATCTCACAAAAGGACAAACTGGCCTTTCGATAGCGTTTGATCTTCCAACCCAGATTGGCTTAGACCCTGATTCAAGCCAAGCAAAGGGTGAGGTTGGCAAAGTTGGTGTACCTGTCGCTCACCTTGGTCACATGTCAGAACTGTTGGATCAAATTCCTCTGGAAGATATGAACACATCGATGACGATCAATGCCACTGCGCCTTGGTTGCTCGCTCTCTACATTGCAAATGCGACCAATCACGGGGTTGCCCCCAAAGATCTAGCCGGAACAACACAAAACGACATTATAAAAGAGTACCTCTCTCGCGGTACATTTATCTTTCCGCCAGAGCATTCACGTCGGCTCATCGTCGACATGATCACCTATACCGTTCGCAACGTTCCGAGATGGAATCCCATCAACATCTGCTCCTATCATCTCCAAGAGGCTGGTGCCACAGTCGTACAAGAAATTGCCTTCTCCCTTGCAAATGCGATAGCGATACTGGATGCAGTCGCCGAGTCAAAGCAACTGACCAGCGATGAATTTCCTGCAGTGGTTGGACGAATGTCATTCTTTGTAAATTCAGGAATTCGTTTCATTGAAGAGATCGCGAAGATGCGTGCCTTTTCTAAGCTTTGGGAAGAGATCTGTCTCGATCGATATGGAGTCAGCGATCCAAAACTTAGGCGATTTCGGTACGGCGTCCAAGTAAATTCGCTCGGGCTGACAGAGCAACAGCCTGAAAACAATATGACCAGGATCGTCTTAGAGGCACTTGGAGTCACCTTATCACGCGATGCCAGAGCGCGGGCTCTCCAGCTACCCGCATGGAATGAAGCATTGGGACTCCCTCGCCCTTGGGATCAACAATGGTCTTTACGAATTCAACAGATCCTCGCCTACGAGACAGATCTACTTGATTATCCAGATATCTTTGAGGGCTCTGTGGTCGTTGAAGGATTGACCAACTCAATTGCCAAGGATGCAAAAAGGGAACTAGATGAGATCTTGGCCCTAGGTGGTGCCTTTGACGCCATCGATGAATTGAAGGGGCGCCTGGTTCAATCTCAAGCCGATCGAACTCGCAAAATCGAAGCGGGAAATCAAATCGTCGTGGGCGTCAACAAATTCAGAGAGACCGAGAAATCCCCACTCACTGCCAACGAGGAGGCCTCCCACCTAGTCGTAGATTCGGCAATAGAGGAGAAGATGAGAACAGAGATCGCGAATTGGCGGCAAAATCGCGATAACCAAGCCGTGCAACAGGCGCTCTTAGATCTCGCACAAGCAGCCAAAAGTGGCACCAACATTATGGAACCCTCTATAGCCTTAGCGATCGCCGGTGGTACAACAGGAGAATGGGCCGACACACTACGTGAGATATTTGGCGAATTTAGGGCTCCAACTGGTATCTCAAAGGTATCGGGCTCCAAAGGCGACAAGATGGCAACCCTGCGGGTGGCTGCTGCCAGCCTGCAAGGTGGGCCGCCCCGCATATTAATTGCCAAACCTGGATTGGATGGACATTCAAATGGAGCTGAACAGATAGCCGTAGCGGCCAGAGATGCGGGCTTTGAAGTTATATATCAAGGAATTCGTCTATCGCCTCTAGAAATCGCTCAAGGCGCTATCGATGAGGACGTTGACGTCGTTGGCATCTCTATCCTCTCTGGATCCCACCTAGAACTAATCCCCGAAATCATCTCACAAATGAGACACCTCGGCTCTGAGGCTTTGGTCATAGCCGGAGGAATAATCCCCGAGGTCGATCACCAATATTTACACAATGCTGGCGTGGGTGCGATATACACACCAAAGAACTTTGAGATGACGCAGATAATGGAGGATATTATGATGCTGGTCGATAAACATCGACATGGTCAATAATCTCCTTTCGATAGCAATTGATTTAGTCAAGTTCCAAAAATAGCTAAAAGCTTGGAGGAAAAGTGCCGATAACTAAAAGAGTGAATAAGCTTCGTCTCCCAATAGTCTTCCTTCTGTGCGCAGTTGTAGCGGGCGTAATAGGATATTTTTACGCCCCAGTACTCCTGGTTAGCTTGCTATTGGTAGCGTTAGCTGTGGTATCGATGCTCCAGATTGGTGCAAAAATCACATCCCAGGAAGACGAGCGTCGCGAAGCACAGAAGATTATCATATCGACCAAAGACTTCGATAAGGGTGTTGAAAAATCAGAGACAAATACGCCATCAGATCTAAGCCAAACGCATCTAGGCACTGATCCCGAAACGGGTCTCTCCACCTTTCCTGTCTTCAAGGCAATTTTAGAAGCCAAGGTAGCAACTGCTCGCAGACGCCTTTGGCCAGTAACTGTAGTTCAAATTCAGCTATCCTTTATCGATCAGGTGACTCCATCAAATGAAGAGATTGCATCTTCGATCATAAGTTTCGCATCCCTGCTAAGGCTTACCCTGCGCGAAGCTGACGTCGTAGCCCGAATTGGGGACTACCGCTTTGGACTAATCCTAGAGGATACCGATGAAGAGGGATCTGCTTGGGTAGCCGAGCGAGTCCAGGTGGCCCAGATCAAAGCTGGAAGTACGATAGTGCATAAGATATCTGCTGGTGTTGCTGGATATCCAACCAACGGGGCAGCACCCCAGGAGCTCTTCGGAAGGTCGACCCTAGCTCTAGAGCACGCCTTGGCCGCATCCAATGAGCCCGGAATCGGTAAGGTAATAGTCGCGCCGACAGTTCCATATCACGCCTAGTAAAGATCGCGGGCGCCATCAAAACTGTAAATTTTGATGCCCAGTCCGACAATCTCTAGGCAACAATAGGTCAAGCCGACACATGACAATCTATTTTTAAAAGTTGAATAAGTTGGCGCGAAACTTTTCTATAGAGTTCTGGTCATGATAGGTAGGGTAAGTAACTGGCAATAGCAACTGCCCATCAAAGTACGCGCTTTATTATGACTTTATTACGATTTACTTGCCTATCACTTATCTAATTTATGCGATCCACGCAAAGGTAAAAGAAAAGTTACAAGAACCGCTCCGTTCGTTTAGCACCCCAATGCAACCAAAATCTTGCGGTCTGGGGTGCTATTGAAAATTAGAGCGGCTACCAGGGACGCGACCGCCTTGCTGGAACTGGAAGGCTCCACCACCTTCCCGAGAACCTCCACCCCACCATCGAAGAATAGCTATCTGATGCTGGAGCAGATCCCTGCCCCTGTTCGGAAGACAAGATCTGAAGATATGCGCTAACCACGACTGCCAGCGCCTCCTCATCGGTAATTGGGACTTGGGTAACCTTCAATTTAGACACTCTCTTATAATTTAGAAATCTAGAACGCTAGCGCAATCTCCTAAAGTGGAACGTTGCCATGCTTGCGACGTGGAAGCTCTTCCTTTTTAGTCGCCAAAACTGCTAGAGCTTTTATGAGCACCCTTCGGGTCTCTCCTGGGTCGATAACATCGTCCACAAAGCCACGCTCAGCCGCTACGTAAGGATTTGCATAGCGGTCCACATACTCATCAACCAATTCTTTTCGACGAGCACTTGGATCCACGGAATCCGCAAGTTCGCGCTTATGGACGACCTCGACCGCTCCTTGTGGACCCATAACAGCCAATTCGGCAGAGGGCCATGCGAAGGCAAAATCAGCGCCTACGCTCTTGGAGTTCATAACGACGTATGCCCCGCCATATGCTTTTCTGGTTATGACCTGAATTCGAGGGACAGTCGACTCACAATAGGCATAGAGCAACTTGGCACCGTGGCGTATGATTCCGCCATATTCTTGATCCACCCCGGGCATAAACCCTGGAACGTCCACGAAGGTCACGATTGGGATGTTGAAGGAGTCGCAGGTTCGCACGAAGCGTGCTGCCTTCTCAGAAGAGTCAATATCCAAAATTCCAGCCAATACCGCTGGCTGATTTCCCACGATCCCTACGACATTTCCGTTCAGTCGGCCAAATCCACAGGTAATATTTTGAGCCCAGTGCGGAAAGTACTCTAGATAGTCGCCATCATCTAATACGGTAGAGATTACCTTCTTCATATCGTATGGTTGGTTGGAACTCGTTGGCATCATCTCTGCCAGCTCTGGAGTTAGTCGCTCCGGATCGTCAGTTGGCTCCTGGGATGGAGGCATCTCTAGGTTATTGGATGGCAAGAAGGAGAGCAGATAGCGCACTTCATCCAAACATTGCTTTTCATCGTCATAGACAAAAGTAGCCACACCACTCTTGGTAGCGTGACTCATTGCGCCACCTAACTCTTCAAGAGTAACGTCTTCACCTGTAACTGTCTTTACAACGTCTGGGCCGGTAATAAACATATGCGAGGTCTCTTTTACCATAAAGATAAAATCTGTCATCGCTGGGGAGTAGACTGCTCCACCCGCGCATGGCCCTAAAATCACACTGAGTTGAGGTATGACGCCAGAGGATGCTACATTTCGATAGAAGATTCCACCATAAGAGTGCAGCGCGACCACACCCTCTTGGATGCGCGCACCAGCGCCATCGTTGAGGCCAATCATGGGAACTCCGACCGAAGTCGCCAAATCCATAACTTTATGAATCTTCTCAGCAAAGACCTCGCCAAGCGCACCACCAAAGACCGTGAAGTCTTGGGAAAAGATACATACTCTCCGGCCTTCAATCGTCCCAAAACCCGTTACCACTCCATCGGTATATGGGCGATTGTCTTCTAGTCCCATGCCGTGGGCCCTATGGCGCGCAAGCATGTCTAGCTCTTGAAATGATCCTTCATCTAAGAGGTAATCGATGCGCTCACGAGCAGTCAATTTACCTTTTTGATGTTGTCGCTCGACCGAGCGAGCGCTTCCCGCGTGTAAAGCTTGTTCCCTACGGGTATTTAGTTCCGCAATTTTATCGGACATGTTCTGTTCGGACATATATCATAACAATAATCGCCCGCAACAATTAGAAAATCAATTTCAATGGCAACATCACCATTATCACCAAAGTCTTTTGACTCATTCATGAATATCACTGCATCCGAAGTGGCCAATATGGCATTTAAGCTCGAGGGCGACCTCCTATTTTTAAGTGACCCTCCAACCTTGGAGATGGTGCGCCATGGATATCGGATCGGTCTATTCGCAATGCCACTTGACCATCTTGGCCTCGGAAACTACATCTATGGCTGGTTCTTTCCTAAAGTTCGAGGTGTAATCTCAATTCCGCCGCCAATCAACTCCAAATTAATAAAGGTTCCAAAGAGTCTTCGCCATTCGGCTAAATCGATGACAGTGACCGTTAACTACGACTTTAGCCAAGTTATCCAAAGCTGCGCAGAGGCAGACCGCCCCGGTAAATGGATTAACGACAAGATAGTCAAGATATATAGCGAACTGCACCACCTAGGTGAAGCGTATTCGATCGAAGTATGGGACAAGAAAAACCCCACTGAACTAATCGGGGGGCTCTATGGAGTAGCTTTCGAAGATTTTTTCGCAGGTGAATCTATGTTTCACAAAAGAAACGATGCATCTAAAGTTGCGCTTTTAGCTTTAATGGACCTAGCTGAGCAAAAGGGTTGGGTTATGATTGACACCCAATGGATTACTCCCCATCTTGAGTACATGGGAGCGACTACGATCCCTTGGAATGTCTACTTGGAGATAATCGATAGTGAGAGCCAGGGAAGCGACTGATTTGCTCTTTGAGCTCGTCCTCTTCCCTAGATCACTCTAAACACTTTGGGGCGACTACCTATGCGAGCTGAACCAGTTTTGGAACTTCCAGGCACTTGGCAACAATATTGCTGCAAGGAGAACCTTAGCCAGGTCAGAAAGGACAAAAGGAGCAACACCCAGCGATATCGCCTTTGCTAGCGATAGATTGAGAGAGTAGCTCAGATAGGTTACGCCAAAGAGATAGATAACCACATTTCCGATAACCATCTGGGCAATCGTACTTGGGATCTTCTTATCGAATCCTCTATTGGCGAGATAGCCAACGAGTGCTGATGCAAATAGAAAGCCAACGATATATCCAAAAGTTGGTGTTGACGCTACGCTAAAGCCTCCACTGCCGCCTGCGAACCACGGAACTCCCATAAGCCCTGCAAATAGGTACAGAATTGATCCATAGAGTGCTCGTGACATACCAAGTACGCTTGCTCCAAGCACAACGGCAAAGGTCTGTCCAGTAAACGGAACAGGGGTAAACGGTAGATGGATTACAACCTGAGCTGACAAACCAATGAAGCTCGCATAAATCATCACGGCTATCACATCAGAGATGGCGTTAGTCGAGACAAAGTCTGACAAAACCCTTATATCTCTTCTCTGTATTCTGGTGCTATTCAAAATATCTCCTCGTACTAAAAGATCCACCAAGCAATGCCTTGGTTGAACTTGTCGTTAATTTAGTAAGAGCTTCATTAAAAACAATCCCAGCTATCACGGTTTATGAAAAAGTAAGGCAACGGCGAACCGCCCATCAAAATATCAACTTATGGATTTGCGAGCGGTCCAGTCGGATCAATAATCGACTTGAGGTCAACCAGGGGAATATTGACAGTTAGGTCGCCAATGGCACTTGATATGACCTGACCTTGTGAAAATCCCAAGATCAACGAGTTGGAAGTTATGTTAAAAGCAGCAAAATTAGAAAGCAGCGGATTTAACCCCGGTGCGCTTTGGATCTGAGCGGAAGGTACCCCTTGAGCCGCCAATTGAGTAGTTAGTTGGGCTCGAGCTTGATTGGAAAGGGTCGTAAGAAAGGAATTATTAGTACCAAATAGATCAGAAAGCGACAGTACAGTTCCGCTTGCCAATGAGAAGGTCAGGGCTTGGATGCTGGTATTGGGAGCGGAGGCTGCTGCGGCAGCCGTGTTTAATACAAATTGGAAAGATGCCAATCTGGCGTCCAAAAGAGTAACTTTATAGGAACCGGTTAGGTTAGACACTCCATTTGGGCCCGAGCCGCTCGATGCAGCCATCGCAACATTTTGCATGAAGGAATTTGCCCAACTAGCCACAGCCCCATAGATCTGACTATTGATACCATTCTGAGCAGAACTCGACGTCATACCCGATATCACGGGATATGAAATATTAACCGAAAAACTAGGCGATGAACCACTTTTACTATAAGTCTGAGAAACTTGGGTTGGCACCACCGATGGCGATGTCGTAGTTGTCGACGGCAATGTAGTTGAAGTTGAGCCTGTTGGAGATAGTGGCGAAGCGACCAGCGTTGGGGATGCAGAGGCCGCAGTTGTGGTAGTTTTAGCGACCGCTGCCAACGAAGTAGTACTTCCACAAGCTCCGATCAACGCACCAATGCTCATCGCTAGAGGAACAAACAAAACACGTCGGGGGGTTATCACCCTAAAAGATACTAGTTGAGTCATATGATATATCATCGACGCAAATAGCCCCTATCTATATGGCTAGTATGTCACGTGCTAAAAAATCACCGATTTCTATGAAACTTTGCACCTTCATGGGCCGATTCCACAACAACACCTTAGTTATTAGCCCTTGGGGCTCGCTACTGCTACTCTCCAGCTGAGCACTCTTGAACGAAGTTTACTATAATGCCTATATGACGAGGTTAGTGCCTATTGGGGTGCCAGCACAGGAGCTTGGGGTACACCCCATGACGCTACGGAGATGACAAGCAGAAGGACGTATCGATCCTCCTATACGCACACAAGGAGGCAGAAGGCGTTATGACCTATCTAAGCTTCGTGCTATTGTTCCTCATAAAGCTCCATCCACCAGAGCTACCATCGCCTATGCCCGCGTGTCAACCAACGCTCAAAAAGACGACTTGGTTCGCCAGGTGGCTCTCCTAGAGAGCTATTGCGCCGCAAACGGGTGGAGCTATGAGATCATCTCCGATGTAGGGTCAGGACTCAACTACCATAAGCGTGGACTAAAAGTGCTTATCTCTTGGATTTGCTCCGGCGAGGTTGGGCGGCTGGTGCTCAGTCATAAGGACAGACTGCTTCGTTTTGGGTCAGAGCTTGTTTTGTCTCTTTGTGAGCATTTTGGAGTCGAAGTAATCATTATCAACGCTAGCGAGGATTCAACCTTTGAAGAAGATCTGACAAACGATGTCATTGAAATCGTAACCGTCTTCTCGGGCTGGCTATATGGATCGCGTAACCATAAAAACAAAAAGGTTATGGAACGGCTTCAAGAGGTGGCCAAAGAGGTAACTCCATGATCCGATCTCCGAGCCTCACTCTATGGTTAGCATTA
>NZ_JXYS01000077.1 GCF_000949295.1 Acidithrix ferrooxidans
TGAAACTTAGAGAGATCGATACCACATATCTCAGGTAATGAAGAGTTGGAGTTGATATACGAATAGGTCTTTCGATCAGATCCAGGATAAATAAGACGAGCTATTATCGTTGCCTTGGCAATGCCAAGAGATTCACCCGATAGACCTGCACTCTCTAGGATCTTATCGAAGCTAAGAGCTTCATAGAACGAGTTTCCTATGAGTTCTGGACCGATACTTCTACTATTGATAGTCTTAGCACTAGAGAGATCCACCATCTCAAGGTCAGCCTCAGTAGTTCTTGTTTCTTTAGCGGCTGCAACTTCGGAACGAATTGCATACTTAGTGATTGCTAGATCGACGTATCTGGCAATAATAGGATCTGATTCAAAGAGTGAGGTTACTCCAGAGAGTCTCTGGGCAATTGCATTGGCCAGAGCTGGCCACAATGACTTATCCAGGTCCAGTTCGGTCAAGGTCATTACTATACGTTGACGGGGACCTTTTTCACAGCGGTAGGACTCAACGAGTTGGTACTTACTGTAGCTAACGCCGGTCTTTTTATTAACTGTTGGAGTTTCACGGATAAACACAACAAGACAATAGCACCATGTCAGAGCTAATGCAAGTCATAATCAAAACTACTCAAAAATTAGGACACTACATTCGCGACCCAAAAAGACCTAATACCCATCTACCAGGGCATCTATAAATCACACAAGCCGAAAATCGCCCAAAATCCCCTCAAAAGGGACCAATTGGGGCGATTTTTCGGGAAATCTGCGAAAGAAGGGTTAAGAAAATAGCTGTTAGAAAAAGATTGCGCCATGGTAGATCCGACTTTGGATTTACCATGGCGCATCCTGCTTTTATGGTTAGTTCTTAGCTTTATGGGGTAGGCCCCTTCAGTGTTGAGATAGAGCGCCTATTCAACTTCCTATTCAACTATTGCTGGTGTCTTTGAAATCGAATTTCTGAGAGGGATCTCCTTGATTAGAAATGCGAGAAGGAGGGCCACCAGCGTAATTGGTGTGCCTATCAAAAAGACGGTATCTAGCGAGTGCGCGAACGCTTGGACAAATCCAGCATGGATAGCGGGTGGCAATTTAGCTAATGCAGAGGGACTGAGTGCTAGCGAACTACTTGAAAATGATCCGGCCGACGATTTGGGTAGATAGATCGCCATATTATGGGTTAGGCGAGAGGTAAAGATAGCACCAAAGATCGCCACTCCGAATGAACCACCAATCGATCTAAAGAAGGTCGCTGATGATGTTGCGACTCCTAACATCTCATATGGTACTGCATTTTGTACCGCTATGACCAAGACCTGCATCACTGCGCCGAGGCCCAAGCCAAGAATCAATGAGTAGATGCTCAATATAACGATTGAGGTGCTTGCGGTAAGAGTGGAGAGCAGATACATAGCAATTGTCATTAACGCTGTCCCTAATATTGGGAAGATCTTGTACTTGCCAAATTTGGAGATAAGTTGACCTGTTAATAACGATGTAATGAGAACACCTGCCATCAACGGCAGCAGCTGAAGTCCTGATTTAGTAGGGCTGGAGTTGAAGACCGTCTGTAGGAAGGTGGGGAGGTAGACGATTGAACCGAACATTCCAAAACCGACAATAAAACCCATGGCTGACAGGACTGCAACTGATGGAACTTTGAACATTGCCGGTGAAATTAAAGGTTCGGTGGCCTTTCGTTCAACCAATGCGAAGGCTACAAGGGTAACTACTCCAAAGATTGTTAGACCTATGATCGTGGGGGAGGACCACGAGTAAGTGGTTCCACCCCAGGTCGTTACCAGGATTAATGAAGTTATTGATGCGGCCATTAAAGCTGTGCCAAGGTAGTCAACCCTATGTGGGGATACTCTAACGGGAAGTTTTAGGACGACGGCGATGACAACCAGAGCGGCGATTCCAATTGGCAGGTTCACATAAAAGACCCAGCGCCAGCTGAGGCTATCTGTGAAATATCCTCCAAGCAGTGGACCGATAACTGAGGCAAGTCCAAATACAGCCCCAAATAGCCCTTGGTAGCGACCTCTTTGGCGAGGTGACACGATGTCACCGATTATCGCCTGGGCACCGGTCATTAGACCACCAGCACCAATGCCCTGTAAGGCACGAAATGCAATCAATTGGGTCATGTTCCCAGAGATTCCAGAGAGTGCAGAGCCTACTAAAAAGATTACTATTGAGGTTTGAAAGAGTTTCTTGCGGCCATACATGTCGCCGAGCTTTCCCCAAAGGGGAGTGGTGATCGTGGACGTGATTAGATAGGCGGTCACAACCCAAGATAGGTGGTTTATTCCACCAAGGTCGCCCGCAATTGTAGGTAGCGCAGTTGAGACGATCGTTTGATCGAGAGCCGCAAGCAGCATGGCTAGCATCAAGGCGCCAATAATAAGGCGAACGTTCGATTCTTCTTGGGGTGGTCTGTCTACGTCATTTACTTGGCTGGGTTCGGTTTTGGCCAATTTTACCTCCAGATGATTTCTCTATAGTATATCAATCGTGATACTCGTTTGTCTCATTTCTATACTTAATTGTATTATTTTGAGTAAAGGCTGTATCATGTAAGTGTAGATACTAACAAAAAGCACAAGACGAAATTTCCATGGCTGAAAATAACGACATTCGAGATCGGACATATTTAGCAATATTAGATGGTGCCTCAAAGGCCTTTATGGAAAAGGGCGATTTGGCGTCAATGGCTGATGTTGCACACGCTGCTGGTGTTGGCCGCGCAACCCTCTATCGGTACTTTCTAACCCGAGAAGAGCTTGTGACTCGCCTTCATCAAGTGGCCTTTGACGAGCTTGCTATTGAATTGGATAACCTATCTCTGTCGTTGCTCTCCCTTGAGGAAGCTCTTGCTCGATTTGGACGTTCGGTCTTAGGTGTATCTTTGCGCCATTCGTGTGTCTTGCATGACTTTGGGAGTGAGCAAGCTAGAGAATTAGCTCGAGCAGTTGTATCACCAAAGTTGATTAAATTAATAGAGGATCGTCAAAGACGTGGAGAGATTGACCCCAATCTTTCTTCAAATGTAGTCGCGGGCTATTTCGGGGGGATGCTGGCAACTAGCTCCAAGATGCATGCCTTGGGGATCCTAGGTATCGAAGAGGCAGCTTCCCAATCAGCGAGGATCTTTGCTAGAGGTGTCTCAGTTAAGAATTGATTCCTCTGAAACCAACCTGTGGTCAAGGCCTCGGATGGTTCCATGTATATCGTGTTTTTTATTGATCACGGTTTTTTGGTTGCCTTTTCAAATACATTTGAGTACCTCAGCTTCGACATAAGATTTGATTGGACCTTTTCTTAGCGTCTTTACCTCTCAATTTCGGTGCATCACAGGTTCAGCGCATCACAGGGTCTTTCGCTCTTGGTATTGGATATTTTTAGGTGGGGCATGCCTTGAATAATTCAAGATCGTAGCTCGATAGCTTGCAGCGTCATCTCGATGTGGCATGCACTACTTCGCGTTAGCACCCACCACCGATAGCACTAGGTGCTCATTGTTCCTTGGCTACGAACGAGGACCTGTTGTTTGGTGGTTTTATGGCTTTGCCATCGCTTCAGGGTGAATTTGATCGAGCGGTTCAATTTTGTTGATCTGTTTGTTGATCCGATCGTTGCTTTTGACCCAAGGGCGTCATCTCTTCTTGGTAGGATTCAAAATTCCGCCAGACATGGCGCCTATAATGAGGTATTGATAAATTAGTGAGTGAATGGTTTCTTGAACGAATCCAGCAGGGAGCATGTAATGGAACAAGTTAGCTTAGGATCATCAAGGTTGATCGTCTCTAAGATCGGCCTTGGATGTATGGGAATGTCCGACTTCTATAGCGGTCGTAACGACGACGAGTCCATTAAGACCATTCATCGAGCTATCGATTTAGGCGTGACCTTTTTCGATACGGCTGATATGTACGGTCCATTTACCAATGAACGTCTCGTTGGGAAGGCGCTTGTCGGCAAGCGAGATTCTGTAGTTTTGGCAACAAAGTTCGGAAATGTGCGCGATGAAAGCGGAGCATTTCTAGGAATACGAGGGGATGGTGACTACGTCCGCAAGTCCCTTGATGCCTCCCTATTACGCCTTGGCGTAGATTATATTGATCTTTACTATCAGCATCGGGTCGACAGATCGGTGCCTATTGAAGAGACCGTGGGAGCGATGGCCCAAGCTGTTGAACAGGGCAAGGTTAGATTTTTAGGGCTGTCCGAGGCTAGTCCTGCAACGATTCGTCGTGCCCATGGTGTACATCCCATCTCGGCTCTTCAGACCGAATACTCACTGTGGACTCGTGATCCTGAAGATGAGATCTTGGCCACCATTAAAAGTCTTGGAATTGGATTTGTTGCCTATAGTCCCCTTGGACGAGGGATGCTCTCGGGTCGTTTTCAGACCTTGGCCGACCTTCCGATGGATGATTCGCGACGGAGACATCCCCGCTTTAGTGAGGAGAATTTCGCCAAGAACGTACTTTTGGTTGAAAAGGTCGTTGAACTAGCAAAGGCAAAAGGTGTCACTCCAGCTCAACTTGCAATTGCTTGGCTATGCTCCCAAGGCCATAATATCGTGCCGATTCCTGGTACAACCAATGAAGCCCGCCTCGTTGAAAATATCGGCGCAGCTGATGTAACGCTTTCAGCAAAAGATCTTCAAGAGATAGAGGCCGTCTTTCCAAAGGGCGCTACCTCTGGCGATAGATACCCAGATATGTCCACAGTGAACGGCTAGTGGCTTGACTTCATAGCAGGCCAAAGGTCACGTGTGGGACAATAAAGGTTTGGCTCGCTCTTATCTTAAGCGGCGCGAGGTGTTATTTCAGATCGAGATGGTCTGATAACTTCTTTTATTGCAAAGAATAAGAGCGAGGCTGACCTGGTAGGTGTCCTTCAAATGCCCCTCAAATACCTTGTGTTGCTTACTCCCTTGGGGATAAGTTATTGAAGATTCAAAGGCAGTATTGTAAAAGTAAGGTGTAGAAACTTAGTGTTAAAATTGACTTTAGGTTTTGGGTTGCTTGTTCAATAGGCGCCTCTAGAGATCGAACAGGTAGGAAAGACAACTTTAATGCATGGTGGAATTGATTCCAGTGAAATTGCGATTTCATTAATCGCACCCGATGAATATTCGCAAGCTTCTGAATTGATCGTGAGTGCTTATCGACACTTGCTCGGCGACCATCTAGATGATGGTTATGCCGAGCATCTGGGAAATGTCGAGGGACGAGTTGAGTCAAGTTCCGTTTGGGTAGCTAAAGTCGATCGCCGATTAGTGGGTTGTGTAACCTTTGTCGACGATATGAACTCCTCGATGGCAGAGGGACTCCTTCCTAACGAAGCTGAAATTCGGATGCTCGCGGTGTCAAGCGAGGCTCAAGGGCGAGGAATCGGCAAGAAGCTAGTAAGTCATTGTCTCGATCTTGCAAATGAGACCCCTGGCATCGAGGCGCTATTTCTCCATACCACGCCCTTTATGCTTATCGCACAAAGGATTTATGCATCGATGGGATTTGAGCGCATCACCGATAGAGACTTAAAGATCAATGATGATCTCACCTTACTCGCCTATATCTACAAACTAGCGCGTAGCTAGTACCTCGGCAAATCGTTTGCTCCGCGAAAGTCAAGATCGAATTGGTGTTCTTTGTCTTTCAACGAGGTCCAATCTAAGCAACTCTTGATACAGAACACGGCTCATCAAAGGGATATTTCAGAAACTACTCTCGTCGGAAAGACTATCCAGGAAATATAGCGCAATCAGGTCTATCTGGCTACATCTCCCAAGGTCTTGGAGGCGGAGGATTGTGAAATCGCGGAAAGTAGTTCCCGACGGGCTGCATACATTCTCGATTTTATGGTTCCTACGGGGCAGTCGAGGACGCTACTAGCCTCTTCATAGGTTAAACCTATGACACTAACTAGCAATAGTACACTTCTTTTTTCGATCGAGAGGGTATCGATGAGTTCGTCAAGTTCGATTGTAGATTCATGGTTTAGATCGTTTTGTCCGAGATGATCTTCATGGATCTGTATATGAGCACCTTTGGATTTGCTACGGTAGCCATTTATGCAGCATCGATGCACGATAGTCATTAGCCAAGGTAGGGGATCTAGCCGGTCATCGTAGCTCGAGAGCGATCGCCATATTTGCAGGTAGCACTCCTGAAGGAGATCTTGGCTTTGTGGAGTTGGATGGAACCTCGAAATGTAAGAGGCAAAGATTCCATTGCACTTGGCTACCACGATCTCAAAGGAGTCCGGATCTCCCATTTTTGCACTCTTTAGCGCCCTTTGAATTTGAAGGTTAGCCAAACTGCCCTTCCCTGTCAAAGGTGCGTATCCTCGTTCGCTTTGGTCTCTTTTGCTCTCCATGGCTTCCATCATGCTACCTTGATCAGATGGTCAAAGAGGTACGAATTGGCACCCCAAGATGTGTTGGAGCGAAATAGATGACGCCTTCGACTGTTCCATGTGGCTTTGACTTCTTGGGGAATTTTCGAGATTGGACGGCTGGGTAGTTGCTCATTGGGCGGTTCGTACTGCGAGGGATGATTTCCAATCTTCGTTCAAGACCTGGAGATAGGTCGGCCGCTAAATCGATGGTAATGAGATCCAGTTCTTTGGTTGGATGGCCTTGATCGTGCCATTGATGGGGGTGAGGATCAGAGAGCCAAAGGCATAATATATTTGCGAATTGAACAACACGAAAGTTCTGCCCGGCCCAATTAGCCCTATCCGTAGTTTCGCAGGTTGGATGGGCCGAGCGAGTGACGGTCGCCTTCGAATAGTCATAGTCGACTTGAGGGATGAACTTGACATCCAAAACATAGTCTTGACTTTTAGTTGAGGTGATTTTTGATTCGATCTTGTACCATTTGCAATAATGTGGAGGCAGGGCGTCCAAGTGGGACCATTCCATATTTTGGCTCAAGCCTAAAGCACGTGGATTCAATAAAGCGCACTGATTAAACAAGGTACCAAATAAGTGAGACCTCTCCAGGGTCGCATCGGTTTTCTTTACTGATGTAGTGTTCTTGCTAATTGGTGTTTTAAACATATGTTACCTAATACTTTGAGGGTCCAGCGTCTTCAATGCATACGGATTCTTGATCGCTCAGTTGAGGAAGTGAGTTGCACGTCCTCGTGCTTTAGAGACTCTCAGCGTTTAACCAATCGATACGAATATTTTTTCAAGTAAATGAACTTTTACACCATCTTAGGTGAATACCAATGTAATGAAATGGCACGATTGCGAAAGATTCCAGGCGATCTTCTCCGAGATGGTCGACGGTCAAGACGACAGTGAAATCAGCGATGACGAGATTGAAGATGTTTTGGCGACCTGTTGCGAATGTCGCCATTTTCTAGTCGGTTCCTTGAGGCTGGGATCTGCCCTTAGTGGGTTATCTAGAGCTCCAACGCTTCTCAAGCCTTGGACTATCAACGATGGTAACTTTGAATACGTTGGTCCACTTCGAAATTATGTGAAAAGGTCGATCAGGGCACTTTTAGTCCTTTGTGGAGTCTGGTCGATCTTTGGCGCTTATGACCTTTTCTTTTATCGAGGCGGAGAGCAACTGACTCATTCTGGTATCTTTGAGAGTCGACTCTTGGCGGCAATGGTTTTTGGCTTTGGAGTTGGTGCGATTGGGATATCACGTTGGCCCAGCAATGCTCGATTGTTAAGATGGGCTTTTGGAGCCTGTGCCCTTTTGGTGGCGGTAGCCACCCTGCTCTCCAATCAAGGTGGCCTCTCTAAAACCTGGTTTTATCTCATTGAGATTCCAATGGTTAGTGCGACTTTGGCCTCCTTTGCGTTGGTTCTAGTCTCAGGGCCACCCAGAAGAGCCAAGCTGACAATAATAGGGTCGAATCAGTTTTTGCGACGAAACCGTCGTGCGAGACTCATTATAGATGTAGCGAGACCAGCTACATTGGTCTTGGCTGTGGCACTTACGCTAACTCTATTTTCTATCTCAAGACCACTTAGGCAAGGTTCCTCCTTGGTCGGCTCTTCTACTCAAATCATCAACCCAGTAAACGTCTATTCGTCGACTAGACCCTGCGAACGGAGAATCAATGGTTAGCAATGGCGAGCTATATAAGTCATATAGGTCTCGATTTAAGACGGGTTTATCTGCACACCCCTTTATTTCGAAGGAGAAAGTACTGTCGGTGCGAAGTGTAAACCCAACGACAAGAGTCAATAAGGCGTCGATCTTGGGGGGTAGCAAGTAATGCCAGGTATGGGGAGTTCGGCTCTTGACTTTGGGGCTATCTCAAGTGCGCTTTATAGTCAATTTCTGATACTTTTTATCGGGGCAATCTTGTTGGCAGTTCTTGGCTCGTGGGCTATTAAATTCTTGGGGATCGAGGGTCTCTTCGCTAAGAAATTCAAGGTGGGAGTGATCGATAGCTCCGTTGACGACTACTCGAAGACGTCGCGTGCCCAGCTTCTTAGGATAGCTTTTGGAGTGCTCTGGGTCATCGATGGCCTCTTTCAATTGCGCCCTGACATGCCGGGTGGCTTTGTCGCTAATGTAGCACTGCCTGTTACCTCAGGGATGCCTACGCCAATTGCTTCATTTGTGGACTTCCTCCTTCGGATTTGGAATGCACAGCCAACCAAGGTGGACATTACGACGGCATTCATACAGATCTTTATAGGTGTTGGCCTTTTGTTTCTGGGGAGATCTTTTGCCCGTAAGGTCGTGCTGTATCTCTCGTTGGCTTGGTCGCTATTTGTTCTGGTCGTAGGAAACGGATTCGGAATCTTATACCAAGGAGCCGGATGGATTTCTGGAGCACCTGGTGCAATTGTAATCTATGGCTTTATCTCCGTCTTTTTGATTGCGAGTGAATCTGGAAAGAGATGGACGCTTTCAGATCGGGCTTTGGAGATCTTCATTGCCGCCTTTCTAGTTGTCGGTGGTCTCCTACAGGCTCTCCCGTATGAGGGATATTGGAATAAGAATGGCTTGAACGCCATGTTGAAGACGATGGCACAGGCTCGCCAACCCGCCTTTTTTTCTTCGGTTATCAACTCCTATGCATCCTTTGCCTTTAAATCTCCTACTGTAGCAAATGGTATTTTGGTGGCTTTGACGATCATTGGGGCAATTGCGATCTTCATTCGTCGTCCAAGGTCTGTCGGTGTAGCGATAGTTGCCTTAGTTAGCCTCTTTGGCTGGTGGATTGGCTCTGACTTTGGAATCTTTTCCTCAACTGCTACCGACTTCAATTCCGGATTACCTTTGGTGGTGGTGGTACTTTCACTTCTTCTGCCAGTTAGTACTTCAAAGGCAAACGCCAAGATCTCTTTTGCGTTTTTGCCGCGAAACTTCGAGCTTAAGGTTTCTCAGGGCCTCAAGAGTGCATTGGTTAGAGTCTTTGGGACTGGTGTGGTGCTGTCATTTATTGTAGCTTCGGTAGCTCTTTTGGGGCCTGCGTCAAGCCAGATGGCCTTGGTTGACTCCTCAGGGGTGGCGCCTCTTCCGGCGACAAGCGCTCCAAATTTCTCGCTCACTAATGCAAATGGGAAGGTGGTCTCATTGGCCAGCCTCGGAGGCCGAGCTATTGTGTTGACTTTTTTGGATCCAGTTTGCTATGACACATGTCCTTTAATGGCACAGGAGATGAAACAAGCAGTGAGTGAGCTTGGGGCATCGGGAAAGAAGGTCGCCATGGTAGCAGTGGTTGCTAATCCTATTTTCCACTCCATTGGTGATGTGGCTACCTTCAACAAAACTGAGCATCTAAATAACGTTTCCAACTGGTATTACTTGACCGGAAGCGACCAGGCCTTAGCGAAGGTATGGAAGAACTATGGAATCCAAGTTCAGGTCTCGCAAGTTGGAATGGTGGTTCATACTCAAGTTCAGTACTTTATAGACAAGGCGGGTATTGAGCGCGGTCTCTTAGTGAATACCGGTAGTTCTGAGTTGTCGGGTAGTTACGTGACCTTGATTCGCAAAGAGCTGCAGAAGTTAATTTGAAAGGTACTGATTTGTTGAAAAAGAGCCATCTAGGGAGCCTTGCATCTCTTTCGGTGAGCGCACTAGTTCTGAGCGCATGCGGTTCATTTGCTAATTCAGTTACCGTGCCAGTCGCATCGAGCGCCAAGCCACTGTTGAGCGATAGCGCTTTGACCAACGGAGCCGTTGTGTCGCCAAATCAGATGTGGGTTACAGCCAAGAGCCTAACCTATTGGGAGCTCTTTCTGTGGAGTAATACCACTAAGAGCGCCAAAATGATTAGTCCGGTTGGAATATCCGGTGAAGGTGGACTTGCTATAGCCTACGATCCAGGAAAGTATGGCGTGATTGGATTTTACCCATATCAGTCCATGCTTCATTCACCCTTGATAGTTACAAAAGATGGTGGGTACCACTGGAATAGTTCATCTTTTGGGGGTTCATTGGCACCCGTTAAGGACGCCATAGGGTTAAGCGACTCTACTATTTTCTTGGTTGCTATGACTTCAAATGGCCGAATCCTCGAAGAAGCACCGAGCAGTGCTGCTGGCGCTTTCCGGACGTTACCCTTTCCTGTGGCTGGACAAATTGATGGAATTGCTGGGATCTCTAATGGGGTAGTCGCCCAATATAGTAGCGGTGGCACCTACCACTTGGCGATCTATTCGAGTCAAAGTGGACAATGGTCGATGTCAACCATAACTTCTCCAAATCCCATATCCATGTCGTCAGCTCCGGTGAAAACTAGTGGTGTGAGCAGCACCGAAGAGGTATCTATCTGTTCGAGCCGGGGTAGTTCTCTTACCTTAGGTTTGGTCTCTCCAACGGGAGTAATCACCTCAAGTGTCGTTGGGTCGCCCAATAGCCAGGCAGTGCCGGTGGCATGTACCGTTGACTCTAATAATCTACCTCAAGCTCTTTTACGTGGATCTGGCGGCAAGATGGCCGCTGTCACTTCTAGCGGTGCAACTACTAAATTGGGATCGTCCTTGATAGGTGCTGGTGCCTTCGTCCAGTTGCAAAGCCACTCGTTGGTTCTTGCTCCCTTCAACAACGGAGTTCATATGATCGATCTTCAAAGTGGTATCGACTTTGGAGGGCCGGTGGATACTATCCTTTCAAAGATCGCGTCCTCATTTGGCTAGATATTGGTTTCCTTCAGTGACGCCTGCGAATCAGAGTGTCTTTCGTCATATGTGAGCTATAACGGGTGATGTGGCGTCTTTGTGTTTCATGATTGATAGTTAATGTGTGTTGAAGTGCGATAGATTGCGGGCTTGGTGCACAAGGCATCTCAATAGTGGCCTTGTATTTCAAAGTTATCGTCTGAGATACTCCAACTTTTCATTATTTGGATTGCGTCTTTGAATATTCCACACCTTGCCACCACCAAATCCGCAATCTTGCGTCCATTCTTTGATGAGACTTGCGACCGTGCAATATTGAACTATAGCCAGTTTTCAAGCTTGTGATAGTAGATCGTTCAAATAAAGTTGGCGGATTTGATTAAAAAATAGAGCCCCACGCGACCACATGGGGGAAGTCGCATGGGGCTATGCCCATTGCTATCGAGGGATAGCGGCATCCCTCGATAGCATCTGCTCATCGGTATCCGTTCTCATTGGGGTTCATTTCAAGGAAGGGATGAGCACTTGATGGGGCGTTTTATGCGGTTGGCTTGAGGTGTAAGACAACCACTTCGTTAGTTGGTGCAGAAGGCTGACCAGATTCATATGGGTTAGATGGTGTGGGCCATCCGGTGAAGTTCTTGGTGTTGTACTCATCGAAGGCTGCTCCATATACCGTTGGAATGACCGGAAGCTGAGTAGCGACAAAGGTCTCGATCGGAAGCAGTGCTGCTACTTGAGCGCTATGTGTAGATGCAGTTGCGAGGGTAGACAACTCTGATTCAATGGTTGGGTTATTTAGACGCTCGAAGTCGCCGCTAGCAGAAGCAGTGGCGAGCTTAGAGTCTAGCCAACCTTGGTATTGCTGATATGGGGTAATACCTTGGCTTGACCAGTGCATTGTGAGTTGGAAGGTTCCCTTGGCTACCGCATCTGACCATGCTGCCACCGATAGTCCTACGAATTTAGCGTCTATATGTGCCTTTTGTAGGTCAGATGCAACGATTTCGTCGTCTGCTGCGTAGTCGGTGTAAGACGATGGATCGACGATTTGAATCGTAATTGGCTTACCTTGATATTGGTAGTAGCCATTGGAGCCAATTGTATAGCCCGCCTTATTCAAGATGGCATCAGCTGCCGATGCGCTACCGTTATCATTTAGGGCGTAGGCGTTGAGCGACGACGACATATAGGACTTAAAGGTAGGCAATACTAGGCCAGATGCATTTAGCACAGGAGGCTCTAGACCCGATTCACCCTGGGATGAAATAGCGTTTCGATCGATTGCTGCGCTGATGGCTTGGCGAATTGGAAGCTGATTAGTCGGCCACTGATTGAGGTTCGGGAATAGGCTGTTGGTGTTCAGCGGTGCGAACCAGGCCTTGTGATGCGTGGGATCCGGATTGATAAAGAGCTTATTCAAACCGGTAATAAAGTTCCCAGCCCACTGTGCTTGTCCGGTCTGTAGAGCCTCGAGCGCTGTAGTGTTCGAGGAATAGACAGGAAAGTCCAAGGTGCTAACCGGAACTGGTTGCCAGTAATTGGCGTTTTTACTAAGGGTAAAGCCCTCAGGGGTAAAGTTCTTTAGAGTGTACGGCCCAGTACCTACCGGGTTGGGGTCTGCGAATTTTCCTGGATCCCCAACGCTTGACCAGACCGACTTTGGTACGATATAGACGTTCGCGATGCTCTGAAGGTTCGTATATTGAGGAGTGGCGAAGCTAATCGTCACATCATTACCTGAGGTGCTGACGCCAGTTATCGAGAGACCGCCGGTATTGATGTCAGCATTGTTCTTCACCAAGTTGTAGGTGAAGGCAACGTCGGCAGGCGTAAGGGGGGTTCCGTTATTCCACTTGACGCCTTGGCGAATCGTGAAGGTGATAGCGGTTCCAGTGCTATTCCACTTGTATGCGGTGGCCAACCAAGGATAAGAGATCGAGGGGTTGGCAAGGTCAAATTGAATAAGTGGTTCATAGATCATGGACGTCGCACCCAAGAGTGCCGATGCCGATGATGGTAGAAATGGATTAAAGTTCTGAGTAATCGGGCTGGTAGGGCTCGACTCCATTGTCAGGACAGCGCTAGTCTTAGCGACTGCACCGGTCGTTGAAGCTGATGAAGACCCTGAGCTCGCGGAAGATCCGGAGCTGCCACAGCTTGCGAGTAGCGCACCAGCGATGGTGGCTGCGGCGATAGTACCGCCGATTTTCGATTTATGCATTCTCTTCATAGAGCGTCTGCTAGCCTTTCATTTTGAATGTCAAATGACTTGTCGTTTGATAGTGCGCCGCTCGGCCCCACCGGAGGCGCACAAATTATTTGATTAAACCGTGTGATTTCTTTAGCTTTTATTTGTATCTGAGACGGTCTCCTTTCTGGCGTCTAGATGAATTATGGGCACCGCTTTGTCTAAGTGCCAGCATGCGGCTGATCTATTTGAACCGACCATTACATGAGGCGGACTAGCCGACGTACACTTATCATCAGCGAAGGGGCAGCGATCGCTAAAGCGGCATCCGACGCTATTTGTGAGGGCGCTACCGGCTTGCCGAGCTACAGTTGTGGCACCTGTCTTTAGGGTGGATCCAAGGTCGTCGGGATCTGGAGACGATGAGACCAAAAGCTGGGTATAGGGATGAAGGGGCTTTTGAGTCACCTCTTCAGCTGGGCCACGTTCGACTATTTCGCCACCATACATTACCAGTATCTCATCGGCGAAGTAGCGTGCAGATGCTATATCGTGTGTTATATAGAGCATTGCGAGGTTGAGCCGTTCTCGTAAATCATCAAGCAGACTCAATATCTCTAGACGAATTGAGACGTCAAGCATGGAAACGGGTTCATCTGCAAGCAAGACTCTTGGGTGCGCGGCGAGAGCACGAGCGATTGAGACGCGTTGGCGCTGGCCGCCCGAGAGCTCATGAGGATACTTGGCTAAGAATTGATCTGGCGGGGTGAGCTTGACTTGGTTGATTAGACCCAGCAACTCTGTCTCTACCTCTGCCCCTTTGGTTTTTTGATGAAGTTTCACCGGTCGCTCGAGGTGGTATCGAATGGTATGTACTGGATTCAAAGAGGCAAATGGATCTTGAAATACCATCTGGACATCGCTCTTGAAACGGCGGAAATCAGATCGATTTCCAACTTGGATCTCAGCGCCGTCGAGGAAGATCTTGCCTTTGGTGAGTTTTTCATGGCCAGATAGCAACTTGGCAATAGTGGACTTTCCTGAGCCGGATTCGCCTACGACTGCAACCACGCCCCGTGCATAGAGGGCTAGGTTCACATTTTTTACAGCGGAGATGACACCTTCAGCTTTTCGTGAGATTCGATAGTCCTTCGAGATGCCCTCGGCACGCATAACTAATGGCCCACGACTTGCAGCAGCAGAGGCTACTTCGTTCGATTCAATCGGTTCAGAGTCCAACTTTGAGACAGCTGGTTTTGTGTGAGTTTCTTTTGTCACGCATGTGCCCTTTCAGTCTCTGATGGTTTAAAATTGTTTGCAATGACAATCGGACATGCACTAAAGTGCTTTCCTCCAAGGATTCCTTCCACCTTTTCAAGGCGCATCTCCACCTTGGTACAATCAGGCTTTGCAAATTTGCACCGTGGAATAAAGGGACAGCCAGGAGGTAGATCCCTTAGATCTGGAGTTACTCCAGGTATCCCAGCTAATGTTCGCTTTGGTCCTCTAAGCGATGGAAAAGAGTTCAAAAGGCCCTGCGTGTATGGATGTGCGGGCTGATGGTGGATGTCTGTGCTCTGTCCTACCTCAACCAATTGGCCAGCGTACATGATCGCAACTCGATCTGCGATCTCCATCATCAATGAGAGGTCGTGGGTGATGAATAGGACTGAAAAACCAAGGCGCTCTTTGAGCTCAACGATCTGAGAGAGAATTTCGCGTTGCACCACGACATCAAGAGCCGTAGTTGGTTCATCCATAATTACCAATTCCGGATCGACAGTTAGGGCCATGGCTATGACAATTCTTTGACGCATGCCACCCGAGAGCTCATGAGGATAACTGCGGAGACGATCTCGAGGAATGCCAACCATATCTAAGACCGAGACGACCTTGTCTAGCTTTTCGTCCTTGGAGAGATCCAAATGGACGTCCATTGCGTCTATGAGCTGATCTTGAATTCGAAGTACTGGATTGAGTGCGTTCATGGCACTTTGAAAGACTATCGATATCTCTCGCCATCGTAGCTTTCGTAGCTGATCGCGGTCCAGATCCAACAGTTCTACAGGGGTATAGTTTGATCTTCTACCGTTATATCTCACCGAGCCGGCCGTGATCACCGCAGGTGGCCTCAGTAGCCGACATGCTCCATAGGCTAAAGTGGATTTGCCTGATCCCGATTCACCTGCTAGGCCGACTACTTCGCCACGGTTGATGGTGATATCGACGTTTTCAACGGCTTTTACGTCGCCTCCACGAGAGCGATATGCGACCGAAAACCCTTTTATTTCTAGGACCGGTTGCGAGGCATCCCCATTTGATTCCGAGCGTGGCTTTGAATCATACCCTTTAGGTAGCTGATCGTCGATCATTATTGTCCTTCCTGATCTAAGGAGAGGGTAGAGCTGTTGTGGCGGACCTGATTTTCAACAGTTGTGGAACCCATAGAATTTTGACCAAGATGGCCGTTACTAGAATGAACCTGATTCAAACGGACCGGATCTTCGGTGAGATTGGCCTTGGGGCTTCTTCTTTGATCTTTTGTCCCTTTGTTATCAACGTGTGATCGCATTACCGGTGTTGGGTCGGCCGGTCTCCAGATCTTGCCATTGATTCGTGTTTGAGTTGCTGCATCCCTAAGGCGTGGATTTCCCAATTCGTCTAAACCGAAGTTCAAAAGTACCAGCCCAGTTCCGATTAGAGCTACGAATACTCCCGGAATTGCAAACCACCACCATGCTCCAAGTTGAAGTGCATTTCCGTTCTGCGCCCAGTAGAGGATCGTTCCCAGACTCCAGATAGTTGTATTGCCTACCCCTAAAAAGTCAAGGCCAACTGAAGCGCCTATGGCATAGAGGACTGTACCTACAAAGCTTGCAGCAATTAGGCTCACCTCATTTGGGATGACCTCGAAGAAGATGATTCTCCAAGTTTTTTCACCGGTCTCCCGTGAGGCCGCTATGAAGTCTCTACTTCGTAGCGAGAGTGTTTGGGCTCTTATGACACGGGCACCCCACGGCCATCCCAAGAGAGAGAGAAGTATGATCGTCGGTGTCTCACCTTTTCCTGGAAACTCACCTAGAACAACGATGAGAAGTGGCAAAGCTGGAATTACCAGAAAGACATTGGAGAAAAGTGAGAGAAATTCATCCCATAGACCCCCAAGAAAGCCAGCGGATACTCCGATTATGATCGACAGGGCGGTGGCAATAATTCCAGTTACAAGGCCAAGAACCATGGTAGTTCTTGTTCCAACGAGTATTTGAGAAAAGACGTCGCGACCGAGTTGATCGGTACCAAAGAGGTGACTGAGGCTAGGCGCAGCTACAGAGAGATTCGCCTGGGTGTTTTGTGTGGATGGATTATATGGAGCCAATATTGGCCCTATGATCGCGATCACCACGAAGACCCCGATTATTACCGCTCCAACCTTTGCCTTTGTATTCATTAGAATTGAAGGCATCGTTCGCTTTTTCTTTTTGATAGCTCCTTGAGCTATCAATCGCGGACTTTCGACCTTTGACATCACGCCACCGCCCTTGTTCTTGACCTGGGGTCGACTATTACATATAAGACATCCGCCAAGATATTAGCGGCAAGTACCGTTAGAGAGATTATTAGGAAGATGCCCTGTGTGAGAGGAAAGTCGTTTGAGGTTACCGAGTTATAGAGGGTAAGCCCAATGCCGGGGTAGTTGAAGACGATCTCCATGAGTAGCGTTCCCGAGACGACAAAGCCTAAAGCCAGAGCGAATCCAGAGATACTAGGTAGAATCGCGTTTCGAGCTGCGTAGGTAAATACCACTCTTTTGGGCGAGAGGCCCTTTGCCTGTGCAGCCAGGACGTAGTCTTCACCGATTGTGGTGATCATAACGTTTCTCATCTGGAGCATCCAGCCAGCAGTCGATGTGAGCACGATGGTGAGGGCTGGTAATAAGGAGTGACGGGCCGCACTTAGTATAAAAGCCCAGTTGAACCCTATCGACAAACCATTCGAAAAGCCCTGTTGCGCTGGTAGAACGTGGAATCTTAGTGCCAATAGCCAAACCAGAATAAGTGCTAAAAAGAAATACGGGGTCGCTTGGAGGAAACTCAGCGCCGGTAGGAGTTGATCAAGCTTTCCGCCTCTGCGCCAAGCAGCTATGATTCCAAGGCCCGTGCCCAGGACCCAACTAATGACCGTGGCTGTACCAACTAGTACCAGAGTCCAAGGAAGTGCATTTTTTATAATGTCGATGACTGGGATTGGAAATTGCAGGAGGTCAAGGCCGAGATTTCCGGTGAAAATCTGTCCCAAGTAGGTGATATATTGATGCAAGAGCGAACCATTATGACCGATTCCAAAGAGGATTTCAAGGGCGCGTTGCGCCGATGGCTTGAGTGACGGATACTTTGCCATCATCGATTCGACGATATTTCCTGGAAGAAAACGCGGTATGAAGAAGTTTATTGTTAGTGCCGCAAATAGCGCAACAACATAAAAGCCAAGCCTGCGTGCTAAAAATCTCATTTGCTTTATTTCACCGAACCTTGATATAAGAGAGTGGTCATTGTCATTGCTCGCAGCCACAGCTTTGGCGATAGACGATTTGAGTTGGAAGAACTGTATTGATGGGAGGAATCTTCTTTTGTGAGCCAACGACACCCAAGAGTGCATCTACGGCAGCTGAGCCAAGCTGTTGAATTGGTTGGCGAATCGTTGTCAGCGGCGGATGAACGTGTCGTGCCACTGAGATGTCGTCGAAACCGGTGACTGCAATGTCGCGACTTACAGTTAAACCTGCTCCCTTTAGGGCATGAATCGCCCCGATGGCGGCTTGATCGTTGGCGCACGCGACTGCTTGTGGTAGTCGGCTAGATTTCGCTAGACGTTTTTCGATCGCTGCCACAGCCCCAGAGGAGGTGTAGTCGGAGATCCAAAGTGGATCTTCTTCGACGGTGGCGCCCACGGACATGGCTCCTTCAACAAAGCCTTGACGACGTGCTTGAGAGTCAGGAGAGTTTGCGAATCCGGACAGAAATGCTAGTTGATTTAGTTTATGGACTTCTACCAAGTGACGAGCAAGATCATACATCGCGTTGTGGTTGTCTACACGCACCGTCATAGCCGAGCGCGATTTACCGCTACCGGCTAGAAGGACGGTTGGAATGCGTTTTGCAATTTCGGGAATTTTGCGATCAGTTACCGTGCGATCCAAAAGAATCAGTCCATCGCAATTGGAGATCATCTTATTGATTATTTCGTCGTCTTTGAAGCCACTAACTCCGCCTAAAAGGAGAGAATAGCCGTTGTCGGAAGCCGTGCGTTCGGCTCCTCTAATTACAGAGTCGGTAAAGAGGAGGCTCTCTTGAACGATCTCTAAGAAATCTTCGGAAGGCGTTCTTACAAAGAGAAGTCCAACCACCTTTTTGGATCCACTTGAGAGACCTCGTGCCGAGTTGTTTGGTACAAAACGTAGCTCTTTGACTGTGGCAAGAACGAGATCGCGAGTTGCTGGCTTTAGCTGACCATTGCCACTTAGCGCGCGTGAAACTGTGGCAATGGAGACTCCAGCGAGCTTGGCTACGTCGTAAATAGTTGAAGTCGACGTCGACGAAGCAGTATTTTCCGTATCCATTTTCACCCCCACCGCAGTCCGTACCCAATCCCCATTTGGTACCGAAACGTTTGATACATTTGCGTTATCGTAAACGAACACGAAACATGTTGTTTACTGTAAGCGCTTACAAGGACTATAACATCGCGGATATGGGTAGTCAAGCCGATTAGGAAAAAAAAATTAAGAAATACTGTAAGCGCTTACAAAAATAAGCTATCTTAAATTCATAGAAAGATAACGCGGTAGATTTACCACTAGGTAATCTGCTGAAAAATTGAAAGCGAGACGAAGTGCCCCAGGACAGGCAAACTAATTTTCCACAGGACTTCATCTGGGGTGCTGCGACCGCCTCTTATCAGATCGAAGGTGCAATCAGTGAAGGGGGAAGAGGCCCCTCGATTTGGGATACTTTTTCACATACCCCTGGCCGGGTTCACAATGACGATAATGGCGATGTAGCCTGTGATCACTTCAATCGCTACGGCGAAGACCTTGAGCTGATTAGCGATTTAGGGTTGAAGGCGTATCGTTTTTCCATTGCTTGGCCACGTATTCAACCCACTGGGAAAGGGCCTCTAAATCACGAAGGACTTGACTTTTATCGTCGACTCGTCGAAGGCCTGCGGGAAAAGGGAGTTACGCCAGTGGCGACTCTCTACCACTGGGACCTGCCTCAACCGCTAGAGGACGCTGGTGGTTGGAGGGTCAGAGATACTTCTTACTACTTCAGCGACTATGCCTCGATCGTTGCAGAGGCATTAGGGGATTCTATTGGTTCTTGGATTACTCTAAATGAGCCATGGTGCTCAGCTTGGCTAGGATATGGCATTGGTGTACATGCCCCGGGAGACCAAGATTTGGCGGCCGCGGTGGCTGCTACACACCATCTCCTACTTGGCCATGGTTTAGCGGTTGGGGCAATACGAGAGCACTCGACTTCAAATGTCGGCATTACTCTCAATCTAGCCAATATCCGAGCGGCGAGTTCTGATGAGGCGGACTTGACTGCAGCAAGATTGGCAGACGGTAACGCTAATCGAATCTTCTTGGATCCTATTTTCAAAGGTGCATACCCGAATGACATGGCGCAGCACTACGGCGCTATCATGCCTGAGATACATGAGGGTGATTTGGCTACAATCTCCACACCAATAGATTTTCTCGGTATCAATTTTTATGCTCCAAGCACGATTGCATCACGAGATCGAATCGATCAAGCGCGAATTGCTGGTTATCTAGTTGATGATAGCAAGGCTCCAAACCTTGTTGATCGTGATATGGGTGCTATCGGTGTTGGCCGCCCTGGTGTCCCTCGAACTCCAATGCGCTGGGAAGTAGAGTCCGATGCACTTCGAGAGCTTTTAGTCCGCGTGCGAGATGACTATGGTCGCTTTCCGATCTTTATCACCGAAAATGGACGAGCCAACGATGATTACGTGGGTTCCGACGGAAGCGTTAAAGACCCAGAGAGAATTGAATACGTTCACGACCATCTTTTGGCGGTTCACCAGGCCATTGAAAGTGGTGTTGACGTAAAGGGATACTTTTTGTGGAGTTTGATGGACAACTTTGAGTGGAGCTATGGCTTTTCCAAGCGATTTGGTATCATTTGGGTTGACTATGATACCGGCAGGAGAGTCAAAAAAGATAGCTTCCATTGGTACAAGAACGTAATTTCAGAGGGTGGCTTTCCGAAGTAGCTTCCTGTCGATCCAAAGCGAGTGAACGATTGAAAATTAGTTACGCTCTCTTTGGCGGTCGGTCGTTGACTCATCGGACGGGTTCTTTTACGGCGACCCGCTGATCAGACCTAAGCTGAGCCGACCTAAGCTGAGCCGACCTAAGCTGAGCCGACCTAAGCTGAGCCGACCTAAGCTGAGCCGAAGTCGTCCGTTTCTTGCAGAGCTCGTCTCTAGGTGAATCTCCGCTTCATGAATCTTCTCTGTATGCACCTCCTCTGATTGGAACCAATATAAATATTGGTTCCATGAATGGGGGCCACAGGTGAGTTTTGTGATCGTGCCAACTCACCTTAGGTTTGGACTTATGAGGTTTTGCGAGGAAAGCTATCAGCTGCAGTGTTGCCATAGCGTCTCGTTTTGGGGCGGTCTTTCCTTAGGCGGTCTTTCCTAGGAGGTTTTGGCGTATTAGTGCTCTCCAAGCTAAAAGGACCGTGATTCCCCGAACTGTTATCCAGATTGCAAAGGGCAACCAGATGATAGTTTGAGAGATATGGACATGGAAGACGATAAGGACCATGTCGACCACGACCATTGCTAACAACGCAACGATCATGGCATTTCGAAGCAGGTTGAAGCTTTCTGTGCCGCTTACTAAACCATCAAGTGTAAAGCTCAAGGCGGTTGGGGGCATTAGCGCAGCTACGACATAGATCGCCCTTTTTGCCGATGGAATTAGTGCTGGTGATGAAGTGAATACTTTGGCGAGGAAAGCGCTAAATATAACCATTGCGAATGCGATTATTACACTTGCAAAAAGGCCAAGCAATATGAGCTTTCTGGACCAAATTCTGATCTCCTTCCAAGCCGAGAGTCCGTGCCATTGGCCGACCATTACCTGGGCTGGAACCGCAATTGCGTCAAAGGAAAGTCCGAATAAAAGCCATATGGTCTGGCCAATCTGAAATGAGGCGAGATCGCTCGTTCCAAAGTAAGAGGCGAAATAGATCGATCCCGAGAGGGCGCCCATGAGTGCGAGTGTCCTTGAGATGAGAGAGACGCCAAGTTTGTAGAATTCCCGAATGAAGTTTGCGAGTGCGGCGATGGTGCTAGTCCATCTGAGGCCTTTTATCTGGATTGAAAAGGAGAACAAAATAGCGCCAAGCAATTGTGCAATGAGCGAACCGAGAGCCGATCCAACTACTGACATAGAAAATCCGAAGATAAATATCGCTTCAGCTGCGATATTTACAACTACTACGATTCCTTCGACGATGAAAGCCCTTCCTGTTCTTCCAAGGCCCGTTAGATATGCGGCTACTGCCTGGGATCCGAGGTAGAAGGGGAGGCTAAAGACTGAGATTCTTAGATAGATTATTCCAAAGTGGCGCACGGTTGGATTGGTTGTAGCTGCTGAGATCACAAGTGGGACGATTGCAACCAGTAACAACGCCAATACCACTCCGGCCAAGAAGAGAGCGATAGTCGCTGTCGTTGCGAAGGCCGCCAAATCATTGGGATCGACCTTGGCTGAGAGGCGGGCTACCCTTGACGTCAAGGCGAATGCTATTGAAGCCAGCGGAACAGTAATGAAGTTAATGGCACTTATGGCCAGGCCTAAGGCACCAAGCGCCAGAGGTGAAACGTGGCCAACCATGGCTAAGTCGGTGGCCCCTAGGATCGGTTCAAGTAATACAGAACCCAAGGAGGGAAGGCCAATTTTGGCTACCTGACGCCATTTTTGGTCGATTTCCATCTAATTATTATACGAGTCACAAGATCTCTTGGTCCAAGACAGCCGTCATAGGGTGACCACCTTAGTGGCTTTAGCGGGCGTAAGAATTTCTGGGGTTGGTTTCCCGCGTTGAAAGGATAGCTAGATCGTTCAAGCTTCTATGAAGATTAAGCATCAATAAAGAGATCAAGAATCAGTTTTTCCGTTTGGTACCATCTCTTCTTGTCAAGAAGTACAATCGATGAGATTTCACCCCTTAGCTTTGGCACATCTTTGCTCCTAAGTAAAGGTGATACTTCGGTTGCCTTGATCGAGTCATGATCAGGACTGGTTTTATCCACTGCAGGCTCTTCGAAGTGTTATCTTTGGTGATAACAGGTCTATTTTTAGCATGTGATCGATCCAGAGTGAGGTTTTTAGATGAACGAACTTGAGCTGAATCTAATTCAACGTATAAATGTGGGCGACTCTTTGACCAGAACGTCATGGCGATATCCAAATAAAGTTGCTATAGTCGATGGACCGAGGCAATTTACCTACTATGAACTGAATGACTTAGTAAATAAGTTCTCTCACTTTATTTGCTCCTTGGGCCTTCAAGTCGGTGACTCTATGGCGCTATTGGCAGGAAATTGCGCTGAATTTCTGATCTCCTACTTTGCCTGCGCGAAGGTGGGTGTCGTCTGTGTACCCATCAACTTGGGATGGAAAGGTGGCGAGATTGAATATGTGCTAAATCACTCTGGTGCTAAAGCTATTGTGATCGAAGAACAATTTCTAAAGCTAGCTAATGTCGTATTGCCGTCTTGCGAGGAGATTTATGAGATTGTTGTGGTTCACTCTGGTGATCTTCAAAACGTCGGAGATCTCAGCGAGCGCAATTGGCATTCGTTTGAGGCAGTAATCGGGGAATTTGAGGGGCTCGAACCTGAGGTGCTAATTGCAGATCGAGCTGCAATAAGTTACCTTTATACCTCTGGAACTACTTCTGCTCCCAAGGGGGTTGTTTCTTCTCATTTGGCAGTCTACTTAGAGTCTTTGGGAGTATGCGTCGAAGATAGATTTTCACATGACGATGTATTGGCAGCCATGATGCCTCTCTTTCATACTGCACAACTCAATGGTCAGTGCACACCTGCAATTGTTGTTGGAGCGACAATAGTACTTCTTCGGGGCTTTGACGCCGAGGCTTTACTATCAGCTATTGAGCGGGAAAAGGTCTCAGTCTTCTTTGGCTTACCTTTTATGTTTCGCGAACTGCTGGATTGCCCTTCGATAAGCCAGACCGATTTATCCTCGCTTCGTCTTGCTATTTATGCGATGGCACCAATGCCTGATACTCTTTTGCGCCAATGTATTGAGGTGCTGGGCTGTGATTTTGCCCTCGGATTTGGCCAGACCGAGATGAATCCGGTGACAACTATCTTCAGACCAGAGCATCAACTAAGTCATTCGGGAGCGGTTGGAACTCCCCAAATAAATGTGGCTGTCGCAATTATGGATGAGAGCGGTTGTTTGCTACCGAATGGCTCTTCGGGTGAAATTGTCTATCGATCACCCCAAACCATGACTGAATATCTCCATAATCCCTCTGCAACTGAGCTGGCATTTGATCGCGGATGGTTCCATTCAGGTGATAGCGGCTACTTCGATAAAGATGGTATTTTGTGGTTTGAGGATCGCTTTAAAGATGTAATTAAATCAGGTGGTGAGAACGTCTCATCTATCGAGGTCGAAAAGGCTATCTATGCAAGTTCAAACCAGATAGCCGAGGCGGCGGTGGTGGGCTTGCCCCACGGCCGATGGGGCGAAGCAATCACCGCATTCGTAGTTCCAAAGAATGGTCAAGATCTAGATCCGACTGAGATATTGGCTCGAGTCAAGGATAAAATTGATGGATTCAAGGCTCCAAAGTCAATTGAAATAGTTAGTGAGCTACCGAGAACCTCAACAGGTAAGGTTCAAAAAAATCTGCTCAGACGTCAATATTCTGCCCATTATGAGGAAAAATAATTATTCTTTTATCTTTTTGGACTGCTAATTTATCTTGGCTAATTCCAAAAATGTGCTAATTTTATTTTTGATTCGCATAGTTAAATTTTATAGGCTAATGCTGAATTGATTAGCAAATTTGCAAGCGTGATAAGAATGAGTTAGTAATAATAGTCGCTTTTGTAATCTATTGAATCGGTAATTCTCTATCTTAATTGTTTTTCGGATTCAGCATCGTTGGTAACTGCATCGTTGATTATGCGGTTTATGCGAAATGCAAAAGCATGTTATCTAGTTTGTCATCTATCGGGCATCTGATCGTTACTGTTACCTGAGAGATTGGTGCATTTTTATCAGATCGTTTGTTTAGATTGCCTAATCTCGGCAACTATAAAGCCATATCAGACGGTAGGGCGATTCGCCTATCTTTCAATTTTGCTTTGATCCTCAGTGCGCAATTTGGCCCTTTTAGCTTCGGCGACATGTAGCTCATAGCTCATCTAATCTGCTAGCAACCCATGGTGCATCATTGGCAGAGGCCCTAGACCGCATAGTTATGCCGCATAACTATGCGGTACGAAGGTGACTCGCATTGATTGGAAGCTTATGCTTGAAGATTGATCGCTCTGGACTGTCTTGGATGCGCTCTCATATTTATCTATCGGTAGCTTGAGCAAATAAGAACGGTATCTAGTTTGTTGATCTTCATCTTTGATCAAGGTATATTGCTTGAAACTATGTGTTTTATCTTTTTGAATAACTCGAGGACATTCTTTAATGGGCTAGTTAAATTTAGCTAGTAGTTATTATATAGTTGGCTCTTTGGTGGTCTTTGCCTTATTCCTCTCCTATTTTAGGTTTTTTTGCCTAAGCTACACTGGCCATTAGAGCCTAGACTCAGATATATACTTTAATTGCAGTTGCATCTCTTGATAGTGAGGCATCGATGACTTCGTTTGTCGCCATTAGTATGAATGAAGCAATTTATTATTGAGTTCGTTTAATCTTTTAGATAGCTATAGGCATTATTTTTATATTGAACTATTCGATAATTTGAATTCTTTTTTGGAATGATATGTATCTTCGACGACTATGGAGTTTTCACTATAGGGTTTAGGTGGTATTGCCGATATGGGCTTACGAGGCGTGAGGCAACGACCTTAATTTATTTGGGAAGCAACCCACGAGTAGCAGTGTTTTTTAGGACGTGAACCAATTTATGGTGATAGCCTAAAGACAGTTGCCTATGAGATTCTTTTTCGACGTAGTGGCCACGATCTAAGCTTCGTGGACCAATTGGATTCGACTATAAGCGCGGATTTGATGCTGAACTCTCATACCATTGGGTTCGAGCAAATGTCGAACGGTAGGCCGCTCTTTATAAATGCAGATGGTGCACTTTTGGTAGGCGATATGCCGATTATCTTTGAGCCGGACCGAGCGGTCATTGAGATTCTTGAAACGGTTGAGGCTGAGGACTTAATCTTGGATGTTTGCAGGATACTTTCGGAGAAGGAGTTCAAATTCGCTCTAGATGGCGTGGTTGAATGGGATGAGCGATTTGAGTCACTTATTTCTTTTTGCACCTACGTCAAGATTGATATTCGAGAGGTCGCTAACGATAAGATTAGGTCTCTGATCGAGAGGTTTAAGGACTATAACGTCTCCTTGTTGGCTGAAAAGGTAGAGACCTGGGCTGAGATTGAGCGATGTTATGATTTGGGTTTTGACCTCTTTCAGGGTTATGCGCTTTCTCGTCCCACCATTATTGAAGGTCGGACCATTGAGCCAACTGCCATCGCTTATTGAAGGTCGGACCATTGAGCCAACTGCTATCGCTTATTGAAGGTCGGACCATTGAGCCAACTGCTATCGCTTATTGAAGGTCGGACCATTGAGCCAACTGCCATCGCTTATTGAAGGTCGGACCATTGAGCCAACTGCCATCGCTTATTGAAGGTCGGACCATTGAGCCAACTGCTATCGCTTATTGAAGGTCGGA
>NZ_JXYS01000078.1 GCF_000949295.1 Acidithrix ferrooxidans
GCCTTGGCTGGCTGTGTCTCTAACGGCTCTTGAGAAGAACCCAGAGTCAAAACGCATGGTTATTTCACCAGTTGCTCCAGCGGCTCTGGCATTGTTGATTACCTGAGTTACAAACTCCCCGGCACCACGAGCGGTATTGGCGTTGCCTTCACGAGTCACTATTCCAAGAATGTCACCTGTTTTACCAACTGCTGCTAGGTGTGGGTGATACCCCCTTACTTTGGTATAACCAAATCCAGCTCCTTCTTTTTTGTTTCCATATACCTGACATATCGTGGAATCAACATCAATGGTGAGTGACTCATCACCTGGACCTGCTCCAGCTAGCCAGGCTCGTTTTAGCAACAAAGCTGCAACTCGTTCAACATCTGCGATGTCACTGGTCTCAAAACTACGCAAGAAGACACCAAACCTAGATGGTGCTGGCATTATCTGACCAAGGATAACTTGCGCTTTTGGGCTTTCAAGGATTGCAGTGTCATCAATGCAATCACCACCGGCCAAGATAGATGCGACGATAGCCATAGCTTTTCTGCCAACATTTGCTCGTCCAGGACGATCCTCTAGGTCAATGTGTAAATCAAAGAGATCCCTAAGGCCAAGTCTCTCAGCAAGGGTGATAGGGAGTATTAACCCACTGTTGGAAACTGCGTTCGAATCGTCAAAGGTGACTATCAAACACTCTAAAGCACTAGTAGATGCTTGCATCTAAAAGGTGCTCCTTGAACTGATGGATTTGAAGTGTCTTCAAACATCATTCTACCAGTTCAGAAAACCTTTTCTATGTCTAAATCAAAGTCGATCGGCTAAATTTTCGGTGGATCCAGGCTAAAGAGCGAACAAGATCGGATAGCAAGTCGATTGGCACGAATTGAAGATCAGTTTGCTAGCCTCGATGCGAACTTCGGGCAAGTACGAGCAGTATTGGCCGACACGCTCGATCTGACTCGAGACTGCCATACTGCGTACCTGGAAGCGGGTGACAACACCAGGCGACTTTTCAATCAGGCATTCTTCGCCAAGATCTACATCGATGTGGATGAAGAGACACGCGAGCAGACCGTCCGAGTTGACTACAGCGAGCCCTTCGACACTTTGCTCTCACGCCTCATTCCAGCGAGCGTTCATCGCACTCTTGACATAGAAAAAACCGCCCCCAGGGACATTCTGATAGGCGGTTTGAGCGACACGTTGACCGGCACCGAAAAGGTGCAGGGTTCTCATACGGATACTTTGGTGGTCCTCGCCAGACTCTTCTCGAACTCGACCCCGTCTGCTCTTTGCCGTGCGATAAATGCCTATCGTCAACTCGACCTGACCAGGATCGGCTGTAAACGAGTCGGTCGGGTGCATCCCAAGCGAGCGAAGCGGCTAAGCGACACGCAACTCGCCCGACTGGTTGAGCAATACGAATCCGGCGCAACGGTGTACGAGTTGGCCTCAGAGTTTGCGATTGACCGCCGGACCGCCTCGAACCACCTTAAACAGCAGGGCGTTATCATACGCCTGCAACCGCCTACAGAAGAGACTGTCGACGAGATAGTGCGACTCTATGAATCAGGTTTGTCGATGAGCAAAGTCGGACAGCAGGTCGGTTTCTCGGCAGACTCAGTTGGTAGTCACCTGCGAAAGCGTGGAGTAAAAGCAAGGGATCCACAAAAACAACCGTATACCGTCATTCGGAATAGTGCAATCAAATGATCTAGCTTAACCTTGCTATCTTGCATTGTATGATTGCTTAGGAGGGTCCTTTGTGCCAAGATAGTTGACGTAAAGACCTTGTCTACCTCCCCATAAAGTGGGCACTTTGTATGGCGGCTCCGTTCGTTCGGGGAATCTCATCTACATGTTCGCGAGTTCACTGACATTCTCACCGCCAAAGATCCGCTTTGCACCGTCAATTGCGGATTTCGATAATGGCGAGACAACAAGTACGTGAAGGTTGCGCTTCGCACGAGAACACGACACGTACAGAAGGTTCAAGCTCCGTTGGTACTGCGTCTTGCTAGTGTCTCTAGCTAGTACCGCCTCGAACTTGTACTGATTCCAAAGGGTGTCATCCAGTATGACAAGCACGTTCTCATATTCTTCACCTTTGACGCCATGATTCGTTGAGAATGGTGTTTCCGAGTTTAGGTAGCGTTCGAAGCTCGTCACTTGAGCAAACGGAACTGCCCTAAGGGCCGAAAGGAACGCGTTGTCTCGCTCGGCGCGATCTGGGTTATCGCCGTTCGCAATTCGCTCCTCAAGCGATACGACACGTCGCGGTTTCCGCAGCAGACCTTCGCTCCAGACGTAGTCAGCCACTTCCCCCACGGTTGCTGATGATCGGAGTTTATTTAGACGAGCAATCATTTCAGCGGCCATCTTCTTATCAGAGTGATGGGTAATACGACCACTACTGCCAGCTCGAAGGGCAAGAAAAACTCCGTACCGCCCAGAGTTAAATGCGCTGGCCATTGCCTCAATGTTGGTGAAGAGTTCGCCAAACTCGTCGTCACGGCGCATAAGATCATCAACGCTAAAGCCCGACCGCTGTTCGTACGCGGCGAGTAGATCACGCCATTCAAGGTCGCTTGCAATGCTCTTGCGAGTGAGCATGAGAACCTTCTCGTTCTGCTCAGTCCAACCTTCAGCGCGAAGCTTAACACGTATCTTCGCAACTGGGTTTCTGACTCCGGAGTTTGCGTACACGAATCGCACGCTCCCTTGTACGTTTGTGTCGCCAGGTACCTGCTGCAACTCGGGTCGAAGTTTATTGAGTAATTCGATTACCGCTATTGAACATCGGTAGTTCTCCGTCTTCTGGATAATACGAAGTTCAGTCCGTTCGACCTTGCCCACACCCGTGTTGTAGATGCGCTGCATATGGTCGCCGAAGAGTCCGACGGTCAGGCGTTCCGAATTCCCGGCAAGCATGTTATCGAGGAGCAGTTTGATTGTTGACTGGTGGGTATCTTGGTACTCGTCGACGAAGATGATCGGGTAACGATCAGCTACCAGTCTGACTAGCTTCGGATATTCGTCGAACAAGGCGGCCGAAAGGGCTACGACGTCGTCGTGACTGATCTTGCCGTCTTCCCATTTGCGTGGGTACTGCCAGTAGTCAATCGGGGTGTCGGTGAGGTCGAGGTTCTCAATGCGTCTCGACCCAGCGGCATCATTTGTTTTGACGATCGCCGTCCGAAGTTCGGCTTGAAAGCCGCGCACGACGGACCAAAGGAATTCATGAATGGTCGAGACGCGAACAAGCGGGTCTCTATTGATTCGAGACATGATCTCGTTGGCTGCGACGTTCGTATAGGTAATGCAGACGATCTGCTGATTTCCGCTCAGCAGCCGCCCCGCCTCGACGGCTAACAGGTGGGCTAACGCTTCGACGAGCGTGCGAGTCTTTCCCGATCCAGCGCCAGCCTCAACGATGAAGCTTTGTTTGGTTTCTAGACACTCGATTACTCTATCGGAGGTACTAACCACTTGAGCCCCTCCTCAATGTATCGAGGAGTGATCCAGTCCTCAAGTGTCAGAATGTCGAAAGCAAAGTCTGACTTGCTATCTATGCGGCCTGCGATCTCGTATGCGTCAGCACGAATGGCATCAGCGGAAAGCGATTTGCCATCGTCGCCGGTGAAGATACGCTTTGAGGCGAGACTAGTGGCATTAGCTAGTTGATCGGCGTTCGCGAGTATGAAAGCTTCCTCGAAGCTACGCCCCGTTCCAGAACCAGCTACCTCTGGTACTTGATATGCAACGCGAACCGCACCTGAAATCTTGTCGGCGTCGGCCTTCGCCAACAGATCGGCTACCATAGTGGACTGAGGTAGCCACTCCTTCAGGGTGACGTTAGTTGTGATCGCCCCAGTCGTGTCGGTACGAGTCTTTGGGTGGCGACCTTTTGGATCTGCGGAGTCGATGTCTGTAATCACAAGCGTCGGTATACCAAGGAACTCGATCAACTTCTTGAACTTTACTGCGTAGGCGCCGCCGACTTCGATCACAGAGATGTACTCGTGCTGGAGGGCAGGAGCAGACTTCTTGATCAACTTGGGTAGAACGAGTCTCTCGACTGTACCTTCAACGAAAATAGCCTTATCGGCGAAGAACAAGTCACACCGTTGCAGCGCCATGTATTGCTGCAAGAACTTGAGAGTCGTCTCATCGCTTACCTCAAGATCCGTGCGGAACGTGCTGAGATCCTTGATCTTGAGGCTATTGCTTGTAGTGTCGAAGTAGCGCAGGCAGGAGAATCCACTCTCCGCAACGACGTGCGATGAGTGGGTGGTAATAACGAGTTGAACGTTCCATTCGGGCTTTAGCTTCAGGTAGTCACTCACATTTTTGATGAACACAGTCTGCATCTGGGGGTGAAGATGTGCCTCAGGCTCCTCAAGAAAGAGCAGCTGAACGCCTGAACGCGGTTGCCGCTTCTTGTACGCTTCAAAAAACGATACAAACTGCAAGATGATAAAGATCAACTTACTGAAGCCGAGGCCGTTGTGTGCTTCGGGGAGATCGGTACCTGATTCGTGGGCATACATGACTCTGGTGCTGCCGTTGAGAAGATTGGCAGCACTGAACTCCGACACAATCCTTATCTCCTGGAGACTAGGCATGCGGCCAGCTCCAAAGTGCTTCAGGTCCCCAAAGACGTCAGCGAACAGTGTCGTGTACTCACTGTCGAGCTTCGAGGCGACATCTACGAGAGCAGCTTCCAGACTCTCGATTGTACCGTCAGGGTTTGCGATAGCACGGTAGTAGCTCTCGAATCCCTTCGACAAGCCGTGTCCTGTATCTGAAGAGGTGTCATCGAAGAGGTTTTGGGCGTAGATGAAATCGCAAAGTACGGCCGCTTTTGCTTGCGCGGAGTTAACAGTTCGAAGGTTCGTCGGATCGGCCTTATCGATTGCTAGGAATTCGCGATCAAAAAATGCGTGCATCCTCTTTCGTAAAAAATCAACGATGTCTTCGAAACCCGACTCGCTATAAGCTTTTAGAAATTCCAAGGGCCTTGTCGCCACGTAGCGACATGAAAGCAAAACGTCATGCCTGTCGGGATCGAGATCCAAGATGAGATCGCTAATCGGGGCGAGTGACTCCGCCTCATCATAGACAAATTCGACGTCGAGGCGGATATTCGGCAAGAGCGTAATGGCATCACTCTCAAGTTGCTCTGCGTCCACTGAATTGCCATCAACACGAGCTTGCTCTGCCTGCCGCCACAATTCGGCAGCACTCCGAAATTCCGCAAGACTCTTAAGGTTGAAGTCATCCAGCGTGAACGAGACCTTGTCGGTCCCAAGGAATTTGTAGAACGCTTCAACGAGCGAAGTTTTTCCACTATTATTCCGTCCGACGATGATGGTCGTGTCGCCTTCAAGCGAGATAATAGCATCGTCTAACAAGCGAAAGCCGCTGACGTGAACGAACGCGACCTTCATGACTCCTCCTTCCCATTCGCAGTAAACAGCTTTGCCTGCTGAAGCACAAGCTCCACACCCTTCTCCTCGAGATCTGGCGAGTAGTCGTATTTCGCAAGGAGACGCCTGACCTTCGCTCGCATCTCGGCCTTCACTGAGGCCTTGAAGTTCCAGTCAATCGTGATGCTATTCTGAACCTGTGTGACCAGGTCAGCGGCGATCTTCTTGAGTGTGTCGTCACCCATGGTTAGGATGGCTGCATCATTCTGGACGATGGCGTCATAAAAAGCTGCCTCGGCAACGATCAGACGGACCCACTCATCGCTCAAGTTGGCCCACTCTGCGAGTCGAACACGCGGGTAAACCGCGATGACTCTCTCCGCTTCTGCTGCTTCAGACTCTGACATCGTTACTTAACCTCACTTCTCATCAGCAAGTGACGCGTTGTTAAACCTTGTGGGGTATATTTCACTAACTCATAGCGATCAGTTTCTGACAAATCAGAGAATGTGACTTCGATTTCCTCTATCGTCAACCCGAACGAACAGTCCGACTCGCTGAGTTGGCCAACCTTGCCATTGAAGAACCAATCGAGCGCTCTCAATACTGTCGATTTGCCACTATCCTTCGGACCAATCAGAGTAGTAATCAAATCGAGCCCTATAGAAATCCCTTTACGTAAGCGAAAATTCTTGATTGTCATCTGTCGCAGTTTCATGACCTTTCCGCACCTGTTTCGAGATTCATATCTTGGAGCAACGCTGGAGCTATCGATTTCGTCCGCCATGGCGCACTAGGATCGATCAACGTATCAAGCATGAACTCGCACCAAAGTTTCGAAGCGTTCACTGCGAGCCGAGCGTGACGTGCTTTCAACCAGGAGGGCGCGGTGGCAGAGCCATGACCAGTGCCGTAGCCGCGGTTGCGTAGCTCGGCTACACCTGACGTCACGGTCATTGCTGCACCAAGAATCTTCTTAACCGCATTCGAACCATCGGGGCCGGGTGAACGTCCGGAAGGATGCACAGAAAGAGATTGCTGCGCTTTCATGACCAGGGCCGGTAGATCATCTGCGTCAGAGTATGGTTCGTTCCGCTCGCGTAAAACAAGCTTTGCGGTACTCTCGATTAGTTCCTTCGCTGAGCCGATTGCTTGCGCAGGATCATCTCGCTCCACAGCACTAGCAATACGGTCTAAATGTTCGTGTATGGCAGAGGCATCAGTCAGATTTGCCAGAACGTTGCTGGCGATAACAACCTGACTCTCCCTTCTAATGTGCCCGTTTTCATCTATTAGATATCCATCACGCTGGAATAGTTTACGCAGCCGGAGTATCGTAACGTCGCCTCCCTGAGTAAAACCCTCGGGCGGAGAAAACAAAGGCTGTATTGCTTCCTCAAAGACACGCAGGGCTCTAGTAACCTGGCTAAAATTGGTCCAGTCAACTTGGTTGAGGTAACCCTGGAATCGAGTAACTCTTTGTCCACCAACAGGCTCGGGATCTGTCGCAGCGTGAAAAAGTTCGTCCTGCCACATCTGATCAATCTCGCGAAGGGTCGTGCCACTCATGGTATCACGGACAGCTTCGCGTGTACGTCGACTTACTAGTTCCTTGGGCACTGCTGTGTCGACCTCAGTCGTCATGAGTATCCTTTATACAAACAGCGACAAACGCCTCTGCCCGATAGGGTGCGAACAAGAGTGGTGGACCTTGGCCCGATGACTTGTAGCGGGTCAACATCATGGGCGTCAGTTTTTGAATAGCCGCCAAGTCGATATTTGACTTACAAATACTCGAGCAAATGTGTTTCGCTTGCTGTTTCAACATTCCGAACACAGACCTGTCCGTAACTCCATAGAAGTTTTGCGCTGTAAGTTTTATAGGTCTCACGAGTGGCCTTCCTCCTGATGATCCACCGATGGGACGGACTTGCTTGTTAGAACATTTTTATCTAACGTTAGGGTTTGAGATTCCAGAGCCGAAAAGTAGCTAGCTGCTTCTGCAAAGTCGTCGGCAATCCGGTGACATCGTTGTTCGAACTTCAACTCGCCCCTGCTGTCTCGGTCAGTCCAATATCGACCAGACAGTCGACAGGCAGGCTTTCTCGCAACCTCCAATATTGCAGAGCCATGATGAATCGAGCTCCTCTCCCTGACGACCGTTCGAGGCTGGTTCAAGTACAGGTAGCTGAGGGCGGCGGTGCCGTCGGCATCGACAACTTGGGCCAAAGAAGAGGACGAAGTGGATTCCTTTGACATTAAGTTGACAGAGACGCTCTTGAAGGTCTGCCGGACGACGAGATATACCTCTACTGGTGACGGTCTCTCACCAGTCTGAGGGTCATCCCAAAGCGAAGCTACCGTTCCCTTCCACGTACCACGAATACTCCGCGGCACTCCAGGCAAGAGTTGTGCCGGTATTGTGCGCCACAAAAAGAGGTCCCATATGGCAAGCAGAGTCGTAGCGAGGAAGACCGAGGCGGAGAAGTACTGAAGCCAAGTGACGTTCAGCTTTCCGCTGGTAATCCATGTCCCGGCGGAGAATACGCATAGAACGACGACGGCGACGATTTTGACAAAGATTGAACGGCTCATGACTTGTATCCCAAGTAGTTCCATCCCGCAAGCGCGAAGTCCCTGCCATCGGACCGAGTCCACTTCTGTGAAGCATCGAACAGGTACTTGCACTCGTTTACCTCGCGCCACCTCCCATCGACGGCGATCGACTCAGACCCCTCCAGCTGGTTGTAGATGTGACCAAGGGTCCCCCGAACAAGTTCGGTCCAGGTCGATAGGTTCAGCACAGCGTCAGGGATGTTATAGACCAGGCATTCGACGAAGAACGACGGCACCTCCCGATGCACACCAGCAGTTACCATTGCATTCTCGAGGCGCTTCATGATGCGCACGGCCTTCTTGTAACGCTGGTTGGTCCGTTGATTCTTTAAGTTACCGTTCGCTTTCTGTTGATCGGGATAATTTAGTAGCGAACTGTTGTCAGTCTTGAAGACCTTGGTGCCTTCCAGGAAGTTATCCGGACTGAAGTAATAACGGTGGTCAAAGCACGGTACGACATCTGCGTCTACTCGAGCACTGCCTGATTTGATTGTAAAGGCGGTTGATCCAGAAGAGTCAACTTGCCCCGGAAATTTCGCTTCTAGCGCTGTCTTGAGTTCGGATCGCAATCTGGCCGGTGTCCAAGGACCCGTGTAAGGCGTGCCAACAGGCTTCACGCCTGGCGTCACTTCATTCCAGTAGAGGGCGTTGGTGCATTGGACGGCTATATCTACATCGCTATCTGAGCGGACGTTCGTGTTGTTCGCGTAGGACCCTTTCGCGTACACCTTCAGGGAGCAGTTTGCGAATTCGGCATGATTCCGAACAGCCTCACGGATCATGCGCTCGGTGCGGTCCTGCTTCTCCTGCTCGGTGTCACTGGACGGGCCAGTCCAACCACTAAGTTTGTCTTCAAGCGCGGTCATGACGTGGCCTCCGAAGAAGCGAATAGCTCAGCCTGCTGCAGTACAAGCTCCACAGCCTTCTCTTCAAGATCGGGTGGGTAATCGTATTTCGCGAGGAGGCGCCTAACTTTGGCCCGCATCTCGGCCTTGACTGAAGCTTTGAAGTTCCAGTCGATCGTGATGCTGCTCTGAACCTGAGTGACTAAGTCAACAGCGATCTTTTTGAGGACCTCGTCTCCCATGGTGAGGACGGCCGAGTCGTTCTGGACAATGGCGTCATAAAAAGCTGCCTCGGCAACGCTTAGTCCGAGCTGCTCATGGCGGGTATTCTGGTCGCGCATCTCCTTGGCGAGCTTGACGAGCTCGGCAATGATCTCTGCGGTCGAGAGTGCTCGATTAGTGTAGCGATTGATCGCCTCATCGAGTTGCTCCGAGAATTTGCGTGCCTGGACAAGGTTGCTCCGCTGAATGGTGCGAATCTGGTCGTTGATGAGACGGCGAAGCAGTCCCATCTGGAGGTTGGGCTTCTCCTTGCCAGCGAGCGAGTCCAAAAACTCGTCACTCAAGATGGACAGGTCAGGAGTGTCGACACCAGCGAGCTTATAAATATCGATGACCTCGTCGGCAGACACCGCCTCGTTCACGAGCTGGGAGATTGCGGTATCGATCTCCACGCCTCCGCTACCCGCCCTCCCGGAATCAGGGTTCTGAATCTTGATAATTGCTGCCCGAACGTCAGCAAAGAGGCGAATGTCGTTGCGGATCGCTACTGCTTCGTCACGTGCCCCGCACAGAGCGAAGGCACGGGTAAGAGCAAGTACCTGGTCGAGGAAGCGACTTGTCCGATCGGGATCCGCCATCACGAAGTCGAGAACCGATGCATGCTGACCAAGCCGCTCGGAGGCCGAAAGCAACGGCGAAGAGTCGAACGGACAGCCGTACAGAATGGCACGAACGACGTCGTGTTTCTCCAGCATGACAGCCACCATCTCTTCGATAGGGACGCCAGCCTGATCTTGATCGGAAGGAGAATACTCGGCAAGTGCTTTGCGGAGATTGGTGGCAACGCCGATGTAGTCGACGATCAGGCCACCTGGCTTGTCACGGAAGGTCCGGTTCACCCGAGCAATCGCCTGCATCAGACCTGCTCCCTGCATGGGCTTGTCAACGTACATCGTGTGCAAGGCTGGGGAGTCAAACCCGGTGAGCCACATATCTCTGACGATAACGATCTCCAATGGATCGTCGGGATCCTTGGCACGGCTCTTCAGTTCGGTGCGGGTTTTCTTATCGTAGAGGTGACGTTGGAATGGAGTTGGATCAGCTGCGGAGCCGGTCATGACGACCTTGATCTTTCCAGCCTTCGGGTCGTCACTGTGCCAATCTGGTCTTAGTTTCACGATTCTGTCATAGAGCTCGACGGCGATGCGACGACTCATTGCGACAATCATGGCCTTGCCAAACAATTCTGCTCGGCGCTTTTCCCAATGATCGACTATGTCTGCAGCGATCAGATCCAGACGCTCGCTGGCACCGACAATGGCTTCCACCCTGGACCACCGTGACTTGGCACGAATCGCATCGGACTCCTCGACCTCCTCTGTTATCTCATCGGCCAGAGCGTCGATATCCGCATGAGCGTCGTCATTAAGAGAGACCTTGGCAAGTCGGGACTCGTAGTAGATCTTGACGGTCGCACCGTCCTCAACCGCTCGTGTCAGGTCGTAGACATCGATGTAGTCACCGAAGACCGAGCGGGTGGACTTGTCAGCGGACTCAATCGGTGTGCCGGTGAAGCCGAGATAGGTGGCATTCGGTAGGGCGTCGCGTAAGTGCTTGGCCAAGCCTGATTTCAACGTGCCGTCCGCTCCAAGCGTCTCAGTAAAGCCATACTGTGAGCGATGCGCCTCATCTGCTACGACCACCACGTTCCGGCGGTCGGTTAGAACAGGATTCGTGTCGCCACCAACTTCTGGTGCAAACTTCTGGAGCGTCGTGAATAGGATTCCTCCCGAGGCACGACGAAGAAGCTGGCGGAGTTCAATCCGACTATCAGCCCTAACCGGCTTCTCTGGCAGGATCTCGGCCGGAGCAAACACCTCACCAAAGAGCTGATCATCGAGATCGTTTCGGTCCGTAATAAAGACAAGTGTGGGATTGTTCATCCTGGGGTCACGCATGAGCTTCGCAGCGAAGAACACCATCTCGAAGCTCTTGCCTGATCCCTGGGTATGCCAGACTACTCCACCACGTCGATCACCATTCGGTCCCGCTGCCTCAACCGTGGATTCGACGGCTGCGTTCACCGCCCAATATTGGTGGTACTTGGCTACTCGTTTGACCAGCCCCTTACCTTCGTCGCTGAACACTACGAAGTTCTGCAAGATATCCAGGAAACGCTTCTGATCAAAGACACCTTTTACAAGAACCTCGAGTGCTGGTCGGTTAGTAACTACCTCACGGCCATCCATTGTTTTCCACGGCGCATAGTGCTCGAAGGCACCTGTGAAGCTACTCATAGCGGCACTCGTGCCATCACTGATAACTGTGACCACGTTCGGAGTAAAGATCGACGGAATATCGGAACGGTATGTCTGCACCTGGTTCCAGGCGTTCCTCAAGGTGGCGTGTTCGTCAGCGAGGTTCTTCAATTCGAAGAGAGCTACCGGAATGCCATTCAAAAACACCAGTACATCGGGCCGACGATTCTTGCCTTCGATGATCGTGAACTGGTTGACAGCAAGCCATTCGTTGTTGCTTGTGTGATCAAAATCAATTAGGTGAATGCGATCCGTACGCAACTGACCATCAGTCGTCCTGCGCTCAAGTGGCACTCCATCACGCATCAACTCGTGGACACGCTTGTTCTCTGTCACCGCATTTTGGGACTCTGCGCGCTCCAGTCGCTTGACCGCCTCATCGACGGACGCGGGATCGATGCCCTTATTAAGCCGTATCATCGCTTCACGAAGGCGTTCATATAGATAAACCTGACTCCAGGAAGACCGTTCTGCGAACTGTGTGTCAGGAGCAATCTCAGGGCCGAACTCTGTCGAGTATCCAAGCTCTCGCAGGTACTCCAGTGCCGCCGTTTCGACGGTTGATTCGTTGAGTAGGTTCAAGGCGTGGCCTCCACGATCGCCTCGTCCACCCACCGAGCAAGAACGCTAAGCGCCGCTAGATACTCAAGTGCAACCTGTTCGTCAATGTCCTTTGGATCTTCGTGGTTGAATGGATTCCGGATGCCTGAATAGATCCCTTCGGCAAGTGCCATAGCGCCACGCTGGACTGACCTATAGGTGTCGCTGCCATCATTCGTCATGCGACGCAGACGAGACTTCCCGGTGATTGGAGCATCAGTACTAAAAGCTTCCTGGAATAGGTTCTTCTCGCTGACATCCCTGCGTCCGACCTTGTTCTGTGTCTCCGCATTGACCTTCTTCGCAGCATCTTCAACCGCAGACCTATAGTGGCCCGATTGCCAAAGCGAGGAGGCACCATTCCAGACCCATGGGTGAAGTTTTGCTGCTGATATTTCGGGAGCATTCTCGCCAAGATTCTTTTGGAGCTCCTCCTGTCTAAGCAGTGACTCTTTTGCCCGTAGCGCTACCTCATGATGGAGTGCCCACTTCTTCCGACGAGTATCGACTTCGAGTGAACGCCAACCCGGGATCGCCCGATTTAGTATCTGCTCGACAATCTGTGCCTTTTTGACGACCTCAACCTCTGACTCTGCGGTCTTATAGGTCCCTACACTTATAACTCCAGACGGCGCCCGTACATGATGAACTTCCGTTGCACTAATGAAGTCCTGGAGCTGGTTGAGAGCCCATTCGGTATTCATGCCACCGCCTCCGACACTCGAATCCGTCCGGAGAGCAGCTCCGGAAGTAGTGCATCTCTAATTTGCCCTAATAGAAGGATCTCGTGCTCAAGCTGCACGGATCTCCTCTCGAGCGCAAAGAGATCCCCCTCGAGTTCAGTTGCAAAATCGACAGAAGGAAGTGCGACCTTCAGGGAGCCAAGCATCGTTGGACTCAATTCCGTCTGTCCTGTGCTCCCTGTCGCAAGGCCCTCGATATCCATCTCTCGACCGAACAGCGCGTATGCGAGAACGGTAGGGGGAACTACGTCGCTGTTTGGCTTGACCACGGACACGTGGCCGTCAACAAAGATGCTCCCCTTGTGCCAGCGACCAACACGGCCAAGCGTCCCGGTACCAGTTGAGTTTACGAGAATGTCTCCACTTGAAGCCTTCTTAGCGATCGCCACCTGTCGGTCGACCATCCGTCTCGCTGGGCCAAGCGAAATCCGTCCGTCGCGAACGCACCTCTGATTCAGCACGAGCGGTGCTAGAGGATCGTCATCGGCGTAGTTCGGTGCGATACCGCGCGCAATTGATATCGAGACATCAGAAAGAGGTAATCGACGCTCGTTCCCGCGACTTATGACGTACTCGAATCTCGCCATACCAAGCTCCCGAAGCAACGAGTAAGCCCGTCGATTCGACTCAATCTTGTCGTCCAGCGCTCCCAACGTGGCCGCAATACCGCGCTGCTCTTCGAGTGGAGGGAGTAGTACTTCAATTGCCGAAAGAGTAGAGCCAGATATTTCCTTGAAAGTTGAGCCGTTGGCCCGCCTCTCAAACTCATCTTTCATTGACCCAAGTAGGTAGTACATAAATAGGGTATCAACCTCATCACCTGGAACGAAACTACGGCAGCCCTGATTAGTCGTTAGAGGAACAGCTGCAATAGCCGTCAACCCAATTGGTGCTCGACTTGACAAGATGACCGTGCCAGTAGGAAGCAACTTTGCCGATGATGCTCTTAGCCCGGAATCTGTGATGCTTCGCTCTCCAGTCCTCACAAATCGAGAGCGCTGCCTCGATAGATCTTTTGGCGTGATCCATGGATATCCATCGCCAAAGTGCTTGCTATTAGCTGTGGAAGGTGTGCCTCCGCCAACAATGGTGCCAGCCTGTCCCAGTGATACGCTCCTCCAATTCACAGCAGCAACTCTCCGAGTCGCTCCCGAACAACTTCTTCGAGCCGTCGCCCTTCCTCAAACTCAGCAAACAGCTCCTTTTTGAGTCGAGCAATCTTTTCATCAATCGGTTCGTCGTCGACCTCGGCCTCCTCGGCGCCGACGTACCGGCCCGGTGTGAGGACAAAGTCATGATGCTTAATCTCATCTAGATTGGCAGACTTCGTGAAACCGGCTACGTCCTCGTATGTGCCATCGTGGTGACGCCAGGCATGGTATACGTTAGAAATTTTGGCGATGTCTTCGTCAGTAAGCACCCTTAGTCGGCGACTCTCCATTTTCCCAAGCTTGCGGGCATCAATAAAAAGCACCTCGCCCTGACGACTGCGGTGTCCGTTGCCGTGGCGATCCTTGCTGACGAACCACAGGCTGACGGGAATACCAGTATTGAAGAACAGCCTGTCGGGCATCGCCACGATGCAGTCAACCAGGTCGGCCTCGACGAGCTTGCGGCGGATGTCTCCCTCGCCGCTGGTCTTGCTCGACAGCGAACCATTTGCAAGGACGAAGCCAGCGGTACCTTTCGGCGACAAGTGATAAATGAAGTGCTGCACCCAAGCGAAGTTGGCGTTACCTTCAGGTGGAGTGCCGTACTTCCAACGTGGGTCATCTGCAAGTTTGGCATCCCACCAATTGCTGACGTTGAAAGGTGGATTTGCGATGACAAAGTCTGCCCGCAGATCTGGGTGTAAGTCATTAGCGAAGGAGTCATCGGAGTGATCACCCAAGTCGGCCTCGATGCCTCTAAGCGCAAGGTTCATCTTGGCCAGCTTCCAGGTGGTGTCGGTGAACTCCTGCCCATAAATCGAAATATCAGTGCGCTTGCCGCCGTGAGCTTTCACGAACTCGGCGGACTGCACGAACATTCCTCCCGAGCCACAAGCAGGGTCATAGACACGACCGTGATAGGGCTCCAACATCTCGACCAATGTCTTAACAATGGACCTCGGGGTGTAAAATGCTCCGGCGTCCTTGCCGGTCTCCTTGCCAGCAAACTGCCCTAGGAAGTACTCATACACTCGGCCTAGCACATCGTCAGAGCCGTGGTCATCGGACTCGGTGAATCCAATCGATCCGATAAGGTCGACGAGCTGGCCAAGACGTCCCTTGTCAAGGCCTTCGCGGCCATAGTTGCGGGGCAAGACACCTCGAATCGACGGATTCTCCTTCTCAATTAGATCCATCGCCGCATCAATGTCCTGACCAATAATTGGGAGCTTGGCTCGGTCCTGAATGTGCTGCCAGCGAGCGTCGGCCGGAACCCAGAAAACGTTGTGGCTTGTGTACTCGTCACGATCCTCGATGAGCCGAGAGCGCCTCTCGGGGTTAGGAATGAAATCAGCGGAGTCGGGATCGCTCAGGCTCGTTTCGATAGCCTGGCGACGTACCTCAAACCGATCGGAAATGTACTTGAGGAAGACTAATCCGAGAACGATATGTTTGTACTCGCTCGGCTCCTGGTTGCCTCGAAGTGCGTCCGCAGTATCCCACAGGCGCTGTTCGAGCGTCTTGGCTGGCTTCGTCGCAGTCTTGCGAGGTTGGCCCGCCATCAGTGATATTCCTTTCGTAATCCCTCAAACTGGCGCCTTGATTTTTGCATAATTCTCCTTATTATAACATTGTATGCAAAATCCAAGAATCTGAATACAACACTACTGACCGCCTGTTACAGAATGCATTACGAGGAAATATTGGACACTCAAATCAAAATCGAAGCAACTAACTTGTCCTTAATTTGCGTGTTCATGAGGCACCAACATCCAACTTCATTCCAATCTTCGACAAGCACTCACCATTCCCAGGCAATACCGCTATAAAGTCCACCGTATAAATCGTGGAACTCAACATTGACACCCCGCTCGTCGCCAAACTCGAGGGTCTTACCGATGTGGGGAGTTCCGGGTCGTTCAAAGTACGTGAGTCCACGGTAGCTCCAGATGGTGTCTGGCCGATCGCCGATGAACACTGCTCCGAATGAGGCGAACCGGGTGGGCTCGTGAAAGGCCTGACTCTGCTCGGTGAGCGCACCCGGGGTGCCAAGGTCTGGATCAGCTAGGAGCCGAAATTTAAGGTCGTAGGTCTCGCCTCGCCTCATCGGCTCCTTGTACCAGAACTGATGAGTAAAGCTCTCTCCGATGCGTTCAGTTTTGACCGTGAAGTCCCCTTCGGGAATCGGCCGCCCAGGGTAGGAACTGCTGATCGAGATGAAGTCAGCTTCGTCGAACGCAGCAATAAGTTGATGCCACTCCCTATTCTCCTGCCAGGCACGGTTGCGGACCACCGTCAAAATACGGGCGGCCTGCTGGACAAAGCCGTTGTGAGACTGCGGCACCGAAAATCCGGTTGGGGACTTGGGATACCAACCCGTGACGAGTTGCTTACGCAGGCTATCCAGAGCTGTTTCTTCTCGGTCGGCGACAGCTTCAACCTTGATGCCGTGCTTGTCGCCGTAGTGTCGGCGCCGATCCTTGAGATACGTCATGTCTTCGGTCTCGGGGGCAAGCCCGAAGACATCGAGCAGTATCTCGGGCTGCGGATCACGAAGCGACTCAATGGCCGATATGAAGCGTTCCAGCAACACCTCATACGATTCGTTGTCCCCGCCAAGAAGTTGACGAACGAGATTGGCTCTGGCAATACGAGTTGGGGAAAAGCCAGCGTCTTTGTGTAAATAGACAAGATCTTGGAGAACGTTGTAAGCCTGCTTGGGATCCCACGCCGATGGTTCAACCCATCGATACGAGGACCGGACCGACTTCGATTGCGACTCCAATTCCTACTCCAACTCTGTTCGTGCGCATATCTCCAATGCAAAGCCAGCTCTAACCTCAAGGATATTCGGTTGAGCAATATGGCCGAATACCAGCGATGAGGGGTGGATGGCCCGCTGTAACGGACCACCCACGGTGTCATCGCAACCCACTCGGATTAATTGGAGAAAGGAGCAAAGACACTATGAAGGCTATCAACTACGGGGTGGTGATCGTATGAGCGAGCTGGCCACATACAACGGAGGTGGTGGTGCGCTCGCCAGGGATGCACGTCGTTTTGGGCGTGAGATCTCACGGGGTCGCCTCGGAACGCAGATCCGAACCAGCCAGGTCGATAATGCAACCGACGTGACACTTGCGAAGGTTGAGAACTTGACGATGGCTACTGGCAACGCCATGCAGCAAATCACACGGGTTTCCCAGGCACAGCGTCAGCTGGAGATGATTGCACCCGATGCTGCTCAGCGTCTCGCTTTCATTGCCGACGACCACATGCTCGGCTGTGCAGAACTGCTGTCCGACTTGCGGCGCGACCTGCACCGAATCAGGTGACCGCGCTGGTAGCGCTGGGCATTGCCGTCTTGGCACTGGCGCTCTCGGGCGCCGGTGTCTGGGCGCTCTTGGCTTGGCGCCAGTATCGTCGCACCTTCGATATCTTCGCTGAGCGTTTGTCCGTTGACACGCGTCTTGAGCAGCTCACGGCGCAGACGTTGTCGGCTATGCGCGAAGCCGCACGTAGAGCAGGTGGTCTTACGTGACGGCAGCAGCAAACAGCGGTCTCAGGTCAATCGACCAGCGCCGGATAGTCAAGGGTGATGTCATCGTCACACGCAATGTGGTCGACACAATGAACAAGACGGTCAGCTCACTGTCCCATGCGACAAGCAAGCTCGCCAACTCTGCTGCAGCTACTGATATCCATAAGCTGGTCCAGCCGTCTCGCAGGAATCTTACTCGATCCCCTGCGGTCCTGGCCCAGGTATGAGGAGTAGTCGGGAATGTTAGACCGGCTCATCGGTATCTGCTTCACGCTGCTTGCGGTAGCGGTGGCGATCTACGTAGCGGTGAGGCTCATCGAATCGATTGCGGCAGCGTTGGTCGGTATCGTCGCCGTGGTCGGAGGGCTCGTCGTCCTGGGTTTCATCACAAGTCTGCTCTGGCGGAGAAATCGCATAAATCGTTGGTAATCGGAAGAACGTTGTTTATTCCACAATGCCACTATTGGTGAACATTACGAGACCATATATCGCATGAATTGCAAGAGGTACTCGGCGTCGCTTCGAACGTCTTATCGGTAGTCGCGTCGCCGACCTCTGCTATTGCAAATGATCCCCGAGATGTTTTTAGCTGTAATCACCCCGGGGATGCTCCTCGCAATTCTCGGTGGACTTCTACATCAACCTAATCAAAATCCCGTGCTTTCGACGGCAATCGAAAACTCGGGCAGAAAGGAGCTTTTTAATGGTAACACAAAACTTTTTCTCAAGGAGCGGCCCGGAGTCCCGGCAGCCGTTCAAGACCATCTTGGCCGACCCGCCGTGGGACGTTCAGCAAAAGGGTGCACTCGGAGCGGCGTCGCACTACAAACTTATGACGCTGGATGAGATTCAAGCTATGCCAGTAGCTGACCTAGCTGCTACCGATGCCCACTGCTGGCTATGGGTCACCAACGCTACTTTACGCGCCGGTTATGACGTCATGGAGTCATGGGGCTTTACTCCTCGGTCGCCTTTGACCTGGATCAAGCCACGGATCGGCTTGGGTCAGTATCTTCGGAACGCAACCGAACACCTTATCCTCGGTACACGAGGACATGCTCCGGTCAACTTTCGCGCGCAGCCGACGTGGATGTTTGCTCCGCTGCAGGAACACTCACATAAGCCAGAGGAGCAGTACGCAGTCATCGAGCGGGTCAGCGACGGCCCCTACCTCGAGCTGTTCGCCCGGCGACGTCCACGCTCAAGCGCCAACTGGAGTGTGTGGGGAGATGAGGTCGATGCCGATATTGTCATTCCCGGCTACCCGGTCCCTTCCGACGTGGGTCACCAAGGCGGAGGTCGTCATGCCGAGGCATAGGAAGCGCAAGACCAACTGGAAGCGCCAGGAAGAGCGGGCCTTACGGGTGCGTGGCGTGCGACGGGGCACTCCAGATGCCAAGAAACTCTCGCGGGCATTCATCGGACTGGCGCTCGCTCGAGCCGAGGTCGAGGCTCAAGCACAGGCGGAGGCAACGAAGGTTAGGAATAACTATCGCCAGGGTGGCATCGGCGACGAAAGTGATCGAGATGAGGCTTCATAATCGCTCTCGCTCCACCAATCCCGGCAGCAGCTGGGTGTTTTCCCAGTTGCATCTGCCTCGTCCGCTGGAGGTCGATCAAGTCAATGCAATGCTGCTTCGAATGGCCGCCGACAGGGCCGCACCGCCGCTGGTCTTCGAGGTTCGCAGCGAGCATGGCCAACTCATCCAGCATCTGGTCGGCACGCCAGCAGAACACGTTGTATGGGTGCAGCGCACGCTGCGACACCTACTTCCGGAGCTGGATATCGACGGCATCGATCAACCGCGTCTTGCTGTGAACCGCTCGGTCAGAGTGAGAATGCGTCCACGGGCGTTTGCCCTGGCAGCCGGGCGTGCTGAGGTGACGAGCTTGAGCCTGCTCTCTGCCTTGTATGCGCGGCTAGAGGCGGCGGAACGTTTAGTGGTTCAGGTCGTGCTCGGTCCACGAATGACACCGAAGCATCTGCCGAAGGAGATTGCCGATCCTACCCAACCGTGGTGGCAGGTGTTGACGATCGGCGAGCGCTCGGCGGGCAAGGCTGTACGAGACCAAGTTGACACAAGATCCGGTCAGCACGGTTTCTCAGCCGTACTTCGCATCGGGGTGGCAGCGAAGGAGCGAGGGCGCAGACAACAGCTGGTCATCGGCGTGCTCGGAGCCTTGTCGACGGCCATAGATCGAGGCACCTACATGGATCTGATCATCGAGCCACCAGTTCGGCTCAATACCCCTCAGTTACCGAGGCACTGGAATCTGCATCTCGGAGCTACCGAGCTGACGGGCCTGCTGGGCTGGCCATTAGGAGATTACGACCTGCCGGGCGTCGCTCCTCTCCATCCTCGCCCGCTGCGAGTGCCTGAGAAGGTCAACAGATCCGAGCGGCTCTTCGCCGTTCCCGGAGGCCCGGGACCTAGAGCGCCTATAGGAATCGCTGCTCGGGATATCACGTCACACCTGCTGGCGATGGGTCCGACTGGCGTTGGTAAGTCGACAGTCCTGCTCAACCTCATCGCCGCCGACATAGCGGCTGGGCGTGCGGTACTGGTGATCGATCCGAAGTGGCAGCTGATACGTGACATAGTCGAGCGGGCTATACCTCGAGCGAGGATCGACGATATTGTGATTATCGATCCAGCCGAAGCGAAGACCGGAAAGGTGGTCGGCTTCAATCCACTCAACGTTGGAAACCGAGATCCTGACGTTGTCGTCGATGGGTTGGTAGCGGTTCTCAGGCAAGTATTCCACGACGGCTGGGGACCTCGCACCGAGGACATCATCCACTCTGCACTTCTCACACTCGCCAGGGTTGGTGCTACTCGCAAGTCGCCCTTCACGCTGATTGATCTCCCTCGGCTTCTAGCGGACGAGAGGTTTCGACGTGGAATCATCGGAGAGGTTATGGACGACCCCGGTCTCGCATCGTTTTGGTCCGGTTATCTGGCCATGTCTCCCGGCGCACAAGCACAAGCGATCGCTGCACCGATGAACAAGCTACGTCAGTACCTACTCAGGTCGAGTTTGCGAGCCATCCTTGGCCAGGCCGATCCTCCGTTCCGCGTTCGGGATATGTTCAAAGACAACAAGGTCGTGCTCGTTCCACTCAATGAAGCACTCATCGGCCCTATCACAGCCCAGCTACTCGGTTCCCTGATCGTGGCTGAGACGTGGTCGGCAACGATGGAGCGTGCGAGCGAAGTTGATCCATCCAGCCGTCCGGCGACCGTGGTAATTGATGAGGTGCAGCAGTACTTGCACCTGCCAGTCTCAATTGACGACGCCCTAAGTCGTTCCCGGTCCAACGGTGTCGGCTGGCATCTTGCCCATCAACATCGAGCTCAACTCCCCGCTTCGACTCGGGCGGCGATCGATACGAATGCAAAGTCCAAGGTCATCTTCCAGCTCCTTGATCCTGACGACGCAACCGCTGTTGCAAAGCAGGCTCCCAGTCTCCAAGCAGTCGACTTCCTCAGCCTTGGTCAATATCAGGCATATGCGAACCTGACCGCCGGTGGTGCTCCATCCGGATGGGCACTGATCCGAACGCTTCCACCGCCGCAGCCAACCGGTCTCGGGGAAGAAGTTCGTAACCGTAGCCACAATCGATATGCAAGCCCTATCCCTCAACCCCCACCAACTTCGACGGTCAGACCGTATCCAAAGGTGGCAGACGGGGATGAGCTGGGACGAAAGAGGAGACGCATATGACCTATCTCTTGCCAACCTGCCCAACCCTATTAGAGAAGAGGAACAGAGGTCGAGGGTTTGTCAACGTCATCTCGGTCGTCGTGCCACGACCCTCAAGTGTCTTTTACTCATGCAGGTCGTTGGCCAAGTTCCGCCCTTGGCGGGAGGGGACTGACCCCGCATTGCGGGGTCACGAGGGACGACGGGAAGCTAAGCGAGTGACAGGAGGTCCGACATGACGCGCTCGGATCTCGACACCCTGAAAGACCGCCTGACCGAGCGGGATTACAAGCTGCTTCGTAACGTGGAAGAGTTCCGGCTGCTTTCCACCAAGCACATCCAGCGACTCCACTTCGATCCCGTCCATCCAACACCGACAGCATCAGCGCGTGCTTGCATTCGAACACTGTCACGGCTTCGGAACGCTCTTGTGCTCAAGGCGCTCGAACGCCGTATCGGTGGAGCCAGAGCTGGATCAGCGGGATTCGTCTGGTACGTCGGTCCGGCCGGTGAACGAATACTCCAGAGCCTTGACCCTCCCGTCATTTCCGGACGACGCAATTACCGAGAACCATCTCGGCACTTCGTCGAGCACACTCTGGCCATATCCGAACTGGCCGTGAGGACTATCGAATCTGGGCGTCAGGGTGACTTAGAAGTGCTCGAAGTCCAAGCCGAACCCGCCAGCTGGCAACAATCACTTTCGAGATTTGGCACGGCGCTAACGCTCAAGCCAGATCTTCGTCTGGTCACTGCTTCTGACGACTACGAGCACCACTGGTTCATCGAGGTTGATATGGCAAGCGAACACATGCCGGTAATTATGCGCCAGTGCGCTGCGTATGAAGCCTTTCGGGCAACGGGGCGCTACCAGGCGACACACGGCCTTTTCCCCGCCGTTCTCTGGGTGGTCCCTGGATCTGCCCGAGCGGGGGCCATTCGGGCTGCCGTGGCGGCAACGGCGGGCCTTGACCCGGCTCTGTTTCTGGTCTGCACCACAGGGGAGTATCTGGAGGTTGTGGCCGCCCTTCCCTCTGAGAGCTCCTGATCCGTCTTTGCCCAGTTCATAGAGCCATTTCCGACTTGACTTCTCAACCAGAGAGAGCGTCAATGTCTGAAGCTCCTGAGCCAAACGACCCCGGGAGCGATATCACTCAACAACTAACCGAAAGGAGGTTTACACATGAAAGAAGTAGAACAACAAGGATCACAAGCAAAGCCCTATGAGGGCATGGATGATCCAAACAAGCAAGAACGACATACCAAGACCCTTGCAATTCGCGTCGAGGAAACTTTGCACGCGCAATTGCGATTCATCGCCCAGTTGCGAGAAACCAGCATTACCGACGAGATCCGCCAAGCCATTGAAACTCGCATCGCCTCAGCCCAGGATGATCCCGAGATCATCGCTCGTGCTCAACAGGCTCGTGATGAGCTGGAGCGAGAAGCAGCGGCTCGCAGTGCGGCAATCGCTGGGTTCTTAGGCAAGCCCGTAGTCACTGCCGTCGTCGACAAATCACCCGGCCCTGCCACCAAAGTGCAGCAAAACGCCCGTAAGACAGAAAACGAATAGGAACGGAGTGCCCATGTCAAGCGATTCTGCCATACTGGGAGTATTGGGTGCTGCACCTTCAAAGACTGCAATCATTTACCTGCGCGTCTCCACCGCCGACCAAGCCAAGCGTGGCGGACGAGAGGAAGGGTTCTCTATTCCTGCCCAGCGTGAAGCTAACACCCGAAAAGCTGCGTCGCTGGATGCGCTCGTAATTGAGGAATTCGTCGATGCGGGAGAATCCGGTACCTCAGCGGCCAAGCGGCCTGAACTCCAGCGCATGTTGTCCTATGTTCGGGAATATCACGTGGATTACTGCATCGTCCACAAACTCGACCGTCTCGCTCGGTCCCGAGCTGATGACGTCGCTATCCACTTCGCCTTGAAGCAAGCGGGAGTTACACTGGTCAGCACCAGCGAGAACATCGACGAGACCCCATCGGGGATGCTCATGCACGGCATCATGAGTAGCATCGCCGAGTTCTACTCCCGCAACCTCGCCAACGAGGTCACTAAAGGACTGGTCCAGAAGGCGAGCGTCGGTGGCACAGTTTCCCGAGCGCCACTTGGCTACAGAAACATCCATGTCAACGATGCGCTCGGACGAGTCAACCGAACTGTTGAGATCGATACCGAGCGAGCGCACTTGATCACCTGGGCGTTCTTTCGATACTCCGAAGGTGATCCAACGCTTCGGACGCTGCTCGATGAACTGACAGCTCGTGGGCTTACCACACGAGCAACACCCAAGTGGCCATCCAAGCCGTTGACAATTACCGGCCTCCATAAATTGCTCCGCAATCCGTATTACAAGGGAGAGATCCGTTACCGGAATATCACCTACCCCGGACTCCATGAACCCCTGGTTGATCCACAGACATGGCAGCAGGTCCAGGACCTACTCAGTGCCCACAACACCGCCGGAACACATCAGCGAACCAACAACCACTACTTGCGAGGAAGTGTATTTTGCGGGTCCTGTGGTTCTCGGCTAATGATCACAACAGCCCGTAATAGATGGGGCACCGAATACCTCTACCTTGTCTGCTCTGGTCGAGCGAGAAGGGTCACCGACTGTCAACGACAGGCGATGTCAGCGGAGATGGTCGAGGAAATCATTGAGGACGAGTACCGCACTATTGCACTCTCGCCAGCGTTGCGAGACAGCATCGAAGAGCTTGTCTTGGAGGACGTCGACACCTTACAGGCCGGTTCCGCAACCGAGCGAAAACAGATGGACAACCAGCGCATTGAGCTAACCGCCCAACGTCAGAAGCTGCTCGATGCTCACTACGCCGGAGCAATTCCACTTGATCTACTGAAGATCGAACAGGACCGGATTGCTGGTCAGATCGCACGAATTGAAGATCAGTTTGCTAGCCTCGATGCGAACTTCGAGCAAGCACGAGCAGTATTGGCCGACACGCTGGATCTGACTCGAGACTGTCATACCGCCTACCTGGAAGCCAACGACAGCACCAGGAGGCTCTTCAATCAGGCGTTCTTTGCCAGGATCTACATCGATGAAGATGACGAGACACGAGAGCAAACTGTCCGAGTTGACTACAACGAGCCCTTCGACACTTTGCTCTCACGCCTCATTCCAGCGAGCGTTCATCGCACTCTTGACATAAAAAATACCGCCTACCGGGAAATCCCGACGGGCGGTTCTAGCGTAGCATCAAGCGGCATCGCTGAGGTGCAGGGTTCTCATACGGATACTTTGGTGGGCGCTAAGGGACTCGAACCCCCGACCTCAGCCGTGTGAAGGCTGCGCTCTAACCAGCTGAGCTAAGCGCCCGGAGTTAACAAGCATAGCCGGAGATTTGAGTTCGATTTCAATTAATTTAGGTTAAGCCCTTGGTGGCTGGAGGCTGTTCGCCGAAAGGATTCGTGTGTTTTGAGGCTTGGGAATTTGAGCGTTACTCGGCTCAGATGGTTTAATGTTTTAGATTCCAAGAGCTATAGCACTGTCCAAGGCTCGTCCTTTATGGATTATTCAGTTGATCGATTGTTTGATTGAAGTGGTCACGCATCGATTGGACGTTTTCATTTGCCGATGGTCGCTATCCGTTATTGCGAACAGTGGATCACTTGATCTAGTTCTATGTTCGAGGCAATGCCAAGGTGAGCTTGACGGGGATTTTATGGGTGAGGTTCAAGAAAAGGGCTTCATGGGTATTTTCTCAGTATCAATGGATCATGATCGATTCAGATCTCATGGAGTTTTGCCAAAGTCCCTTCGAAGGGCCACTTGGGTAAAACAGAAGTCGATTCAGTAGAAGCCGATTCAATAGAAGATACTTTTGCACTTATGTGATAGTGACAGTCTGTATTTGCCCGATAACAACGGATCATGTTTTGAGGTCCAAATTGCGGCGTCAATTTGATTGGGATAAAGAGTAATTCCATCACCCAGGAGCTTTGCGTGAATCATCTCCACACTTTGAATAGTTGCTGCACGAATCTCTACCTCCGCCCATGAGCTATATTCGAGGCGCCCCCCTAGTTGAATGTGACTCTCTAAAGCGGGGTCATATTCTAGGACTTTTTCAACCCGAAGGACATGTGGAAGTGAATTATCAGCAAATGCAGTAAGCTTGTGGATCCCTGAAATGCAAAAAGGTATTTGAGCGACATCTAGATTTTTGTGGTGGAAGCGCCAAATCATATCGAGATCCGAGAGGATTATCTGTGCCTTTTTGAGGGGGTAAAAAGCTATCTCATTGATCTCATAGTAATCAGCCAAGGCTGGTAACTCAATTAGAGTCTTGAGGCAGTCATCAACATCGCGGTTTAGGTACTTTGCGAATTCGACAAAGCTGTCGGCGAAATTACCTTCTAAGTACATACCCAGTTCGTTTACAGCTTTTACCAGGAGATCTATCAAAATTGATACTTGAGGTGAAGGATCTCTTTGTTGGAGGATCTCGGTCATTTGGTCCGAAGTGATGTTGGTTAGGTGAGATGGTTTGAAAGGGTAGTGCTCCACGAAATATGAGGTAAGGCCCTGTGCGAAGGTGAGATAGCCAGATCCAGTTGAATTTTTTTGAAGATCCTCGAAGTACCCAGAGCCAAAGTTGAGATAATCAACGACTATTACAAATGCAAAGCTGGCGATTGGGTCGCTCAGAATCCAAAATCTAGGGTCTAACTCTTTGTCGTAGTCGATTGCATATTGCAGAAGTCGATCGCTATATGAATTTAAATGAGCTTCATTGATTGTGACCCATGAAGACGACAAGGAAAGTTCTTTAGCGCCACTTCGGATATCGCTTGTTCCGCTAAATCTTTTGGGAGAGATTGCGACCTTGAGCGGGGTTACAAAAGCCGAATTATCCTGATTGGGGCTGGATGGGAGCCGTGTTGTCAAAGGTGCATTCCAGCATCGACAAAGATTTCAGCTCCGGTGATGGCAGAGGCAGCCGGTGACAATAGAAAAGAGATAGCTTCTGCTATCTCTTTTGGATTGATTAGTCGACCCAGGGCATGGTGTATTGAAAACTCTTCTACGTCGCTAAGGCCATAAAGGACAGCCGATTGATCCAACATTGCACCCCTGGTTGATCCCGGACAGACCCAATTGACATTGATTTGATCGGGTGCCAGCTCTAGAGCAAGGGTTCGTAGGTATGCAACCATTGCGCCCTTAGCAGCGCAGTAGGCACCAATTCCACCGAGTGCCTTTGAAGCTGCAACCGACACAACCGCCACAATTGATGCGCTTGAGCTGCGCTCTTTTGTCTCTTTCATGAGAGGTATGAAGGAGGTGATGGCGTTGTGTAGCACCACTAAGTTAGCATCGATCATCGATAGAAGTTCTTGTGTTGAGGTCTCAACCAGCGACTTTCCACCAAGAATTGCACCTGCGGTAATGGCAAGTTGATCGATGGGTCCCATATCATCTTGTATTTGGGTTGCGATACGGGCTAAATCAGCACCATTGGTTGCATCCGCACCATATCTGCTGATCTTTTCCTCAAGATCACCATAGGTAGCGCTTTTGATATCTCCCATTTGATATCCAAAGCGCATCGTCACTTCACTAAAGTCGACTACTGCACATCTACGTCCTGATGATGCGGCGATCTTCGCGACCTCGGCTCCGATGCCTCGTGCTCCACCTAGTACAACTAGGCAACCTTGATCTGTCGTTAGATCACTCATAGGGTAGGCCAATTGATCGCTTTAGGTGGGATAGACTTATAAAACCGATCGTAGGTCTCGATCAGTGCATCACTGAAAGCTCCTAAAATGGCTGCACCTTCAGTGGCGCTTGAGCCGGTTGGGTCGCCTAAAACACCGTTCTTTGAGACCGCAGATACCCCTAGGTTGCGCATGACTTCCATGATCTCTGAAGGCTCAGCGACACTACCGGGCCTAGCCAGGCTCATCTGTACTAATTCAGGAACCAACGCTAACATTGCGGAAGTTTCTGTTCTTCCAGCATGAAGATCTGGAGCCTCCATCCCCTGGGCGCCACCTGGTCCGCTCCATCGATAGGCTGCTTTTTGAAGAATCTCAAGGGTGGGCCACCAGGCGGTTGCGAACCTGCCTTCGCTTCTAAGTTTTTGGACCGCTTTTGCCATTGCCTCTACGTTACCCCCATGAGCGGTGACAAAGATGATTCCAGCAAAGTGATCGACGCTTCTACCTAATTCTAAAAGGACGAGTTCGAGGGCATTTTGGCCAATTGATAAGGTGCCTGCAAAGGAGGAGTGTTCGCCGCTGGAGCCGAAGTTGACGCTAGGTGCCAAAAGAGTGCTCTCGGCTCGACGTGTTGCGAGTGCCTCGGCCAGCGCGATGGTCATAATTGAGTCGGTAAATAGCGGTAGATGCGGGCCGTGTTGTTCGGTGGATCCCACCGAAAGAATGATCACTGACCTCTCGGCAACGGCTGCAACCTCGGGGTGGGTCATCTGAGCCAGAACCCTCAATTTGACTCCTTGTGGCGCGAGACTGCCTCTAGGACTATCTCTGCGGCTGAGTCGGGATTAACTTCAATTAGTTCACGTCGTCTAGCATCTATCGCCCCTCCCATTAGGGATCTAATGCGCATTATCGCACGATCTCCAATTGGGCTTTGTGTGATAGTGGTTGGCGCACTTCGCCCTTGGTCATCTAGATACCAGGTAGCAGGTAGGCCATTTGAATCTTGTAAGCCCACAGTTTCAATTTGAGCTGCTTTAGCCTCGATCAAAGTGATCAGATCTCCGCGTATTTCAATATTTGTTGGGGCGCATCCAAGTGCGATTGGTAGCTGTGTGATCTCCGAGAGGAGATGTGAGCTTCCATCAAAGTGCTCAATCGTGAACTTGCCTTTGGTCTGTTTTACCCCTTCGACACCAAAGAGGTACCCTATGGATAAGTTTCCAGCTACAATTGCGCCAAAGAGGCCACTTCCAGTATCTGCTGAATAGTCTCCAAATAAGAGAGCCATTGGAGCTATTGATCTGATTAGCGATGCCAATTGATCCTTATACACAAAGGCTGCACCTTGGGATGGGTCACCAATGACTAGGATCGCTCGATCGACTCCTAGGCTAAGCGCCTCTAAAAGTGCATCTTGGTCATGCGCTTCACCTAGGGTTATCGCGATGGTTTTACCGCCGGAAGTGCCACTTAGATCCCTTGCTATGGCGATGGCATTTCGTTCTGATGGAGTTAGACCCCCAAAATATCGTCGGGAGGTGTGATCAACATTGCGATATGAGTTTTTTACAAAGACAATCGTGTCCTTCAATTGGCAACCTCCGGTCTTTATTATTTAATTCTAGGACAGATTATGAAGTTATGTGACTTTTACAAAAGAGTCGATTCGCAAAAAAATATAGTTAAAAACTATAAAGATAAGCATTTTCTTGATTGTATTCTTATTAATTTGGATTAGATATCATGCCAGTACTGATCCGGTTTTATTTAGAGGCGCCAATAAATGATCTAAATCCCAGATTGCACATATCGAACGATGCAACTCTCGGATCTTCGCCAAAGGCCAAGGCAAAGGCCAGCCATCTTTCTGCGTGCGTCATGAATGAAAGAGGTTGTAAATCACCTACAAGCTGATAACGATCACACTGCAATGCTACATAGATGATGGACATACGCCCTCCGGGATCGCCTTTTGGGAGGAGATTTCAAACCATTATATCGATTATGGCACGGGGCATTAGCTAAAGAGCGTTGTCCAAAGCGGTACTAAAAAAGTTAGAGCAATGACTCTTTCAGGTATGAGTTAAGAAGACGAGTGAAAACGAACCATCTTCATCAACTACGGCAAGTGTCTCGAAATTGATATGGACGATGTCGAAACCGAGGCATGGCAAACTCTCGGGACAACTTGGAGACTAACCCAATTAGTGCTCCCCTTGGCTATATGGGGGCATCCGGCGTGTAGGTGGCGTGAGCTTAACATCAGGCGTTTATGTGGAACATGAGAACCCAGTCCTAGACGTTCTTGGCTAAGCCCACATGGGCTAAGCCCAAAGATGAGGAAAAACCTACAAGTTGCAGATCAACAAGAGGGAAAGTACCAAATGCCTATGGATTGGGGGCGGACCATCCCGTAGTAGCTACGAAGTCCTTGTAATGAGGATGTAAGCCAAAGAGATGGAGTAAACAGCAGATCTAGTTGTAATTGGCAAATGAACAACTTCTCAAGGTAAAAGTTGAGAGGGGTCGGGTAGGCACGACTCATAGGCGAGCCGTGCCTACCCGACTAGCTCAGGCCGGTCTTTTTGTTAACTGTTGGAGTTTCACGGATAAACACAACAAGACAATAGCACTATGTCAAGGGTAATGGAAGTCATAATCAAAACTATTCAAAACTTAGGACACTACATACTCGACCCATAAACACCGAATACCCATCTACCAGGGTATCTGTAAATCACCTCAGCCCAAAATCCTCCAAAATCACCTAAAAAGGGGCCAATTGGGGCGATTTTTCAGGAATTCTGCTAAGGATGGGCTAGGTGCTCCATTTCCTTTGCAGTTTTCACATCGCCTTCGGTGTCTTCAGAGAGAATCGAGTAAATATTACCGCGGTATACGGCGGTTGGGGAGTTTGAGCAAACATGGATGCGGTTTTAGCCTTACACCGCTACGAGATATCTGCATCCTGCGCCACGACCGCAATTTCGGTTGCATTATGGTTGGATGGAGTCGCCAAGCCAGTGTGCACGTTGCAACATCTCGTCGAATTGCACCCGCCCATCTGTTGTGATCAAGCGCATAGTAAGAGCATGCCTGAGTGATAGTGGGCCTTGATGCATCCCTAAGATTCCGACACGGGAGTGCGAGTGCCAGTCTGGTTAAGCCGGGGCAGCTTTGATGGATATTTAAGGACTTTGCCTCGGCCCTGGTCGCCCGGCCACTATTATATCTAGCTTAGAATAGAATAAATAGTAGCCGAGACTACTGGTGATCAATTGGAAGGAGAGAAAGTGGTGACTGACAATGGATGTGGAAAGGCCGATTTGGTACTCGACGTCAGGGCAATGCTGGCTGGAGGGCAGGAACCGTTCGACGCGATTATGCAGGGCGTCGCCGCCTTAGAAGAAGGTCAGGACCTCGTGGTAATCGCGCCGTTTGAACCTGTCCCCTTAGAAGGTGTACTTTCCGGACAGGGTTTCACCTATCAAGTTACGGAATTCTCTCCGGAACACTTCTCCGTCACTTTTCATCGGGACTAGTAGTACGCAATGATGAAATTGGGAAGATACAAAGAAACAGTTTTGGGCACTCAAACTGGAAATGTGGGGTAGAGAATGGTGGAGGAAACGGCTAAAAAAGAGATCCTTGATCTGGCATGGTCGGCGCTTCGAGGGGTTATCGATCCAGAATTAGCGTTAGATATTGTTGCATTGGGTTTGATCTACAGGATGGAGTTCGTAGAAGACCGGCTCGAGTGCGACATGACCTTGACAACACTGGGCTGCCCGGTCTCCGAATCGATGCCGATCCAAGTTCAGGAGGTACTAGAGCGTTGCTGTAGTACTGAAGTAGAAGTCAAGTTGGTGTGGAGTCCTCCATGGGGTGTAGAGATGATCGACCCGGTAAGCGCCAAGGCACTTGGCCTTCGCCGATAAGAATAACTCGAGGTTGACGCTGATGGATCTTCGACGTCAACCGGCTTCTGATTGACTCGCATCACCGAAGTGTGAGAGCATTCGAGACGGCCTAATCGCTAGGTTCAATGATACCGATATAGCGGCCAGGGCTAGCGCCGCAGACCCGATGGAGAATAACACCCCAGTCATAGTCGCCAAGCCGACGATGATAAATGTGAAACCCGATGTCACTATGACAAAGCTGGCCCTGGCCACCGATGGATTTAGCAGGTCGGAGAAGACCAAGGGTTTGTTATTGCGGGTGAACTTTACCCCCGAAGCACGCAGAATCCCCCAGGTGATAAATGGTACGACCTTGTGAGCGTGACCGATAACCGCAAGTGCGATCCATGCGCCGAGGGATACTATCTCAGCAGCTGCAAGTTGCGTCCGCAACTGTGAGCCCGCCTTAGACAGAACGGAAGCGATAGCGAAGCCGATGGCTCCAACTAGGAATATCGCCGAGACGACGACGTATCCCTGAAGTAGCTCCAACTTGCGCCGTCTCCCGGATACTACTCTCGCCAGGGTATACAGGTGTGAACAAAGGGCAATTACGATAATTACCCCCGCGGCTGTTGCGATCAAAGTACTCGATGCGAGCATTCCAATCACGAAGATGGTCACTCCAATTGCAAGCCCCCAAATCGCTATCTGGCTCGATCTGTTTGACTTTCGATGAGAGAGCATAAACATCGGCCAGAGCTTTTCAGATACGGCAACGTAGCTTATGCCTAGCCAGCCCAGAATGCCGATATGGGCATGCGCGATGACCAAATTCGGAGACAAAGCGAAAAAGCTCTCGTGAGCATTGCGGTCCACTGCGTAGGTGATGCCAAAGCAGGCCACAGCGACGAGCATTATCGAAGATATCCGGGCGCCGGTAATCGAGATTCCCTTCCCTCTTACCATAAGTGGTTTGGAGAGGTTGATCACGAGCAAAACGACACCAATCACCGCAAGTATGCCTGAGGCGACGACCATTGGGTTTATCTCGAGGAGGAAGCTGGTTGCAAGACCGATCGAACCCGCTGCGAAGAGTCCGCCGCCCCAGTAGGAGAGTTGGGGGTGTCTGAGCTTCTGTCCCGAAATGACCGGGATGAACTGGTGCATCGCACCAAGGACCGCCATCGACGCCACGCCCAGCATGAACATGTGGGTCATTCCTATTGCCAAGTGACCCATTGGATTGTCAACTACCCTTGAGCCGAGAAAGATCCCGAGGATTCCATCTGTGAAAAGCGCAAGTGCGGCAATAGAAAAGAAACCAAGGGGCAGCCGTGGTGGTGGGACGCTCTTAGGCATGCCAAGGTTTGAATGCGAGTAGTTGCTAGCCGGACCCGGAGAATCAATTGGAACGCCATTCACGATTGTGTTACCTCACTTATGCCGAAGCCTATTATATTTCTATTGCAGAGTATAATAAAAAGGAGACGAAGTGAGCGACCATGTTGAGAATTTAGAGTCCAATGGTGCATATATTCCAGTGGCATTGGGGAACAAGCCGACCGAAGCACAACGAGTGCTGAGCGCTATCGAAGCTCACCACGCCGAGATGGCACAGAGGCTCTCAGCATTAGCGAATTCCATGGCAAAAGGTGCATCGCCCGAGGCCCACTCGCTGTTGGCGAATGACTTCTCCAGTTATTTGAGAAGCGATATCCTTCCCCACGCACAAGCAGAAGAGACCAGCGTCTACCTTCGAGCGCAAAAAGTTGGCCTGGCGGATGTGGTTGAGACGATGCTTTTCGAACACCGCTACCTACGGGCAAAGATCGATGAGTTCGAGACCCTTTCTGGATCGGAACAGGCAGCTGTCGCGCTGGTGATCAGCGAGGTATTTTCGATACATGCCCAGAAAGAGAACCTCTTTATCTTGCCGCAGGTTCTATCTTCGGTCGCAGATGACGAGGTTTCCCAGGTACTCTCTGAGATCCAGCGGGAGTTCGTCAAGTCAAAGAGCACTCCAGTTATCTCAACGATCGATCTGCGGCCACTGCCACCAAGAGCCCGCCACGACGTCGTCTTTTCGAAGATACAATCCATAAAGAGCGGTGACGCAATTACGGTATTAAACGACCACAACCCCAAACCACTCTTCTATCAGATCGACGCTCTTTGGCCCAACAGCTATAGGTGCACAATCGCCCGGGTTGACGATAGGACATTCACGATGGAGATTACAAAGCTTGGCTAATGGTGACCCAAACCTTGATCTCTTGGTCCCTTCGTTGAGTGGTGTTGTCATTGACCTTTCCAAGGCCTTAGCCAAGTCTGGCGAGCCACGATTAGCGGCGACCCTTCTGTCTCGGGCATGGGTTGAGCTCTATCGAAGCGGCGAATTTGCAAAGCAGGCCAAAGCGATGGAGGCTACGATGCACTCAATATCTCGTCTTGATCATTCCGACGTTGATCGAGGAGGCATGGACCTCAAGAGGCCCGACGGCCATGAAGCGGACTCGCAACCGGTCGACTTACGACCCCTCGCTCCGATCGATAGACATGCAGAGGTAATTTCCCGCTTTGAAGCCTTGGCGGATGGCGATGAGTTTGTCCTCGTAAACGACCACGATCCCAAGCCGCTCTACTACCAGCTCAAGGCGGAGTATGACAAGGTTTTCGATTGGGATTATCTAAAAGGTGGCCCCGAAGAATGGATAGTGAAGATCACCATTTCGCCTGGTCAACAATCTCGAGATCAAGAGGATCAGTGTTGATCCCGCACGGCTTCAAAAACAGCTATGGTTCCGGACTAAGTTGTCTTGGTGGGGTGGGTTTAATATGGTGTGCACGCTAGGTGGAGTAACAAATGGCAGATACTGTTTCTGAGCTTCCCGGGGGAAAATTGGCACTTTCACCGGTCTTCGGGCCCGGTGATGAGTTGCGGAGTAGGGCGGTGGCCCTAGGAGACCCGACCCGGTATCGGATCTTCGAGCACCTGCTTAAATCGGCCGAACCTGTCTCAGTTTCCGAACTGACCGAATTCACCCGACTCAACCACACCGGAATTCGCCATCACCTTGAGATTCTCCGTCGATCGGGACTCATCGACGAATATCGTGAACCGCCCAAGGGGCGTGGCAGACCTCGCCTGCTATACGAAGCGTCGGCGGAAGCCAAAAGGGGCCCGACGAAGGCGTACGAGCGTCTGTCATTACTTCTAATTGAAGCCATGACTACACAAAGTTCCGTTAGGACTATCGGGAGAAAGGAAGGCGTCCGACTTGCGACCGAATTAGCGCCGAAGTATTCCGACCCTGTTCGGGTAATCCATGAGGCGATGATTGGGTGGGAGTTTTCGGTAACTCTCGTAAATAATCGAGATTTTGCTGCCGTCGTCCTCAATAAGTGCCCACTTGAATCAGCGGTCAATCTCGCCGGCAAGACAGTATGTGGGCTGCATTTAGGAATTATAGAAGGAATCCTATCCAAATTACAGGGCCTTGAGCTGACCGATTTCGAGATTCATCTCCCGAAAGTCGCCGCGTGTAAGATCGAACTACGACGTCACACCGAATCTGCGGAATAGCTATCGGGACTACGACGTGGCGAGTTATTTGTTTCGATCTGCAGCGGTCGTAAAGTAGTTCTCTTTGACCTAAGCAATTTAGCCAGACCCGAAGTGAGCGCTTCTTCCATCGTGCTTCTTCCATCAAGCTTTGCATAAAGACGCCCATCGCGCTAACAGGATGCCCTAAGTGGGTTCAGCGACTGCTTTGTTGATACGAATCAAGGCTCTGACCGCGCTAGCTTGTTGCCAGGCGACGTGGCATTGCTAGAAAAATCCTATGAGACTTAAGATAACGCCAAAATGAGACTCTTTCTTCATGTAAAGTGAACCGCTGCAATACTCCTAAAGTCCTACGAGATGAAGAAGTCCCCAAAAGGGATATTCGCCAACGCACTATCAATGGATGATATAGCTCGAGTTCTTGGATCGCTGGGATGTACTACTAGTAATAGAGTGCTCATACTCCACGATCAGAAATAGCTAGCTTTGTCTCATTGTCAAAGACAATTCGAACACACAAAGAGGAAGTTATGGTTGGAATTGAACCCTATATCTTGAAAAAAACTGTCGCCGAAAAAGGGGTCGAGGGTCGAAACAATAAAACTCGATCGGCCATTGTTAGAAGCTAAGGTCTTTACGCGGCAAAATCAACGCTTGGCTCGGTAATGCTTTCATGCGGTCCGATTGAGCTAAAGCTTGCCTATGAGAGGGTTAGTTGATCCGTGTATATGTCAATAGAGCTAATTGTTTAGAGTGGCCGGTCTGTAAAAACTTGGGGAAGAGATCAATTAAATATGAACCTTTATGGAAATAGAGCAACATGACCTGATATAAATAGTGTTTGGTAGTTCTCTTTGCATTTTAGGCAATGTCTTAGTTGTGTTACCTTTTCATTCAAGGAATTGTCGTAGGAGGTTCCGGAATGCCGATTGATGATCACGTTCTTTACGCTTACTCTATCCATGGACGGAATCACAGCGGTGACGTTATTGACTATTCCGCGCTAATAAGGGGCCTTGGGCTAAATTCTTCCTCATTTCAATATTTTTTCGACGGTAATCCTAACGAAACCTTAGCCGTTAGTGGCGACATCTACCCAAGGGACAATATCTGGGAGTTACGATTCCACCAGGAGATTCTGCTCGATCGAGCAGATCTCCAATCGCCCTTTAGATCCCTCATAAAAGAATCATCTCTTTTTGTTGATCCAGACAGTAGGTTTGTTGCCATTGAAAAACATCGTAATGGTCTTGATTCTCTCCAAATTAGTTCTTTTCTCCAGACTTTGGGTAGGGTAAGTGGATTTGATCCCGACCTTATTATTGACCTCAATCCGGTTATTTCGGAATCTTTCTACCAGGAACTACAGCGCTATGTTCGAATTCGGGCAGTGTCGTTAATGATGTCACGCCCGAACTTTAATTGGACTGATAATGCCAATGAGATAACCGACTTGGCCGAGCTTTCGAACGCTCATTCCGTGGAAATAAAGATGTCGGCACCCCGTGGTAGGTGGTTATCAATGGATAGAGGAATCGTCTACGATATCAAGCAGCTCTTACTCAATAAGATTGGGCCACTTAAGAGTGCGAGAGTCGTTGGCTTTAAGGCGGTCGACGGCCGTGAAAGTACTTTATCTTCAAATAGCTATCATGAGCGCAAGGCAATATCTATTGAGGAAGATTCCAGCCGAGAGGAGCGACGAAGTAATCTCGTCCGGGAAGTCAAACATTTTTTAGTTAGCTTTGAGCCCGTTGCTAGATAGCGATTCATCCTGAGATATTCTGAAACGCGCTTTATGAGAAGTATAAATAAACGGACGAGCAATCAAAACAATTTTTGGTCTTGTCAAGTATGGCAAAGACGCCATAGATTGATATCGTTTCCCGCGTTTATCATCGCGATAATCGTAGGGGGTTCGGCTGCGATGGAAATTCCACACATGGCTGACATGCGAGACATAACCTCCAATCTTGCCGCAACCGCATTAATTTTCGCCTCCATATCCTTCGGAGCTTGCCTAACCGGAGCAGTTGTGGCTCTCACTGTTCCATCTGAGAAAGCAAGGGAAGATTGGGCGTCAAGTGGGCTAACAAATGGTTCATTTTCCCATTTCAGTGATCTTATGTTCGTGTTCACTTGGTCGGCGATATGTCAACTTGGCGTCGTAGGAGCTGCCATCGGTCTATATCTTTCCGAAGCACCTCTATCACCAGCAACCCCTGAGCACGTCTACTTAGCGTTACCCATTTTTCTTGAGATTCTAGGTATTGTCGGTGTCATTGCATTTGCTCAACTTATCGCCGTCGTCTCTACAATCTCTCAAATCGCCGTAGCGGTCAGCGCTAGAAGATAATCGAACCTCAAACAGAGGTGACTGTATCTTAAATGCTAAATTCACGACCGGGCGATAGTTGGTTATGGCGCTCTATCTGTGCGTAATAGTGTCTCTCCAAGTCGTTGTCTTTCTATGTTTATCGAATGATAGGGAGCTCGTTAAAGTAGATTTGAGATGCTTTTTGAGTCAATCAAAGGTCCCCATTTCACAGTCAGTAGGTTGTGTAAGCGGTGATTCAACCTAAGGGCTATGTTTCATGTTTATTTGTCCTTTTTAGAAACAGGAATTAATTAAATTTCATCTAAAGATCGGAGACCGATCCTTTGGGATTCAGGGCCGTGATGCCTTTGTTTGGATGTGTTTGGTAGGGGTAAGACTCAAGATTGGAGCCTGGAATAACTCTATCTAGCAAACCTATTGGCGCAAGTGTTTCTTGGGTGTTTGTTTTTCTTTCATACCGGACTGGTGTCTTGTAGCTTTCATTCCAACTTTAATAAGGAGCGTTATCTCGGACTAAAAAGAGTTCGCAAAGCAGGGAAACTGGGCACTTGTGCACAGGGCCGCTTTGCTAGTTTGATGGGTTCAAAGAGGAGGTCGGATGGCCATTTGATGTGGTAGTTTGACGGGAATTTTAAGTGCCGGCGAATTTTGGTTTCTACAGATTGTTGCATTATATCTTTAGAATTTTTAGAATCTCTCGGGTTTTTAGGATCTTTGACGTTGGAAAAACAAGTTCGCATACAAGGAGGTCTAAATTGAAGCTGTAGGGCCAGGTAAAAGATTACCCAAAGGGCATTTGAGCCGAGTTGATTGACTGCGCCGGCTGCTCATTTATCGATGATGATCCCTAACCAGCGCACAGTATTTTGAAGTCGAGCCTTTTGGCGAATTGTACCCTACTGGTTAGGGGTTGTAATAACTAGGACCGCTGCGGTACTTCCTACCAGCGAGGTGGTGAGCTTGCTCTTTTACACTTTCAATACGGCCCATAACGTGCGGCCCGCGACTACATCGCGACTAGGGAACCCAGTTGACGATGGCAATTACCGCCGACAGTTCGGAACCGAAATGTGAACTGATATGGATAGGCTGGGCAGATCCGTGGAGTTAGCCGGAGAGGATAGCTTTGTGGGCTTAGGCGTTATCTGGCTCAGGGCTAGATGGTGCATGATTTGAGATTTTAGTGATGTGTTAGCTACTTTTCTCATCTCGCTGACCCACGAACAGCTACCCTTTGGTTAGCTACTTTCACAATCTCGGTTGGAGTTCTTGCACCCTCCCGGCAAAAGAGAATCGCAATACACCGAGCCCTGTCCACTTGGGTATATAGTGACTTTGGCGTTTACGTCATACGAAAAGTCGCGCGCGGTTTCCTTTGTGGGATGGGTAGTAGTCGGTGTGCTTGCGCTCGGCGCCTTGGTTGCACCTTTACCATCTTTGCGACCGTGGCCCTTTTTGGTGCAGCTATTGGAACTATCGCCCTGGCTATCTGGCCGGCTGGTCGAGGTGGTGCTGCCTTTGGAGCTTTAAGCGGGGCGGGTGGTGTGCTTGTATATATTGCGTGGCTAAATCGTCAGGGACCAGAAATGGTGTGCAAAGCCACTTCGACATCTAGCCCGGCGCATTCAAGAATGGAATCCGTGGATTTGGCTTATCGTCGCAGCCGTGTTGGTTATAGGCGGAATCATCGGATTCTTAAAATATCGAAGGTAGACGGGCCGACTCGAAAGTGGTTGGGCTTTAAGGCTGAGCTTGAGACCCTGTTCAGAGAGTCAAAGTTGTACGCTTTGATGTTTTATTATCAAGACCCGCTAGAGACGCTGAACTAGTGCCCTTTTTGCCTCCACTTCATTCATTTTGGATTGATTTATCAATACGATTTCCATGGTGTTTCAACAATTAGATTCAGCGACTTTTGAATCGGAGATTTGTGACTCTGCAAGAATTGAAAATTGACCCAGAGGCGTCGAGAAAGATGTCGTGGAGCATGAATATTTGCTACTGCCAGGCGAATTATCCAGAGAACAACACAGCAGACTTTTCCATAGCTACGAAGGCTAGGTAAGGTCAAGGACGGCCATCGCTGCGGTTGTCAGTGTTTCTTTTAGACGATCTTTCGGTAGCCCGACGTTGTGAAATAAGGGCGACTGGATAGCAGCGATAGCAGCGTGCGTCAGTGTACGAGCGGTGGCATCATCAAGCTCACTTCGCACTTCACGGAGCAGGTGCACCCATTCTTCAACATATAATCGCTGTTTTCGGCGTAGCCTTATTTGATCGTCGTCAGGAAGGCTACGAATTTCGTTGTGATAGACCTGCGCGATTGCGCGGTCTCGCACTACGAATTCGACCTGCCCTTCTATGAGACCTGCGAGGGCGACTTTGATGTCAGAAGCTTCCTCAAGAGTGCGTTGCTCGTCTCGAAGGAGGCGGTCGATAAAGCGATCGAAGAGAGCCACTAGGATCGCCGACTTGCTCTCAAAGTGGCGGTAAATACCTGAACCGGTGATGCCTGCCTCAAGACCGATATCGGCCATTGATACTGCGTGAAAGCCGCTGGCTGAGACCAGTTCTGCAGCAGCTTCGAGGATCTTTTCCTTGCGCGCGGGATCCCTGGTACGCAAGGGAGTCTCGCCGGGGACAGTCATGGTTTTCTCCTTGGGTATTTAATCTTGGGGTGGATTATAGAAGTGGCTGAACTCTTGGCGGACGAGGTTCTTTTGGATCTTGCCGGTCGAGGTCTTAGGTAATGCATCAACCACGATTATCGCTTTAGGCGCTTTGTAGGGATCGATGATCGTCTTGACCTTGGCAATCACGGCGTCTTTGTCGATAGTGGTCCCTGGAAGGGGCACTACCACTGCCGTTACCGCTTCGCTCCAGCGCTGGTGGCTGAGACCTACTACAACGGCTTCAGCGATGTTAGGATCGGCAGCATAGATAGCTTTTTCCACCTCTATCGAGGCGACGTTTTCACCTCCAGTCTTTATCACGTCCTTGTTGCGGTCAGCAAACCATAAGATTCCATCGCTATCAAAGTGGCCGACATCGCCGGAGTGGAACCAGCCGCCTTTAAAAGCTGCGTCGGTAGCCTCTGTGTTGTGTAGGTATCCAGTCATGGTATGAGGCCCTCGATAGACGATCTCACCTTGGGAGCCTTGGGGGAGGAAATTGCCGGCTTCGTCCATGATTCTCACCCAGACGTTAACTACTGGGGTTCCCACTGCGCCATTATGGGTGAGTTGGTGTTCGGGACGAAAGATCGTCGTAGTGGGGCTCATCTCCGTCTGTCCAAAGAGTAGATAGAAGCCACAGCCAAATACTTCGATACACTTTTTCAGTTGTGCCTCGGGCATTGGAGCCATGGCGTAGAGGGCGCGGCGTAAGCTGGAGAGATCGCGGGTGGCGATATCGGCTTGGTCAAGCATCGCTCGATACATCATCGGAAGGCCAAAGATCTGAGTGATATGGTCAGTTTCGATAAGATCGAGAAGCCCCTTTGCATCAAATCCTCTCTCGATGTAGATCGTGGCGCCCACCATTATCGCTGGGGTGCAGTGACAATTGAGCTGTGCGGTATGAAACATCGGCATCATGGCCACGAAACGGTCATCGGCTGCGAAGCGTCCTTCTAAGGCCATCGTCATCGACTCTAAGTAGATGGCGGCATGGTTTCCGATCACACCTTTGGGAAAAGAGGTTGTCCCGCTTGTGTATAGATATGTGAGAGCGTCGCGGTCGGCTATGAGTGCTTCGGGCTCGCTTGGGTTTGTGTCGGCTGAAAAAGCCACAAAGTCTATTCCTGTCAATCCTGAAATGGAATCGCTATGGGCGGCATGAGTTCCTTGAGCAATGATAAGATCTTGGATCTTGGCCGAGGTTGCAATCGCTGGAGCAATGGCTTTCATAAGCTGGGTTTCTATAACAATCCCCCGCGCACCTGAGTGATCGAGCACATATGCAACCTCTTCGGGCCGCCACCCGAGGTTGATTGGCACGCAGACGATTCCTACCTTGGCACATGCATAATAAGTGACTAAGAACTCCACGCTATTTGCAGATGCCAGTGCCAGGGCGTCACCACCTTGGTAACCCTTGGCCATCAGTGCATTTGCCATGCGGTTCACCCAGGCGTTGAAGTCTTGGTAATTAAGTCGTAGATTGCGATCGACGATTGCTAAGGCATTGGGATAGCGATAAGCGCTTCGGGTGAGGCTGTCGCCGATATTGATGCGATGGATTAAGTTGTCAAAGAGTGGAGAGGTTGTCATGTTGGTGCCTTCTTTCTAATATGAGCGGGGAAGCCCGAGAGAATGCTGAGCGACGAAATTGAGAATCATCTCTCGATTGACCGGGGCGATGCGAAGGAGACGGGCCAATCCCCAGTAAGGAACGAGGCCGTACTCGGTGGCTAAACCATTGCCACCATGGGTCTGTATTGCGGCATCGATGGCCGAAAGTGCCGCCTCTGCTGCGGCATACTTTGCCATATTGGCGGCCTCTCCTGCGGGAAGGTGGTTGTCGTGAAGCCAGGCCGCCTTTGTCGTCATCAGGGCAGCTAGTTCTACTTCGATCTTGGCCTTGGCGAGGGCGTGGGATACTCCTTGGTGTGCACCAATCGGGGTATCCCATACCACCCGAACGTTAGCGTATTGCGCGGCGCGTTCTAGGCAATAGCGCCCGATCCCGACACAGAGCCCAGCGCCGGTAATTCGCTCGGGGTTGAGACCCTGAAAGACTTGCTTGAAGCCGTCGCCCTCGGTTCCGACAAGACGGTCGGCAGATACTTTGACATTGTCAAAGTGCAAAGTGAATTGGCGTTCTGGCAACGTAACCGAGACTGGCAGTGGAATTTTTGAAAGTCCAGGCGCATCGCTGTCGACGATAAAGAGCGAGAGGCGTGCCTTTTCGTTCGGAGGTGAGGTTCGTGCAACTACTAAAATCGCATCCGCTTCGTCGACGCCAGAGATGTAGTATTTTTCACCGCTAATACTCCAGCTATCACGATCACCAACACGGTGGGCGAAGGTCGAGAGTCGATGGGTATTGGAACCTGCTGATGGCTCAGTTATGGCAAAGACGATCTTGGATTCACCCGAGGCGAGCTTAGGAAGCCATCTCTCGCGCTGGCTTTGGGTGCCGTAAGTGGCGATCACCTCGCCGGATATTGCGCTTGAAACAAGGAGAAGTAGCAGTGGAGTTCCGCGCGCAGCGCTTTCTTGACAGACCATGGTTAGTTCGACGAGTCCAGCACCGCCCCCGCCGTATTGTTCGGGGAGATTGATGCCAATATAACCGTGGTCCCCAAGGGCTCGCCATAGTTCGGTAGTTGGGGTGCGCGATTCCGCGTGACTCTGGTAGTATTCCGCTCCAAAGTCGTCACAGATCGCGGCGACCGCGACCCTGAGCGCTACGTGTTCTTCATTTTCGGTAAAATCCATCTGGTTTCCTCTTTTAGTCATCCTCTTGTCCACACAGCCTTAATTGTTGAGCTTTAATTTCCCCAGGTAGGCCATTTGGAGGCGATATATGTGGGCAAAATTCACCCTTGAGTTGTTATTGTTATTTCCGACCATGGTCACTTTAGGGTTTCATCTCTTTTGGTGAGTTCGCTAAGGAGGTGGCGTTGAAGTTTGCCGGTGGTGGAGCGAGGAAGATCCTCGGCGCGCATGAAAGTTATCTCACGCGGACGCTTGTATCCCCCGAGACGTTCTTTGCACCAGTTTGTGATCTCCTCCTTGGTGAGTGACGCGCCGGGCCTAAGTACCACAACTGCGCTGACGGCCTCGCCCCAATGTTCGTTGGTAATTCCAAAGACGCACACCTCCTCTACCTCAACCATTGAAGCAATGACCTGCTCGACTTCGGCAGGGTAGATGTTTTCCCCACCGCTCTTGATCAAGTATTTTTTGCGATCCACAAAGGTAAGGCTGCCGTCACCATTTCGAACCAGAATATCGCCGGTGTGGAGCCAGCCACCAGAGAAAGCTTCGGCGGTGGCCAGAGGGTCATTCATATACCCGCTCATAACCGAGGGTCCTCGCACTAGGCACTCTCCGGGGACTCCCACTGGTGTTTCGCTTAGATCGTCATTTGCGATTCGAATCTCCATAAGAGGAGCGGGAATCTTGTTCATGCTAGGTGTTTCGCCAGGACCAGATAGTCCATGCGCAATGAGATAGCTCGCTTCGGTCTGCCCGAAGGCATCGTAGAAGTCTATATTCGCTGAGGCGGTTAATTCGGTGACGATGTTGGGCATCATATTGGCATAGCCGATCGCAAAGCGCAAACTCGATAGATCGAAGTCACTACGGGAGGGGTCGTGTAAAAAGTCGGTGATCACCCCGGGTAGGAGCAAGGTCCAGGTGAGCCGGTCGCGCTCTATTACCTTAAACATCATTCGGGCGTCTGCTTTTCTTAAGGTGGCATAGGTTCCACCACTTTGGAGGGTGGCATATAGAGATTCGTCTCCACCGCAATGAAAGAGAGGTAGCCAACCTACAAAGCCATCGTCTGGGGTCAGAGAAAACCACTGTGCCAAGCGCATCGCTCGTATTGCGGCTGCCCCCTGGCTGATCATGGCTCCTTTGGGCCGTCCGGTGGTACCACTGGTATAGAGAACGTTGTAAATATCAGATGACGTAATCTCAATTGCCGGCGGTGGGGGATTCTCTTGCGCAATCATGCTTTCATAGTCAAGATATCCCTTTGTTGGCCCGTCGTAAGTGATCACCATGGTGGTTTCATTTGAATCAATAAACCCTAAAAGTGAAGGGATTAGTGCGCCAGAGACGATTATCGCCTTGGGAGCGCCAGTTGACAAGCAGTAGGCGATCTCGTCGGGGTGAAAGCGGATATTGATCGTCAAGGCGATTACGCCAAGGGACGAAAGTGCGCAATAGGTCTCGACGTATTCGCTCCGGGTCTCAGAAAGTATCGCTACCTTATCACCTTTTGATATTCCAAGACAATAGAGAGAGCTAGCCAGTCTATGTGACCGCTCAGCGAGTTCGCCATAGGTATAAGCCGCACTTTCAGAGGTAATTGCCCGTCGTTTCGAAAAGATGCGAAAGCTTCGACTAAAGAGGCTATTTAGTGTGATCTGGCATGCAATTGAAGCTTGGTCATCCATCGCTGGACTCTTTTGCTAAGAGCTGGATGGGAACCTCGACATATCGTGATCGAATGTACTCGCCGAGCCCTTTGGCTTGGGGATCAAGGCGTGTTGAAGAGGCAACGCCTTCACCGAGGAGACCGATCACCACGAAGTTGATGGCATAGAGATTGGGTAAATCGAAGCGGCGGATTTCTAAATCTTTGGCTTCGGGAAGGAGCTTTCTAAATTGATCTACATCTAGGTAGTCAAAGAGCCACCCAAAGGCCTGAGCGTCGCGCGCCCAGATTCCCACGTTGGCATTGCCCCCTTTATCTCCCGAGCGTGCTCCGCAGAGGCAACCCAAGGGGACGAGGCGCGCTGGCTTTGGGGCAACTTTGGGAAAGTCAAAGGTGGCCGTGTGAATAAGGTCGGCCTTAGGTTGGTTTGATTGTGGTGGCCCCGCTATGGTGAGGCTAGAGCCATCTTGGAGCACCGCGGTGTGGGTAACCAATGATGCTGGGATCAAAGTTGGCCAATAGATAACATATGCACTCTCTGACGTGGGTGGGGAAGTGGTATGAAATCCTGGATAGCCACCTAGAGCTAGTTCAAGTACCCCATTAGAAAATGACCGGCCAACTTTTGTGGGGTCTGGGTCTTTGATGGTGATGCGTAGGTGCGCTGTAGCCAGCTCATTGAAAAGGGCGTCTTCTCGTTCAAATCGAATCAGCTGTACATCCACTTCGTCGAATTGCTCTGGGCCACCGAGGATTCCAAAGAGCTCTTCGGTGGCCCAAGCGGCCTTTTCTTCTATGTGAGGGCCGGTGAGTACCATGGTCATGGTGTTGCGGTAGCCACCAAAATAATTAAGAGCTACTTTGAGGTTTTGTGTGGGGGCACTTCCGCGGGTTCCAGTGACGAGCACTTGGTTAGTGTCGAGTTGCGCGAGGTTGATGGTGTCAAAATGGGCGATGACATCGGGATTGAGATACTGGGGTTCTGCGATCTCATAGAGTAGTTGTGCGGTGATCGTTCCCACCGAGACCAATCCCCCGGTATCTTGGTGCTTGGTGATCACCGAGGTGCCATCGTGGGCGACTTGAGCGATTGGAAAACCAGGATAGCGACGATCAGTGATCTCGTCCATGAATGCATAGTTACCTCCTGTAGCCTGAGGTCCGCATTCGATAATGTGGCCAGCTACAACCGCACCGCTAAGTGCGTCATAGTCGTCGCGGCGCCAACCATGCCAGTAGGCGGCGGGTCCCACCACTAAGGATGCATCCGTGACTCTCCCGCAGATCACTATTTCGGCACCGCCCTTTAGCGCCTCGACGATTCCCCAAGCCCCGAGATAGGCATTTGCGGTGATCGGAGCGACATTGGCCTCTTTTAGGGTAAGTCCGGTGTCTAAGTTGGCAAGGTCGTATCCCGATTCGAGAAAGTGAGGGATCGAAGCGATGATGTCGTCTCCGGTGATATAGGCGACATTGACGCTGATTCCGAGACGCTCAGAAAGTGTGCGAATCTCTTCGGCCAATGCCGCCGGATTGAGGCCACCTGCATTGCTTACCACCTTGATGCCGCGATCGACACAGCTACCAAGGACCTGTTCCATTTGTGTGAGAAAGGTTCTGGCGTAGCCGGCGCGCGGATCTTTCTGGCGCGCCTTCCATAGAATTGCCATGGTGAGTTCCGCGAGATAGTCTCCGGTGAGAAAGTCAATCGGGCCACCTTCGACCATCTCCTTGGCAGCTATGAGGCGATCTCCGTAGAAGCCTGAGCAGTTTCCGATGCGAACTGCGCGCTTTTGGGTCATTTGGATCCTCCTTGGTCTGCGAGGGACGCTTGAGTCTCTCGCCCTGGTCCCACAGCACCGGCATAGGCCTGGGCGATGTGCATCCACTCCGAGGAGATTGGGCCACTGGTGGTGATCTTGGTTTCACTAATGTTGCGGCGCTGGGTGACCACGAGACAAAAATCCAGAGCACTTGCTACCACCACTTCTTTTGCCTCTTGCGGGCCGAAGTTCCAAATGGAACCATCAGGAGCGCCAAGTTCTACTCGCACGGCTTCTTTTGGTATTTGGAGGTTTCGAAGCGTGTAGGAAAACTCTCGGGTGTTAAAGCCGAGATGGGCGATGTGGCGCAAACGATTTGTTGGAACGATCTGAAGCGCCAACGTATCGGCAATGTCGACGCCATGGGCCCAAGTCTCCATGAGGCGAGCGGTGAGAGAACTTGCGGCGCTCATATCCGGACCGTACCACTTTAGACGCTGGCGAGCATCGATTCCAGTGAAAGCGCTAACAAGGTCGGAACGGGCTTGCTTTAGCCATTCTAGGAGCTTGGCTGGAGTGACGTCGTGGTATTTCTTTGCCACCTCATCGGGAAAGGAGTCTCCGTAGGCGCTAAGCGCACCAGCGTCACTTTGAAACTTCTCAGGGTCATCTAACGACAATAGCGCTGCCTCGTCGAAGTAGGCGAGGTGGCTCACCTGGTCTCGGATTGCCCAACCAGAAGCAGGGGTCGGTAACTCCCAGGCGGAATCCTCCAGTGGAGCGAGCATCGCTACTACCACTTTAGTTTCGGCGACGAGATCATCAAGTAGGTTGCTCATGTCAATAGCCATTATTTTCCACTCCAATTCGGTTGGCGCTTTTCTTGGAATGCGCGAGGTCCCTCTTGCGCATCGCTACTGAGATAGACGGGAGCCCAGATGCGTTCAGCCTCCGCGAACGCTTGTGTTAGGGGCATCTCGGAAATTAGCCGCGCTGTCTTCTTTGCTGCGATTACCGAGAGCGGTGCATTGGCGGCGATAGTTTCAGCGAGCCTCTGGGTGGCCTCGACTAGATCTTTAGCGGGGACGACTTTGTTGATGAGGCCGAGTTGATAAGCTCGGAGTGCGTCGATGGGCTCTCCTGTAACTAGGATCTCCATCGCTACCTTTTGAGGTATTATCCCTGATAGCGGCGCCGCCCAAGGCGAACCGCGTCCCACTTTGACTTCAGTGATGGCGAACCTAGCGGTTTTGGCTGCAACGATCAGATCGCAGTTTTGAGCGAGTAGAAATCCTCCCGCATAAGCGATGCCATTTACCGCTGCAATGGTGACTTTGTCGGTATGGATATTTCGCCCTAGCTGGGGGACGAAGTCGACCGGTGGAATCTCAAGTGCGGTCTGGGCCATCTCCACTAGGTCTCCGCCAGCACAAAAGGCCTTGTCGCCGGCGCCGGTGAGTACCAACACACGGGCGCTCTTATCGTCGTTGAAGTGGTGGAACCCCTCGAATAGGCCCTCGCGGACCGCTTTATTTAGAGCATTGCGCGCTTGGGGGCGGTTGATGGTAAGCCAGGCGACTTCGCCCCTAAGTTGATAGGTGACTGTATCGTTCACTGGCCCCCCTCCATTACCGCGAGCACGAAACCTACATCAACGGCTTGTCCGCTTTTTATGTGTAGGGCCTGGATGGTGCCGGCGGCTGGTGCACGCACGGTGTGTTCCATCTTCATCGCTTCGAGCACTACGATTGGGGCTCCAGCGGGGACCTCTTGTCCAATGGCGGCCAGAACCCGAAGTACAACTCCAGGCATCGGTGCCAACAAGGATCCCGGAGCGTCCCGCGAATCGGGCTCGGGAAAGCGAGGTACTTCCACAAGGGCGCAAGTACCTAATGCGCTATCGACGTAGCAGGTTTGTCCGACTCGATGGATCTCGATGCGGTGGCGCACTCCTGCGATTGCCAGATCCACCTGGGTCGCGCTGGCGCAAAAGAGGACTATTTCGCCAAAGGAGGAGTCGTCTACTTGAGCTTGGAGACCGTTTCGGCCAAAGCGATATGAGACCTCGAGTTCTTGGTTTCCGATCGCCCAGCGCTGTCGCTGAGGGCCATTTTGAACGTTGCGCCAACCCGAGGGGAGGCTTATTTGGACTTTGGCATCCCTTCGTCTTGTAGCTTGGTCAGCCAAAGATGCCGCTAGACAATGTATTGCGATTATCTCGGGGCTATGGGTGGAGGCGATGAGCTCGATCGGATTGTGGCGTACCAAATATCCGGTGTCAATAGCCCCGCCAGCAAAGTCATCTTCGCGTAGGATGGCCACTAGGAGGTCGCGGTTGCTGATTACGCCGTGAATTTTGGCTTTAGATAGCGCTCGGGCAAGAAGGCGACGTGCCTCATCTCTGGTTGACCCATAGGCGATAACCTTAGCGAGCATCGGGTCGTAGTGGATATCCACTTTGGATCCCTCGGCCACCCCGGAGTCTACCCTCAACCCTGCGAAGGTGGGAATTTCAAATTTCACCAGTGTCCCGCTGGAAGGGAGGAATCCGGCGGTGACATCCTCGGCATAGAGGCGGGCTTCTATGGCCCAGCCACGAATAGAGGCATTGAGGACCGCTGGGGGCAGGGCGATGCCCTCTGCTACGCTGAGTTGCAACGCCACGAGGTCAAGGCCGGTTATTGCTTCGGTTACGGGGTGCTCCACCTGAAGGCGGGTGTTCACCTCGAGGAAGAAGAACTTTCCATCGGTGCCCATAACGAACTCAACCGTCCCCGCACCGACATATCCAATTGCTTGCGCTGCTTTTACTGCGGCGGCACCTAATTCAGCGCGAAGATCATCGGTTACCGCCATCGATGGTGCCTCCTCAATGATCTTTTGATATCGCCTCTGGATCGAGCACTCTCGCTCGAAGAGGTGCACAGCATTGCCATGGGTATCAGCAAAGATCTGTACTTCGATGTGGCGAGGAGACTCCACGTAATGTTCCAGAAATACCGTACCATTGCCAAATGCGGATTCTGCTTCACGCCGTGCCGAGGCGATGGCATGGATGAGTTCGTCGGGGTTATTGACCGCGCGCATCCCACGTCCACCCCCACCAAAAGCTGCTTTTACCAAGAGGGGATAGCCAACTGTTCGGCCAGCTTCGTCTCCAATATCACTTTTGAGCTCTTCGTCGTCGGCGATGGTGATTCCACTTAGGACCGGAACTCCAGCTGCAGCCATGAGTTCTTTGGCGAGAATCTTAGATCCCATCGAGGCAATGACATTAGGCGCAGGACCGACAAAGATCAACCCTGCTTTGGCGCAGGCCGATGCAAATGGGGCATTTTCTGAGAGAAAGCCATAGCCAGGGTGAATTGCGTCGCAGCCGGTTCTTAATGCCGCAGCGATAATGAGATCGTCGCGTAAGTAGGTCTGCGATGGTGCGTTGCCCGCCAGGGCAACCGCCTCGTCGGCCTCTTTGACATAGGGCGCATCGGCGTCTGAGTCGGAATAGATCGCTACGGTGGCGATGTCCATCCGTCGTGCGGTGGCAATAATACGGGAGGCGATTTCGCCGCGGTTTGCGATGAGAAGTTTTCGAATTGGCGCCATATCGTTGCTCCTTACATCCGAAAGACGCCAAAGCCCTGGCGTCCTTGTACTTGATTTGAGTGTGCTGCTGAAAGTGCGATCCCAAGGACCGTACGGGTATCACGGGGGTCGATGACACCATCGTCATAGAGGCGTGAGGTGATGTAAAAAGCGTGCGATTCGCGCTCTATCTGCTCTTTGATTGCGAGGGTTCGGGTCGCATCGGCCTCTAAATCGAAGTCACGCCCCGCCGCCTCTGCCCCTTGGCGCGCCACGATGGAGAGCACCCCGGCGAGTTGTTGTGCTCCCATCACTGCGAGTTTGGCATTGGTCCATGCGAACATGAAGCGCGGATCAAAGGCTCGACCCGACATTCCGTAGTTTCCGGCCCCAAATGAAGCTCCGATGTTGATGGTGATGTGGGGTACGGTGGAATTGGCGACAGCGTTGATCATCTTCGCGCCGTCTTTTATGATCCCATCTTGTTCATAGGTGGTTCCCACCATATATCCCGTTGTGTTCTGCAAGAAGATCAGCGAGGTGTCGCTCTGATTGGCTAAAAGAATGAACTCGGTTGCCTTCTTTGCCTCATCGCCAAAGAGGACGCCGCGAGCGTTCGCTAAAATCCCCACTGGATAACCATGGATCCAAGCCCAGCCCGTAATAAGGCTTGTGCCATAAAGTGCCTTGTATTCGTCGAAACGCGAGCCATCCACGACTCTGGCAATAACATCTTTGGGGTCCATAGGAATGCGAAAGTCGCCTGAAGCGATACCAAGAAGCTCTTCGGGATCATATAGAGGTGGATCAACCTTCGGCGACGGAGGTGGGCCGAGCTTGCGCCAGTGGAGATCGCTAATGATCTGGCGTCCGATACGGATGCAGTCGAGCTCATCGAGGGCAAAGTAGTCCGAAAGGCCAGAGACACGTGAGTGCATCTCGGCACCGCCGAGAGCTTCGTCGTCAGCGTCTTCCCCAGTGGCCATCTTGACCAATGGGGGTCCTCCGAGAAAGACCTTGGCGTGACGATCGACTAATACCGCGTAGTCGCACATCCCTGGAACATAGGCGCCGCCGGCAGTGGAGTTTCCAAAGACTAGGGCAATAGTGGCGATACCCATCGCAGATAGTGCGGTGAGATCATGAAATAACCGTCCTGCGGGAACGAAGAGTTCTGATTGGGTGGGAAGATCCGCTCCCCCGGACTCCACGAGATTGATAACCGGAAGGCGGTTACATCGTGCAATTTCCAGGGCGCGCAGGTTCTTTTTTAGACTGATGGGATTCATTGCGCCGCCTCGAAGTGTGGGGTCATGAGCAATGATGACGCACTCTACGCCCTCTACTATCCCGATGCCGGTCAAGATACTCGCGCCAACTGCAAATTCGCTACCCCAGGCCGCGAGAGCGGAGAGCTCCAAAAAAGGTGAGTCTTGATCAATTAGGAGTTCGACGCGTTCGCGTGCCAAAAGTCGCCCGCGATTGTGATGGCGCTGGGCATACTTCGGACCACCTCCAGCGCGGACCGCTTCGAGTTGCTCATCCAAGGCGGCGACCGCCGCGAGCTGGTCACGTCGATTTTGGAGATAAGTCTCACTCGAGGGGTCGATAGTGGATTTTAGAACTGGCAAGTGTAACCTCTCTCAGACCAGACGAATGTTACTGGTGATTCACTAAGAAGTACTTTAGATGACGCTAAAGTAGATTCTTGCAATAATTTGCCTCATTCATTGAAAAAATATGGCTATTTCACGATGACCGATGCCAGATTTGCTAGCATCAAGGAAATTGTAATTCACTAGTAGTAGCTATTTTTAGCGGGGAGCCTGCGATGGACATCGATGTGACGAGCCTAAGTGGTCGGCGCGCGATCAATAGATGGGAGCGCACCAGCATTGGTGATGTTATCGAGCGCGTCACTTGGAGCTACCCTAACAAGGAGGCGATTATCGGGTGGGAGGGAGCCTATGGCCACCCCGAGTTTGCCCGCCTTACCTATCGCCAGGCAGACGAGCTCGCCAACCGCTTCGCCAATGCGCTGATTGCTCGGGGTCTTACCCAAAGCGATCGAGTGCTGCTCTTTTGTGAGAACTCAGTTGAAGCTTTTGTGGCTAAGATCGCTATCGCCAAAGCTGGTGGAGTGGGGGTTCCGCTTAATCCCTCGCTAGCTCCTGATGTAGTGGCAGAGCTAATTGCTCGAACACAACCACGTTTTAGCGTGGTTGACTCCGAACTTTGGGTGCGTGCAAAGGAGGCTTTTAGGGCTGCCGGCTTAGGTGTGGATGTAACTATTCCCATCGGCGGCGGCGCGATAGATTCAAGCCTCACCTTTGGCGACTTCGTGGCGGGCTATCCCTCTAGCGAGCCCAAGGTGGTCATTCACGGCGATGACATCTGGGAGATACTGTTTACCTCTGGCACTACCGCGCTTCCCAAGGGGGCGATGATAAGCCACTCCGGCTCGGTTATGGGTGCCTATAGCTTTGCCCTTACCCTAACTCGGGGTATTCACATCGAATGTGACCTAAAGTTGGCGACCTTTCTTCCAATCATCTATCACGTAGCCGACCAGGTCTTTACTTTTCCAGCCTTTTTCAGCGGTGGGACCCTTATTATCGGAAGGCGCCCGGTAGCGGAATCGATCGTAGCGGCAATCACCCAAGAGAAGATTACCGCACTCTGGGGTGGATCACCAGCGATGGTAAATGCTCTTGCCAAAGTGGTCGCGACCGATAGTGGCGAACATGATATTTCTAGTCTCAGTGTGATCGTCTATGGCTGGGCGGCATTGTCGCCTGCGACCCTTCAAATTCTCAAAGAACGCGCCGGCACCGATCTTGTTGCAGTAGAGATCTTTGGTCAAACTGAGTGCATATCCTGCCATCGCTTTTGGCCAGATAAATGGCCTGAAGTTTATGAGAGAACTGCACCGGAGCACAACTACGTGGGGGTGCCAAACCCCATGCTGGCATCGGTGGTCGTTGACGCTATGGGCGAGTCACTCGAGGGCCAGCCCTGGGTGGCCGGTGAGGCGATCTATCGATCGCCAGCTGTTACGGCAGGATACTATCTCGATGCCGCCGCCACCGGAGAAGCCTTTCGTGACGGATGGTTTCATTCAGGGGATAGCTGTGTCTATGACGAGCAAGGTCTTCGCATTATGGTCGATCGCTTCAAGGATATAGTGAAATCTGGTGGTGAAAATGTCTCTACGATTCGTGTGGAAGCGATTTTGCACCAGCACCCCGGGGTTACAAAGGCTGCGGTTATTGGAGTCCCAGATGAACGTTGGGGCGAGGCGGTTACTGCAGTGGTGGTTCCCCTCGAACTCGGAGGCACAAGCGAAGGCGAGATCATAGCTTTTTGTCGCGAGCGCCTCGCAGGCTTTGAAACTCCGAAATCGGTAATCTTTGTCGAAGAATTGCCAGAGACGGTGGGTGGCAAGGTCTTGAAATACAAACTCCGCCAGCAGTTTCGCTAAAATTGCTTGACCAATAAAAAACAGCCCTTCGTGATTGGCGAGCGGCACACTGACCCAATCACCTAGGCCCTGCCTCATGTTATCGTTTTCTTTGCATTACAATCAGGCATTACAATCAGGCATTACATTTGCGACTTTGGTAATCCAAGGCCAATCCCGCTTGGCCAGCTAAATACCCAAATGGTCATTTCGGCATTCCAAAGCTCTTTATAAGTGGTTTGTGTAATTCTATGCCAATGCGTTTTTCTTATCAACTAAGCCATTTCTAAATGACAGTTTTGATATTCCGCGCCTTTACTGGCCAGCTCGCTCACTTGAGGATTCCTAGCCATCCCGAGTCCTTGCTGGAAGATCTACCGTAGCCAAAAATAGGGCGAGGATCGATAGTGGTCCCTTTCAGCAAATGCACTGACGTCTTCCGCCCCAACAACTGCTGATAATAATTATTAGCCACATAAAACGGGATAAGCACGGCTCAGCAATGGGTCGTGCTTACCTGACTAGCTCACGCCGGTTTTTTTTGTTAATTGTTGGAGTTTCACGGATAAACACAACAAGATAATAGCACCATGTCAGGGGTAATGCAAGTTAGCATCAAAACTAGCCAAAAATTAGGATACTACATTCGCAACCCAAAAAGACCTAATAGCCATCTACGAGTGCTTCTGTAAATCACCTCAGTCGAAAATCGTCCAGAATCGCCTCAAAAGGGGCCAATTGGCGCGATTCTTCGGGAATTCTGCGAAAGATGGGCCAACGAAAAGTCAAAGAAATAGGCAAGGCGCCGCACAAAGTTGCGACTTAGCTAGGTTGTCTGCGTGACTAGGAGTGCAAAAAGTCTACACCATAGCCGCCAGTTGGGTAGTTCCATGTGATTGCGCCCTCTTGGTTGCAGACCAAATAGCAGGTCCCACATTCAAAGCAGTTCTCGTAGTTGAAGATCATCGAACCATTTGAAGTTTCAACAAATAATGAGGCTGGACAGGCTATGAGACATCGACGATCTGAGCAGCCTTCACAGATCGTTGAATTTAAGACTATGTGGGCTTTAGATGAGATCCTAAAGTTCACATTCTCAAGAACATCATCGACGATGATTTGGTCATTTTTCTTTGGAGCAACTGTGGTTTTTGGGCGGTTGAATACGATCTTTGGGGAGTTGTCGGGCGTCATCTTCACCTTGTAGTTTCATTGGTAAATTTATTCATTTGAACGATCGAAACCCTCTGATTCCTAGTTGAATCAACTCTTTCTTTGAGATCTTGTTTGCCTTTATCGCCGAGAATATCGCCTTTGGAATACCAACCTTTGGGAGGGGGTCTCGCACTTTGAAGAGTTCGTCAAAGATGTCGCAAGCGAGTTTGGGCATCTTGTTTTGTACGATTGGAGACATCACCAGCTCTGGGGCTGATTGAAATCTAGAGTGATTCTTACCCACAAAGCTCTCATCTATCTGTCTCTTGTAGATCGAGAGGCCCTCTTTTGTAACGTCGCCTTTTCTAATAGCTTGTGCGCTAGCCCTACCGGCTAGATCTCCTGATGCTATTGCATAGTTGACACCTTCGAGCCATATGCCAGCCGCTAGGCACATAAATCCACTGTCACCAGCGATTAAAAGGCCATCGCTGTAGAGCTCGGGCCAACCTTTTTTTCCTGCTTCAGGAATCAAATGAGCACCATATTCTAAGTCAGTTCCACCTTTTATGAGGTCTTTGATCGATGGGTGGTTGCACAACCCAGAGAGGATCTCCTCAGAACGAACTTTAGATTTTGAAAAAGAATCGAGCGAGAGGACGACACCAATTGAGATCGATGACCGATTGGTGTATAAGAACCCCCCTCCGCTTATTCCCATGGTGCACCCAAGGATCTCAATATCGGTGCCCTGTAAGCTATCTGGCTGATTGAAGCGTTCGTTTATTGTTGTCTCGTCTAGTTCAATTACTCTTTTGACCCCAAGGGTGTAGTGGTGCGAACTGAGCTCGCTAAAGAGGCCAGCCTCTTTAGCTATGAACGAGTTCGCACCATCGGCTGCGATCACCACCTTGGCGCTAAGTGGAATATCGCCCCGATCCGTATAGACAAGCGTCTTTGCGTTTTTTGCAAGGGAGCGATCTAGGGAGGTAACTGTCGTTGCATTTAGCAGAGTGGCGCCTTCTTTTACCGCTTGGTCGGCCAACCAAGAGTCAAAGAGGGAGCGCTTTACGGTAAATCCATTTGGAATCTCATCTACCCAGTTGGGGTTGTCAACCACCAGTGAGGTGGATCTATTGCCATCTATTGCCATCGTAACTCTTCGTGAGATGGCTCGTTCTATCGGGGCATCTTCTAAAAAGTTAGGAATTAGCTCCGATAAGATAGCAGGGTAGACGACCCCGCCAAAGAGGTTCTTTGAGCCAGGAGCTCTTCCTCGTTCTATTAGACATACCGAAAGGCCCAACCTGGCAGCGCTAATTGCAGCGCTTGAGCCCGCGGGGCCGGCACCTACCACGATTACGTCCCATTCGACATTTGGGTTATGGTCTTTTGTCAACTATGGCCCTTTGTTAGTTCGAAGTGGTGGAAGTGGCATTAGATGTTACTCGAGCTATTATTGCCTCGATCACCGCTGTTGCATCTGCTTTTATGGATAGGTCGGCCGAATTTGTAATTGGCGCACCCTCATCTATATTGATTGAGATCATCTCCTGGGCTCGAGCGATTCCACCCATGTGTTGAGGCGCCCCAGAAACTCCAAAGGCCACATAGAGTTTTGGCTCTATCGAGATGCCAGTAGTTCCAATTTGCCTATCGTGGCCACACCAACCAAAGTCAAAGGCTACCCTTGTGGCCCCGTATTGAACCTCAAGGAGTTTGGCTGCTTCTACCACTTTGGCAAAGGCAGCTTTGGATCCAACTCCGGCTCCGATCCCAAAGACAATTGGAGCATCGAATAATCCAGCACTTTGATCCTTGGCAACTTCGATGACGGTGGTCGAAATTATAGGGTCACCCTTATCATTTGTAAGTTGCCAGGTTTTTGATGTTGCTAACTCCCCAATCAAATGCCCAAGGCATTCTCCGTCTTTATAGATGAGATGAGTGCTAGTAAGAAGTGGTAGTTGCCCGGGTGCACAAGATTCGTTGTCGTCATCGTTGTCATTATTATTGTCGTTGGCTTGGCCTTTTGCCAGTTTATTTCCCATGGCATTTGCCAGTTCGTATGCTAAGTCATTGGCGAGATTGTCTTCGATTTCGCCGGGAATATCGGGGGAGTCTGTGGAGGATTGCATCGATGGCACTTGGCTTGAGAGATGATCTTCAATCCATCTCATTGCGTGGTTAGCGGCGATGCTGAGCTCTTGGGATTGATTAGATTTGGCTCCTCTGTGGTCGTTATGGAGGTAGTAAGCGATCAGGTTGTTTTGAGCGATGGGGTAGCAGCGGATTTTTTTCGATCTCTCTCTGACTCTAAAGGCTTGAGCTCGTACCTCTTCTAAGGGTCCGATAGCGAGTCGATTCAATGTTGCACTTAGACGACCGGCTAATGCGATTATCTGAGCAGTTCCGACGATTACGACATTTTGATTGGCGTGTCTTTGGATCAATTCGCCAAGGGCCGTTGCTTTGGCCTCACTGGAGTCGTCTTCTAGGATAAGGAGATTGACGCGTGCTTTTTCTTGGGCTTTGGAAAGTGACAAGAGCGCCTCTTTTAGGGCTGAGCGATGGACCATGATCGCAAGATTGATTGAGATCGATCTTGAAGAGATCGCATTTAGTGGACCCGGTACATATGGCCCATCTATCACTACGATTATTTGTGGATTTGAAGCTGAGGGGTTATTTGACGGTCTCGAGTTAGGCGATAGTTTGTTTTTGATCACCTAAGGGCTCCAAGGCGAGATGAGCGAGATTCCCCTAGTACCAAAGCAAGACTTTGGGGTGCTCTTTGGCCCTCTAAGATCGCGCTATGTGCGCGCCGAGGCGACAATGCGTCACCAATGGCAATGGCTGGAATTTTGGCTTGGAGTGCGTGATGGTAGAGCTCGTTGTTGGAGCGTCTATGGGTGGCTAAAAAGAGATGATCTCCATAGATTGAATCGGTCTTACCGATTATATGATTTAGGGTTCCAAGGGTTTTTTGAGCGACATGGGTTCCAAGGGTATTTCGCAAGAAGGTAATATTTCGTCCCGCCATCGACGCCCTCCACAGCTCCAAGTCCAAGGTAACTCCAAGGTCTTGAGCAATAACCATCGAGGGGGTGATAAAGACGACATTTACCCCCCGGTCCAAGAGATAGGTCGCAGCCGAGGTGGCTTGGTGAAAGCCTAATTCATCAAAGATGATTGCGGTCTCGCCTGCCTTGGGCTGGACCCTTTTCTCAAAGAGCCAGTTGACGTCGCTGATGCTCATTTGATCTTCGTCCGACCCCTGATAGTCAGAGATCCAATATGGTTTGTTGTGTGATGAGCCAGATGCCACAACTATTGCATCCGCATTGAGCTCCGCTAAATCGTCTTCAGTTATCTTGGTGTTGGTGGTTATCTCAACTCCAAGTTCTCGAAGTGCATTTAGCTGATTTCTAACCAGGTCGCCAATCTCGTTTCGAGCGGGGAGACTAGCGCCAAGAAGGATTTGGCCTCCGGGATTTGGGCTCGCCTCAATTAGGGCAACTATTGCGCCGGCTTGGCTAAGAGAGATAGCAGCCTGTAGGCCAGCGGGTCCCGCCCCGATAATTGCGACCTTTGGATAGTCTTGGCCCTTTGCTTTGGATCGAAAGTTCACCTTTTCTTCGGGAGTTGCCTCTCGTCCAGTATTTGGATTTTCAATACAGCCAAGCCATCGATTGAGTCCCATGCGACCGACACACTCTTGATTACAAGAGAGGCAGTACCTAATAGCTTGAAGATCCTTACCCCTTGCTTTATTGGCGAAGTCTGGATCAGCGATCTGTCCTCTAACGACTCCGACTAGATCGCAGTGGCCTAAGGCGATTGCCTTATCAGCTTGAAGTGGATCTTTGAATCTTCCAACTCCAACAACTGGTATCGAGACCTCTTTTCGAATGGCGCTTGGGATAAAGAGGCTGTATCCAGGTGGTATCGCCATCGAGGCTTCGATGGCAAAGAGAGAGGCGGTTGCAACGCCAATGGAGGTATTTATGTAGTCGACTGACTTTGTGGCATCGACCGCTTTGGCGACTTCAACCGCTTCGTCGATTCGCATCCCTCCTTCGATTAGCTCATCTCCACAGATCCGAACACCCAGTGCCTTGTCGGGGCCAATAGTAGCGCGAACACGATCGATAATCTCGAGCATTAATCTCGAACGATTTTGAAGATCCCCGCCCCACCTATCTGAGCGATGGTTGGTCGCGCCCGATAGAAAACACCGCACGATCGAAGAGTGAGAGCATTGAAGCTCGATCCCGTCGAAACCTCCCTCGATGGCATTTTTGGCTACGTTGGCGTATCCATCGATCACTTCGAAGATCTCATCTTCGGTTACTTCGTGGGGAACTTCTCTAAATAAGGGGTCATAGATTGGCGATGCTCCCCAGACCGCTCTTCTTGAGTACATACCCGATGCTTGAGAGCCGTTGTGGTTGATCTGTGCGAAGATTGGCGTTCCATGAGCGTGAACTGCGTTAGTAATAGCCCTGTATCCCTCGATTACTTTTTTGTCGAAGCCGTGGATCAGCTTTTCATAGGGCCAATCGGTGGGATGGACCGAGTGTTCCTCGGTGATGATCAGACCTGCTCCACCATTTGCACGGGCTTGATAGTACTTTACGTGTTGGTCAGTCGGAAGCTGATCAACGGCATAGTTGGTTAAATGCGCCGAGAAGATTATTCGATTAGAAAGCGTGATTGGCCCAAGTTTGAGGGGTGAAAATAGGTAGTCGTACACCTCTAGTGGCCCCCTTGATTTGTAGATGCATAGAGTTTTTCGATGACTCCCTCGATCGCGACTTTTGCGTCATAGGTTGCATGGGCCAGCGTTCGTGGAGCTTGTGCGTCACCGATTAATTCAAAATTAAGATCGCGCCATCGTATGTCATTTGCCCTATAAGGCGAAGCATCGACGATAATGTCACAAGGAATACTGATCGGCTCGGAGCTAAAGGAGCTTATCAGATGGAGTCCGTCGTGTTGGACTATTGGGGAGACGGCCTCGTAGGTGACTTCGTTCCCACTTCTAAGTAGTCGATGATTTGCGCCAACTAAGTCATTGGTAAGAGAGAGGCCTGTGCCAATGATTGAATCAGTGGTGACAAAGTGAAAGGAGATATTTCGAAGGATCAAAAAGTCAGCTAGTGCAACCGCGGTTTCGGCTCCAATTGGATCATAGATAACTATCGATTTTCCGGCGAGCTCTTCTGCCTTACTAAAGAGCTCAATTGGCGAGATTACCCTTGGCCCTGAATCGAATTGTCCAAGGTCGCAATGGACTGGAATGGTGGTATTGAATTGAGAGCCTGATGCAATGATGATTGGGTTTAGGGACGACTGTCGCTCCATCAATTCATCTGGATCCACCTCGTATTCTAAGAGCAATTTTATGGGGCTCTCATTGATCTGTTTGATGTAGTGGCTGAGAAGCGCCTGCATGTGATAGTTAGGGTGAAATGGGGAGTATTTTGCCAATAGGCCACCTAGATGCGAGCTAGCTTCATAGATGGTGACTTGGTCGAAGTGACCAACAGCCTCAAGAGCCGCGTGCATGCCGGCTATTCCACCGCCGACTATAGATAGACGTGGCTTGGGCTTGTCCATTAAATTTCGATGAGTCACAGACTTTATCTGGGTCTTTATCTGGGTGTCCTCATTTCCGACGCGTGGGTTTACAGTGCAATAGATCGGAGGGTTTCTGGAATCTCTCACGCAGCATCCGCGATTGCATGCAATACATGGGGTTGGTGCAAGATCTTTGGCTGATTTGGCTACGAACATGGAATCGGCGATCAAGACTTTTGTTAGATCGACCAGGTCCGCACCTAGCTCATTTAGAGCGAAGTTGGCATCTTCGATCGTGTAGATTCCACCACCAAAGACGATTCGGGGGCGTGATTCGACCTTTGGCGGCATCCTCTTTATGGCATCAGCCATGAAGAGGATGCCAGCGTGAAAGTCTGGGTCGGTCTCGCTTTGACTGTAAATTCCACCGCGCTCGATCGCGATGTAGTCAAAGCGATCTCGAAATTGATCGGTAATTTCGTGAGCATTTTCGGGGCTGATTCCTCCCCAAGCGGCTAATTCGTCGATCGATAGGCGAAGGCCTATTAGGCGATTACCCATAATTTTGCGAGTCGCTTCGGTGAGCTCGTTCAGAAGCCGAAGCCTATCAGAACCATACTCGTCGTCTCGGACGTTGGTTAGCGACGAGAGAAATTGGCGAATTAGAGAAAACTGTCCTCCATTGATCTCAATACCGTCACAACCAGCCTCGAGTCCGATTTTGCAGGCATTGCAAAAGCCATTGATTATCTCATTGATTTGATCGTGTGATGCACCAGTACAAAGCTCTCGTGAATTTGTCTCTGGAAATGGGCTAGGTCCCAAGAGGACTTGTTGAGAATACGCACTTGAGCCTTGGCCACCGCTATGGCTTAATCCAAAGATTACCTTGGCGTTAGTTTCATGGATTTGGTCGACGAGGCCACGAAGAGATGGCCCAAGCAGAGGAGCAAGTGGAGCATACTCATAGGGCCAGTCATCACTTGTAACACTGGCGTATTCTGTGACGATTATTCCAACTTGGTTTATCGCTCGCTCTTTTAGGTAGCTTATGTAGCGTTGGCTGAAGCGGTCTCTTCGATTTATGTTTGTTACATGTGGGGCGAGATATGATCTGCTTGAAAGTTCATAACTTGAAATTTCATATTTATCAAAAAGGCTCTTCAACTGTCTGGTCCCAAGTTCGGAATGTGCGTCTTTATATTTATAGTCCAAAGCTGATGGCTAGATCAGACACTATTTGAATTGCCAGAGTAAAACTTGCTTTTTTGTAATACGAATCCAAATTCAGGGTCTCACAATTTGGTGGGCGTTCACTCCCTTTATGAGTGGAGGGGTCTTTGACAATGGTTTCGCATATCTAGGGAGTCTCTGTATAGGTTGGATATCTAATAGAAGTAGCACTCATCCTAAAGCCCCTATGAATTGAGAGATTGGTACTAGATTCTCAAAGTTATGTACGAAGGTTCCTTTGGCTTAATCGTCCCGTTGTCGTTGAGGATGGAGCCCGTTCAATTACATAAAGGTAGGCGCTGTGGTGCTTTTAGGTTGAGAAGTGACCCAATTTTTTTTGGACAGTGGCGTTAGATCGGTCTGAGGATCATATTGAAGCTCACAAAGTCGAATCTATAGTTTTCGATGTGGTTTCGGGGGTTTGACCAGATTTGATATTCAGTAGTTGTAAATTTGAAAAATAGTGATTTAGGAAGATATGGGAGTGACAAATTCGAAAAGGGAGCGAAGTCTTCAAAGACGGTCGCCGGATTTCTTGTAGTGGTGGTGATCGTCTCGGAATGATGGACTGTTTTACTCTGCACGCCGAGTTATTATCTGGCGGCTGGGCGCTAGTGGTTATTATCGTCCAGATTATTCTAAGGATCGGAAGTAAATGCCTGCCTGCCCAGCCTGTTAGAGAATCTTTCGCACGAGACGTATTTGGGTTGACCGCTGGTGTGACCGCCATGGGACGCCTTGGGACGCCTTGGGACGCCTTGGCGACGACCGGGAACGAAAGCTCCTAATTGATTTATCGCCAGCCCTATGATTTTTGAATCCACCACGTAGACAATGAACTATGGCCTATCTGAAAGAGATGCCTGAAACATCCTAAGGTAGTCAAGCAAAGATGTTGAAGAATATTGTCGTTTGAGATGTGGTGTTCAACGAAGGCTCCCGCTAGGTGGAACCGTGGATTTCGCAGGGAAATGTGCACTCTAATTCAGAACAATTTTCTGGTTCCTAACGGCATAGATGTGTATTGAATTTTCTCACGGCAGACTAGACGAAGATTGATTGCAAACCATAGGACCTAGGTGTCACTTGATTGTCTAGCCTCTCAAATGAATCTACGAAGATCTAGGAATTGAAATTTGTCCATTACTACTAATTCAAAAAAGCTCCATAGATTTTCTTAAAAGTCGCTGAGTCCCAAAGGTAGCTAGATCTAAAAATTACATTCAATTTGGACCATTAACCGGGTAACTGTCAATTTCTTTAGTGACACCGAAATCGAATTTTCGTCTGACCCGTTCCAGAGGAAGCGTGTCTTGAGCGTCATTTAGGGACTTTAGGTGAGTATGTCTGATGACTCCCTCTTTAGCCTTCGCACGATGATGACTCCTTGAAAAAAACTTAGATCCGCCAAGATTTTCCGAGCGTATCATTCAGTGGGTTGGTTGTCGATAGGGGAGTTTTAAGATATTTTTAGCGCGGAACTCGAGACAGAGAGCTATAGCTTGTCGCTCTTTCGAAGGTCGCCTGCCTATCTTGCGAGCGGAGGAAGGGCATGTTAAGCGCTTATCACGTTCAGGCCGATTTTTCTGGCGACTGAGTGTACAAATTAATCATTTATTTTTAATTAGTCTAACTAATTTATTGGATAGATTCGCGACCGATGTTGCTCATTGGGTGTAAGACATGTTTTCAATTAGATGACTATTTCACTAAGGCTGCGAATCATTGACTGTGGGATGTATCGCATGTGCCATTTCACTGTGGTTCAAGAATTTGGGTAAGGATAACGCTTTGCGCTCAAGATGATTGGTATAATAGCTGATCAGAGTCTACTTAATTCTTAAAAATACCGCGTTTGAATCTTTAGCTGAATTTCTCTCCGTGCGTATTTCCTCAAGCGATTGCGGATGCACTTTAATCCAACATAATTTAAAGCGTTGCGTGCAATGTGATTTAGTCTCTTTGATTGGTCTGCGATATGGAGATATTGTGATTTTAGAGGGCATGATTTAGTCTTCTCACTGGATGATGCGGATCATGGATTGAGAAAGTTTCTTAGGTGAACTTGACAAGATGAAGCCCCATGGTATTGTTAAGCGGTACACAAGCATTTAGGGAACGAATTGGGGGAATAGGTGAGTCAAAGGCCGACCATATATGCCGTAGCAAAGCGATGCGGGGTTTCCACGACGACGGTTTCTCGGGTAATGCAGGATGAGTCTTTTGGATCGCCGGCCACTAGGGAGCGGGTTTTGAGCGTTGCTCTCGAACTCGGATGGGTACCCAACGGGGCGGCTCGCGGCCTCGCGACAAGGAAGGCTGGGATTATAGGTTTACTCTTTCCCGATCTGGGGGAACTTGGAGTCGGGGAAGAAGAGTCACCTCTTTATGTAGATCAAGTTGTACGCGGAGCAGAGCGAGTGACGGCAGCCGCCGGTCAGGCGGTGCTGATAGCAGCCGTCCGAGCTTCTGGCGGGAAATCCTTGGCGTACTCAGTCGCAGGCAAGGTTGATGGACTCGTAATCATGTCGAGAAGCTTGTCTGACAAGGATGTTGCGTTGATCGCTCGAACGGTACCAGTGGTATTGCTGGCGCACAAGCCGGGGCGCAAATCATTCGACCATGTTGTTGTGGACAATAGATCTGGAGCGCGTGAAATGACTTCGCATCTAATTGAGGTACATGGTTATCAAGACCTGGTCTACGTCAGGGGACCCGAAGGATCACCTGACTCCCATGAACGGTTTTTAGGTTTCTGTGACTCTCTCGAAGCGGCGGGGTTGCCCGTTCCGGAAAAACCGGCCGCTGATGGCGGATTTACAGAAGCCGGTGGAAAAAAAGCAATGTGGCAACTGCTTGGATCCGCTAAGCCGCCGCGAGCCATTGTATTTGGAAATGACGAGATGGCTATTGGCGCGATGGATGTTCTCAACAAGGCGAAGATCTCTATCCCAGGCGAAGTTGCAATCACTGGTTTTGATGATATTGCCGTTGCTCGACATGTTAATCCTTCACTCACAACGGTCAAACAGCCAATGCGTGAACTTGGCGAACAAGCTGTTCAGCTGCTGTTCGCAAGGCTACGTGATCCCAAGGCTGGAACGAAAACTATCTATTTATCTACGGAGTCAGTATTTCGCAAAAGCTGTGGATGCGGCAAGGCGAATACGAACTCGAAGAAAGGATCAAAGAATGACTGAAGCCCTAGATGCCCGAGCTGATTGGGAAAATAGAATCTACGATAGATCAGATCAAATTGGATCAAGTTTGGATTTGCCCTCGCCCGGGAATTTGAAAGCAGTGCCTGGTGTCGGATCGATCACACTGTCATGGGATTCGGTGAGCAGCGCGTCAGGTTACGTAATCCAACTAGATGAGCCCAACAAGGCGTCAATCCTTTTGCGACACGGAGGAAGTGACGTCGTCGCGGTTCCAGGTAATCACTTTGTGGTAACAGGACTTCTGGATCACGTGATTTACGGGTTTCGAGTGGGCGCAATCGCCACTCCAGAACATTTGCCCAAGAACTGGTCGCACCAAATATCAGCCACCACTAAGGCCTTCGTGGAAGTTGGACAAGTGCGGATCGAAGTTGACGCGGCGCTTGAAACTGGAAAATTAGAGCGAGTCTGGGAGATGGTCGGATCAGAGAGACTCTCTCAATTGATGGTGGGAGCGGATTCATTTGGAAATCAGATAGGAGCTGAATTCTTGGAGTCCATTCGTCGAGCACACGATGATTTGGGTGTGAAATGGATACGTGCCCATGCAATTTTTCATGACGATCTGGGTGTGGCTCGACGGAGGATTGACGGTACTTTAGTCTTTGATTTTGCGGCTATCGACAATGTATATGACCAACTCTTGAAGTTGGGGGTCCGTCCCGTAGTCGAATTGTCTTTCATGCCAGAAGCCCTTGCCAGCGACCCCACTAAGACCGTCTTTACATATCGAGGAATAATCTCGCCTCCCACGGATTGGAAGGAATGGTACGCACTAATTCAAGCCTTTGTGGAACATTTGGTTGACCGATATGGACTTGACGAAGTTGTTCAATGGCCTTTTGAGGTTTGGAACGAGGCTAACTTGGAGGTGTTTTGGACGGGAAGTCGCGACGAGTACCTTCAACTCTATGACGAGGCGGCATTGGCTGTCAAAAGTGTATGTTCCGACATAAAAGTTGGCGGTCCCTCTAGCGCAGCGTGTGAATGGGTAGAGGCCCTCGCATCCCACGCTAAAGAGAGGGGGATACCTCTTGACTTCGTGTCTACTCACACCTATGGGAACCTTCCGCTCGACCTTCGGCCCGTCCTCGAGCGATATGGATTTGGGGATATCCCGATTTACTGGACTGAATGGGGAATCGGGAGCACCCATTTCGGTCCAGTGCACGATTCAGTCGCGGGAGCACCTTTTGTGCTCCTTGGATACGAAGCAGTGCAGGGCCGAATGGACTCTTTGGCATACTGGGTGGTGAGCGATCACTTTGAGGAGTTGGGTCGCCCCCCTCGACTATTTCATGATGGTTTTGGTCTTCTCAGTGTGGGCAATTTGGCAAAGCCAAGATATTGGGGGGTCCATCTTGCGGCGCATCAAGGCGATACGGTGCTTCAAACCAATGTTGCTGGTGATGTTGGAACTATTCACGTTAGTGCCACTAAGAACGACGTCAGTGACGTTGATGTTCTGATCTGGAATGGAACGATCAACACGGAAATTATGAGGGGTGATCAGCGCCTCAGCAGGGAAGTAACTTTAAATATTGCTGGGTTACAGCCAAACACGTACCGCTTGTCGCTCGCACGTGTGGATGAGGAACATTCGAACATCATTCGACATCTACCAGAGGGAGTGGCTTGGCCAGATTCCGAACAATGGGACGAACTTCGCCGTTGGGATTACCTTTTCGAAGAGTCTCTTGCTAACCAAAATCCGATAAAAGGAACGATCGCGGTCAAAGTATTCCTGCCCCATCCAAGCGTGGTTCGTTTGCGACTCTGTCCTGTCGATAAATTGTGACGCGGTTCTCAGCCGTTGAATAGATACAAAGGAGGTGATGTCTGTGTAAATGGCGTCGAGTTTTTAGGTTGCCTACTTTCAAACGGCAATATGGGTTGAGTGTGCACAGGTTGAGACCTGATGCGCTAGAGCATGGGGACATCTTTTGGTTATGGGCGCCTTGAGCTCAGACAAAGTTGATGCTAATGAGGTATCTCCGCTAACGGTCTAGGCGGAGCTTGCCAGAAGTAAATGAAGATCAAATGCTAAAGGGGAAGAAAAATGTATAATAATAACAAGCGAAACATAGAAGGGCGTGGCTCGAGATTTCGATTTGTGACTCGCAGTGCAGCGATAACGGGGGCCTTCGCCGTGACTTTAGCAGCCTGTGGCAGTGGCAGTAGCAGCAGTTCGTCGTCGGCTACGACAACATCGTCAGCTGCAACTACAACTCAATTGACTATTCAGGGTTCGACGTCACCGATTACGGTCTTAAATCTCAATCCGTTTAACGGTAACATGGGCGTCGATCTGATGTATAACACCTTGATGTTGGTAAATCCGATCAATGGGACAATGTCTCCTGAGCTCGCAACGTCATTCAAGGCGCTGAATTCGACCACTCTTGAATTTACGCTTAAAAGTGGCATCAAATGGAGCAATGGAACGCCATTTACTGCCAAGGATGTTGTCTTTACCTTCAATATGTTGAAGAAGTTCCCCGCTCTTGATGGTGGTGGAATATGGAAGCAGGTGACATCTGTTACCACGAGTGGTAATACTGTGACCTTTAATCTAAACACTCCTGATGTGCCGCTGAATCTTTCACTCGCCTCAGTTCCGATAGTCTCGCAAGCGGTGTGGTCCAAGGTGGCCAATCCTGTAACCTATACTGCGAAGACGCCAGTAGTGACTGGCCCTTACACCTTTGATACCTTTGCTCCAACAAAGATGGTTCTCAAAAAGAATCCTTTGTCGTTTGAGTCAGGCCAAGTAAAACCCCAGACTGTTGCCTTCCTGGTGGGCTCGTCGAGTCAAACCACTAATGAGCTTTTAGTAGCTTCGGGAACGTATGATTTTTCGTACAATTATTTTCCTGACGTACAAAAGACTTTTGTGGCCCGTGATCCAGCTCATAACAAATATTGGTTCCCGGCCGGAGGCGTGATCTCGTTATTTATGAATTTAACTCAGGCACCATTTAATAATCCCAACTTCCGTCAAGGAGTTTCTTGGGCTATCGACCGCCAGGCCGTTGAAAACAAAGCGGTTTTTGGAGTTGAAAATGTTGCCCCTCAAACCGGCCTAATTCTTCCTGGTCAGTCGTCGTGGGCTAATCCCGCTATACCTAACAATGGGCTTGTTACCATGAACACTACTAAGGCATTGGCTGATTTCAAGAAGGCTGGTTATGTTCTAAGTAATGGGAAGCTAGTCAACTCAGCGGGCGTCCAGGTAAGTTTTTCGATAATGGAGCCTAACAACTACAGCGACTGGGTCGGGGCTGCGCAACAGATAGCTGCGAATTTAGCAAGCGTTGGAATCAATGCGACTCTAAATGAACCAACTTCGGCTGTTTACACGACAAACACCGAGTCCGGACAGTTCCAGGCTGCTATTGGTACATTCGGAGGCAGCGGCAGTGCATACAGCGCCTTCAATCCTGCACTAAATAGTTCATTTGCTGCTCCAGTGAACTCATCTACGGCTAGCAACTGGGAGCGATTCAACAGCCCCACCGTTGACCAGCAATTAAATCAGTTAGCTGCTGCAACTTCTGCAACTTCTATGATAAAAGCGACATATCCGTTGCAGTCACTGATGTACAACCAAGTTCCGTTCATTGATCTTTACTACGGCGGCATGTGGGGGCTATTCTCAACTCGTCACTGGGTAGGTTGGCCATCTGCAAGCAATCCCTACACTCTCCCCGCTACGTGGAATGACGATCTTTTGGCAATCTTGATGCATGTGAGCCCAGCGTAGCCTTTGTTGGCTCGATGCGATGAATAAGCAGATTATAGGGGGGGGAGGCAAAGTTGCGTTACTTCGTTCGTAAAGTAGGAATGTTTTTTGTCACGATATGGGCTGCGGTGACGCTTAATTTTGTCGTCCCTCGGCTTATGCCTGGCTCGCCGGTGCAGGCGACGCTGATGCGGTTAGCGGCTAGCGGTCAAGTGGTAACCAATGCGACTAAAAGGGCTATTGAAATTCAGCTAGGACTTCCACATACGAGTCTTTTGATTCAGTACGGGGACTATCTCTTGAATATCTTTAGATTTCGTTTCGGAATGACCTATTCAATAACCGACGAGTCGGTAAGCCGTGCAATTATGGCAGCCGCGCCGTGGACTTTGGTTCTTGTTGGGACGACTACGGTTTTAGCCTTCTTGGTGGGAACAATGTTAGGTGTGTATGCCGGCTGGAAGAGGCAGAGTAGAGTCGATTCAATAGTAACGGTTGGTTCTACTGTCTTTTCCGCATTTCCACCTTTTTTCCTTGGTCTTCTACTCCTTTACTTTATGGGATTCAAGTACCATTGGTTGCCGCTTACTGGTGGATATACGCCGGGCCTTACCCCTAGTTTGTCGTTGTCTTTCCTGGGTAATGCATTCATCCATAGCATTCTTCCAGCCATTACTTTGATAATAACATCCCTAGCGGGATGGGTCCTAGGGATGCGGAACAACATGATAAACACCCTCGGCGAAGATTATGTACTCTTTGGGGAAGCAAATGGTTTGAGGGACAAAACGATTGCGTTCTTGTATGTTGCAAGAAATGCTCTTCTGCCAAACGTTACGAGTTTTGGTCTTGCCCTTGGTTCTGTTATAGGAGGCTCGGTGCTCGTGGAAAGTATCTTTGGGTATCCGGGGGTTGGTAGTTTGTTGCTAACCGCAGTGAACAATCGCGATTACCCACTTATGCAGACGATTTTCTTAATGATTACTGTCAGCATGTTGGTGACAATTTTTGTAGCGGATCTTCTCTATGGACTTCTTGATCCGAGGGTGCGGCAATGATCAGTTTCCGTAATAAGCGTCGTGATATTATTAAAGGTGTCACCGTTGAGATTGTTGTCGCTGAAGACGATGCGCGCCCTTTAAACGAAGAGTCCAAATCAAGTTACAATCGTCCCAAACTTCCCGGACCCTTTGTTTTTATCCTTCGGGCCGTGTCGACTCTTTGGCGGAACAAGAAATCACGAGTGGGTTTAGTGATCCTTGGTTTCTTTATATTTGTCTCGGTCATGGCACCAATACTTGCACCGCATTCGGCAACAGCAACAAACTTTAAACCTTATCAGAACCCCAACGCAACGAACTGGCTTGGAACGACTGGGAACGGGCAGGATGTGCTATCTCAGATGATCTACGGTACTCGGGTATCATTACTCGTAGGTCTCGGTGCGGGTCTTTTGGCAACATTGATAGCCCTTTCCATTGGGCTGGTTTCTGGCTATCGTCCGGGAATTGTCGATGAGGTGCTTAGTTTTACTACCAACCTCGCTCTAGTACTTCCTGGTCTTCCGCTGATGATAGTTATTGCCACTTACCTAAGAAGCAACTCCATGTGGATGATTCTATTCGTTATAGGCTTTACAGGTTGGGCGACTGGCGCACGCGTGATTAGAAGTCAGACAGCGACTTTGCGTAGTAGAGACTTTGTTAGCGCAGCTTCTTTTTCTGGAGAACGGCTTCTGCGGGTAGTATTCAAGGAGATACTCCCGAACATGGTATCTTTGGCTGCCGCTAGCTTCTTCGGTGCAGCAACTGCCGCTGTGATTGCCGCCTCTAGTTTGGAGTTTCTGGGAATCGGTAATCCAAACACCGTCAGCTGGGGTTCAATATTGTATTGGGCCGAGAATGACAATGCATTTTTGACCGGACAATGGGTTTTAGTATTTGCTCCTGGGATTGCGATTGTACTCTTGTCGCTCTCTTTTATATTGATCAACTTTGGAATTGACACACTTTCTAATCCTAGATTGAGGGAGAAGTAGATGCCTATTTTAGAGATAGAGGGTCTAAACGTCTGCTATCGACCTGAGCGAGGGGTTCGGATAAGTGCGGTTCGTGATTTGGACATATCCCTTGAAAGGGGGGAGTTTGTAGGAATAGTCGGCGAATCTGGCTCTGGCAAGTCTACTCTGGGATTTGCCATTACTCGGATGCTTCGTCCCCCGGCCGTTATCGAAAGTGGGGCAGTGAAGTTCAAAGGCACGAATATTTTAGAGCTCACTGGGTCCGAACTGCGAAACCAAAGAAGGGGTGGTTTGGCGCTAGTTCTGCAGAGCGGGATGAACGCACTCAATCCAGTTCGTAGTATTTCAAAGCAGTTAGGGGATGTTCTTAAAGCGCATTCTCAAAAAGGGGAGCACTGGGGCCGTTCTGAGGTGAGGGCTCGGGGTGGTGAACTTCTTTCAATGGTAGAACTTGATAGCGAAGTATTAGATCGCTATCCACATGAACTATCCGGAGGGATGAGACAGCGTGTTGCGATTGCTCTAGCGCTATCTCTTGAGCCGGAACTGGTTGTCTTTGACGAACCTACGACAGCCCTAGATGTGATAGTTCAGGCATCGGTAATGGAGACTATAAAATCGTTGCAAAGATCTCGCGGCTTTACGGCCATATTGATAAGTCATGACATGTCTGTTGTCCTTGACGCAACTGATAGAACTTTAGTAATGTATGCAGGTCGGGTCGTCGAGGACCAACCATCAAAGACTGTCGCATCCGCTGGAATCCACCATCCTTATACCGAAGCCTTAATGAAGTGCTATGCGGACCCTAGGGCCGACAAGGTCGAGTTGCAGGATATCGGAGGCACTCCTCCAGATCTATCCATAGAGGTGGCTGGATGCTCTTTTGCACCCCGATGTTCCTTCGCATCCAAAGTCTGTTTTCTAGAGACTCCGAGTCTCGTTCGCTCAGAATTGATTCAAGTTGCGTGCCACGTAAGATTGCCAGTATCTCCCATGGCTAAGGAGGTTAAAGTTGTCCGAAATTGAGGAGATAGAAGGTCCACTTCTAGCGATTGCGATGGAGCCGGTTCCGTTGATGATCTTTGACCAAGTTACAAAGTCGTACCGATCCAAAAGGGGCAAAAAAGAGAAATTAATTGCTGTAGATAATGTGTCTTTTGAAATTGCTCCGGGCGAGGCGGTGGGCCTCGTAGGGGCCAGCGGGAGCGGGAAAAGCACAATTGCTAGGTTGATCACGGGCCTAGAGAAACCTGATACGGGACGCATTATATTTGGTGATTTTTCTGTCGGTAAACTAGGCCACCGGGAGCTTCGGAACCTATATTCAATGGTTCAGATGGTTTTTCAAGACCCCTATGGCGCCCTAAATCCTGTCCATAGTGTGGAATATGCGGTCTCGCGTCCCTGTATTAATTATTTGGGAATGTCGATATCGCAAGCGACGAGGCGAGTCGAGGAGCTTCTTGATCGAGTGGGGCTAACCCCAGCTAGACAATTTGCTGAGAAGATGCCCCATCAACTGTCAGGTGGTCAACGCCAACGAGTTGTAATTGCGCGCGCTTTGGCGTGCGAACCTAAGCTCTTGATCGCCGATGAGCCGGTTTCGATGCTGGATGTTTCTCTAAGAGCAGGAGTATTGCGCCTTCTAACTGAGCTTCAGAATGAACACGGGCTAAGTCTTTTGTATATCACGCATGATCTACTAAGTGCTCGAGTTCTAACAGATCGAATTTTGGTCCTAAATAAGGGTGGGGTCGTCGAAGAAGGGGTAACAAAGCAAGTACTTCAGAATCCAAAGGATCCATATACGGTAAAGTTATTAGATTCGGTGGCGACCCTTGATAAGTAGACGCTATCTCGGTGGAATACCAGTCGATTTATCGGGATTCTATTTCCGAAACGTGGTGACTATTCGTTTTTAGCCTTGCAGCCAACTATTTATCCACTTGGCATTTATGTGATTTCTTCTACGAGGTCGATATAGTCGTGAATGATGGGGGTGACTTTTCAGAGACTTGAGATCTTGGGTAGGTGATGCCACTGTGAGCGACTGGAGCGATAGTTGGATCCTACACCATAGGTTCAGAATGGTTCTACCGTCAGATTTTAATGCCGACTACTGCGTCCAGAATGACCCTGAAAATCGGTTGAACTACCAAATTAAAGGTCTTCGCAAGAGCCGATGCTTTGCGCCAGTATAGGCTTGACATCTTTGCTCGTAGGCTAATTCGGGGGTTGGTCTGTGATCTTCACATTTGGAGACACAGCTTCGCACCTAGGCACTCTGGCGCTCACAATCTTAGCCCTTCTTTCGCAGATTTCCCGAAAAATCGCCCTAATTGGTCCCTTTTGAGTTGATTTTTGAGGATTTTCGGCTTGTGTCATTTATAGATGCCCTGGTAGATGGGTATTAGGTCTTTTTGGGTCGCGAATGTAGTGTCCTAATTTTTGAGTAGTTTTGATTATGACTTGCATTAGCTCTGACATGGTGCTATTGTCTTGTTGTGTTTATCCGTGAAACTCCAACAGTTAATAAAAAGACCGGCGTTAGCTACAGTAAGTACCAACTCGTTGAGTCCTACCGCTGTGAAAAAGGTCCCCGTCAACGTATAGTAATGACCTTGACCGAACTGGACCTGGATAAGTCATTGTGGCCAGCTCTGGCCAATGCAATTGCCCAGAGACTCTCTGGAGTAACCTCACTCTTTGAATCAGATCCTATTATTGCCAGATACGTCGATCTAGCAATCACTAAGTATGCAATTCGTTCCGAAGTTGCAGCCGCTAAAGAAACAAGAGCTACTGAGGCTGACCTTGAGATGGTAGATCTCTCTAGTGCTAAGACTATCAATAGTAGAAGTATCGGTCCAGAACTCATAGGAAACTCGTTCTATGAAAGCTCTTAGCTTCGATAAGATCCTAGAGAGTGCAGGTCTATCGGGTGAATCTCTTGGCATTGCC